>JBHAQQ010000096.1:0-23294 GCA_041830435.1 Corynebacterium sp.
GCGCAAACACCACAGTCATCAACGCAGCAAAGAGCAAAGCGCCAACAATCGAAAAGAGCCAAAACATACCAATAACCTACCGTCTATGCTTCCTCTTCACCGACGAAACGAGCAAGCTCCTGATCCAACTTCTCCTGCTCCAGGCGCAACTCCTCCTGGCGAGCCCGCAAATCATCCACATGCTGGCCATGAGCCTCCACACAAACCCGAACCGCATCAGCAGGATCATCCGTCACATGCAGCAAATCCATATCATCTGGATGAATCATGCCCTCATCAACCAAGCGAGTCCGGATCCACTCCACCAAGCCACCCCAGAACTCCGAACCAATCAACACAATTGGGAAACGCTCAATCTTCTGCGTTTGGGTCATCACCAAAGCCTCAAACAACTCATCAAGCGTGCCAAAACCACCAGGCAAACAGATGAACGCTTGGGAATACTTCAAAAACATCGTCTTGCGGACAAAGAAGTAACGGAAATTCAACCCCAAATCCACATACGGATTCAGCCCCTGCTCCATCGGCAACTCGATACCCAAACCAACCGACAAACCGCCCGCCTCCAACGCACCACGGTTAGGAGCCTCCATCAGGCTGGGACCGCCGCCCGTAATCGTGGCGTACCCAGCCTCCGCAATCAAACGCCCCAACTCCACGCCGGTTGCATAATACGGATGATCCTCCGGAACTCGCGCCGAACCAAACACAGTAATTGCACGTGGAATCTTCGCCAAAGCGCCGAACCCATCCACAAATTCGGACTGGATTCGCATCACCCGCCACGGATCCGTGTGCAGCCAATCAGAGCCAGCCTGACTACGCAACAATCGCTTGTCAGAAGTAGAACCATCTTTCTGGCCACGCTGACTCCCACGAACCACAACCGGCCCGCGGAAACCAACCTCACGCTTTTGTTCAGAAGGGGTGTTAGACATACACCCCACCTTACGCACCCTTACCGCGAATTGCCCGTTAGGAAAGCAATCAGTTGAGAACTCACCTGCTCAATTTGCTGCACCGGACAACGCTCATCCACGGTGTGACACAAACCTGGGTCACCCGGCCCGAAATTCACCGCCGGAATCCCCAACGCCGTAAACCGTGCCACATCCGTCCAACCATATTTCGCGCGGACTTGGCCACCAGTAGCCGCCACCAAGGCCGCCGCAGCGGGGCGATCCAATCCTGGCATTGCCGCAGGGGAAATATCGTCAATTTCCAGGGTAAACCCTTCCGCAGGTTGCTCAGGTGTCCCGACCTTAAGGATGTCCCACAAGGCAGCGAGTGCCGCATCGACATCGCGATGTGGAGCATAGCGGAAGTTCACAAACGCCCATGCAGCATCTGGGATCGTGTTCGTTGCCACCCCGGACTCGCACATCACCGCATTGCAACCTTCTCGGTACTTCAAGCCATCGATCACTACGTCATGGTTGGTGGTGTCTTGATATTCTGCGACCCGGGCAATCACCCGCGCAAGCCCGTGGAGTGCATTGTGGCCAAGCCAGCTGCGGGCGGAATGCGCACGAGCACCATGGGCAATAATCTTCACTCGAATGGTGCCCTGACAACCAGCCTCGATGATTCCGCCCGTCGGTTCCCCAAGCAGCGCCACGGATCCTTGCAGCAAATCAGGATCACTGCCAACCAAGTGATTCAAACCGTTGTACCTCGACGCCACCTCTTCCCCTTCATACAGCACCAACGTCATGTCACGCTGTAGTTCAGGAGCATTTGCCAACACCGCAAAGGCATGCAAATAGCAGGCAGCTCCGGACTTCATGTCCACGCTTCCCAACCCAAAAATGGTGTCTTCCCCAGTAATGGGATCCGGACCGCGATGGCCCGGGCAGTTGTTCGCCGGCGGAACCGTATCAATATGACCAGCCAATACCACTCGGTCTCCCAGCCCCCGCTGTGTTCGAGCAACCAACGTATTTCCCCGGCGCGTAACTTCTACCCCAGCCAAACTCCGCAGCACTGGTTCCAGTCCATCTACCAGTGCTTGTTCGTGGTGCGATTAGCTATACACATCAACGAGCGCTTGGGTGAGGGCCACCGGGCCGTTGCTCAGGGCCGTCGCGAGGGTTTGACCCAAGGCCAAGTCCTCAGTTGGTGGTGTCGGCTCGGTTTCCTGGGCTCGCGGGTTGTCACTTGGTGCAGTCATGCTGTTCATCTTAGCCCGCGGAGGTAACAGCCTACGGAGTTAGCAGCCCACCCGTTGGTTGTGCTTGAATGACTCCATGCAAAACGCACACGTTCGTACTGACAGCCCTGCTCCCGGCACCAGCGCCCTGGGTAATGGATTGGAGACACGCCACCTCACCATGATGGGGCTCGGGTCAGCGATTGGTGCTGGTCTGTTTCTCGGTTCCGGTGTGGGTATCGCAGCGGCTGGGCCGGCGGTGCTGTTGTCGTACATGGTGGCGGGAGTCATCGTTGTGCTGGTCATGCAAATGCTTGGTGAAATGGCAGCTGCCCGGCCGGCGTCGGGTTCCTTTGCTGAGTATGGGAGGATGGCGTTTGGGCCGTGGGCGGGGTTTTCCCTTGGCTGGTTGTATTGGTTCATGCTCATCATGGTGATGGGTGCGGAGATCGCGGGTGCGGGGGCGATCATGGGCGCGTGGTTTGGGGTGGAACCGTGGATACCGGGATTGGTGGCGGTGGTGTTGTTCACCATTGTGAATCTTGTGGGGGTGCGGGGCTTCGGCGAGTTTGAGTACTGGTTTGCCTTTATCAAGGTGGCGGTGATCGTGCTGTTCATGATCATTGGTGGTGCGCTGTTGTTCGGATTGGTGCCGCAGGTGGACTCGCCTGGGTTGTCACACTTCGCGGATTTTGCACCGAATGGGGTGCCTGGCATTGCAGCTGGTTTGTTGGCGGTTGCTTTTGCGTTCGGTGGTATCGAGATCATTACGATTGCGGCCGCTGAATCGCGCAACCCTACCGCGGCGGTGGCATCGGCTACGCGCGCGGTCATTTTCCGTATTTCGGTGTTTTATGTGGGGTCGGTGTTCCTTATTGCGGCGTTGTTGCCGCCGGAGCAGGTGGGCGGAGCGGATAGCGCTGCCGCTTCGCCGTTCACGCAGGTGTTGGCGTTGGCGAACATTCCCGGTGCGGTGACGATTATGGAAGTGACGATTGTGTTGGCGCTGTTGAGTGCATTTAATGCGCAGATTTATGCCACCTCGCGGTTGGTGTATTCCTTTGCCAAGCAGGGGTACGCACCGCGCGCTTTTGCGGCGGTTTCTACCCGTCAGGTGCCGTTGTTTGCGGTGCTGAGTTCGTTGTTCTTCGCGTTTGTTTCTGTGGCGTTGCAGGTTTGGGGTCCGGGGAATCTCATTCAGATTTTGTTCAATGTGGTGGGTGGTTCTTTGCTGGTGGTGTGGTTGATGATTGTGTTTTCCCACCTGGCGTTGCGTCCGCAATTGGAAGCTGAGGGTTCGTTGGTTGTTCGCATGTGGGCCTACCCGGTTTTGCCGTGGGTGACGGTGGTGTTGTTGCTGGGTTTGGCTGGTTTGATGTTGGCGGATGATGGTGCCCGGACGCAGGTATTCTTTGCGATTGTTGCGTTTGGACTGCTCAGCGCCTTGGGTTGGTTGGTGACTCGGGGGAAGCAGCCGGTGCGGTAACATTGGTGACCATGATTGGAGCAATTGGAACTGGATATGCAACGCTGACCACCGACGGCACTGTTTTGGATGCGTGGTTTAGCTCGTTTGAATTGGTTGAGGCCACGGGTGACGCTGGCACGACTACCTCTACCGAGGGTCCGCTCGCGGTGGTTGATTCGCTGCGCGGTGTCGAGCGGGTCGCGGTGTCGACGGTAATTGCGGATCTCAATGCCGCACCGATCGATGCATTCGACGCCTACCTCCGCCTGCACCTGATTTCTGGCCGGTTGATTCAACCGCACGGCTGCAATTTGGATGGCATTTTTGGTTTGCTCGCAAATGTTGTGTGGACGAACCATGGTCCTTGTGCGGTTGAGGGCTTCCAGGAAGTACGCGCGAATCTGCAGGCTGAGCGCGGCCCGGTAACCGTGTACTCCGTGGATAAGTTCCCTCGCATGGTTGATTATGTCATCCCAACTGGGGTGCGCATCGGTGACGCTGATCGGGTGCGTTTGGGTGCACATTTGGCTGAAGGCACCACCGTTATGCATGAAGGTTTTGTGAATTTCAATGCTGGTACGCTTGGCGCTTCGATGGTCGAGGGTCGCATTTCTGGCGGTGTGGTTGTTGGCGATGGCTCCGATGTTGGTGGCGGCGCTTCGATCATGGGTACCTTGTCCGGCGGCGGTAAGGAAGTTATCGCTGTGGGTGAACGTTGCCTGTTGGGTGCAAATGCTGGCATTGGCATTTCCATTGGTGATGATGTGATCGTGGAAGCTGGCCTGTACCTCACCTTCGGTACCAAGGTGACAGTCCAGGGTGCAGTTGCTTCGCAACTTGGGGTGGCTGAAGGTACCACGGTGAAGGCTGCGGAGCTTTCCGGCAAGTCTGGTATTTTGTTCCGCCGTAATTCCGTTTCCGGTGCGGTTGAGGCAGTGCAAAACACGAATGCTGTGGAGCTGAATGAGGCTTTGCACGCTAACTAGTCTGTGCTGATTGGCGAATGTGCCCTTACCCTGTTTGCAGGGTAAGGGCACATTCGTATTTTCGTGTCTTCGTATTGGCGTATTGCCGTGGAGGCGTTTTCGCCTTATTGCAGGGTTGCGATACGTTCGGCGGCAGCGGCGATGCGTTCATCGCTGGCGGTCAGCCCAATACGCACATGCAATTGTCCCTTTGGACCATAGAAATCACCTGGTGCACAAAGGATACCGATGGATGCCAAACGGTCGACTGTTTCGCGGCAGTCCTTGCCTTCGGTTGCCCAGAGGTACAGTCCAGCTTCAGAGCAATCGATCGTGAAACCGGCGGATTCCAACGCGGACTTCAACAGTGTTCGGCGTTGTTGGTACACCGAGTACTGCAGTTGCTCATGACCGTCCTCTTCCAACGCGGCGACCATCGCATGTTGAATTGGACCTGGGGTCATCAGCCCTGCGTGGCGGCGGACTTCCAGCAGCTCCTGGATAAGGTTGGCATCACCAGCCAACCACCCGGCGCGGTAGCTCGCGAGATTCGAAGTTTTGGACAACGAATGGACAGCAATGAGATTGGTGAAATCCCCATCGCAAACTCGCGGATCCAATATCGACACTGGAGGGTTCTCCGGGTCCCAGCCAAGGCCCAGATAGCACTCATCAGAGACGATGATGGTTCCCCGCTGACGAGAAAATTCCACAATTTTCCGCAAGTGCTCTACCCCAAGCACTTTGCCGTGCGGATTCGCTGGAGAATTGATATACATCAGCGCTGGTGTTGCCGGGCCGAGTGCCAACAGCGAATCCGCCCGGACCACTTCAGCACCCGCGAGCTTGGCGGAAACTTCATACGTTGGATACGCAAGCTCCGGGATCACAACGGTTTGTCCTGCACCGATGCCGAGCAACATTGGCAACCATGCAATTGCCTCTTTTGTGCCAATAACAGGCAGTACGTTTGAGGATTCCTGCAACCCCTCCACTCCATGGCGGCGCTGCATCGCGTTCACGATTGCGGTGCGGAGTTCTGGTGTGCCCTTGGTCTGCGGGTATCCCGGTTCGGCAGCATGGTTGCTCAGCGCAAGTTGAATACTTGGGCTGACTGGATCCACCGGCGTGCCCACCGATAGGTCCACAATGCCATCCGGGTGGGACTGTGCAGTTGCTTTTGCCGCGGCCAAGGAATCCCATGGAAAATCTGGCAGTCGGTTCCCTACTGGTACGCGCTGAATAGGCATGATGTTCCTTTATTTGAGCTCGCGACAGTGACAAGCATGCGTTTTTGCACACTCATTGCCCCCATGTATGGCGGTTGGGGGCAATCACCACCTGAATTTAGTGATCTTGGTTTTGTGGCGGGAGAGCTTCGACCAACGGGGCGTCGAAATCCTGCGGGCCGAGCTTCGCGGCGCCACCAGGTGAACCCAAATCATCAAAAAAGGCGGCGTTTGCGTCGTTGTAGTCCACCCACTCATCTGGCACATCATCTTCGTAGAAGATTGCCTCAACAGGGCACACAGGTTCACAAGCGCCACAGTCCACGCACTCGTCCGGGTGAATGTACAAAGATCGCTGACCTTCGTAAATGCAGTCAACAGGGCATTCTTCGACGCAAGCGCGGTCCATTACGTCAACACATGGTTGCGCGATGGTGTAAGTCATGGCTGGTTAATCTCTTCTTCCTTGATGAACAAATATCTTCAAATTCTACAGCATCGGGCGGGAGCCAACAGAACCGCGCCCTGTTCACGTCGATTCAGGAAAACGTGGCCGAAGTGGCCAGGCAGCTCCAACGGCGCCTGCAATGAGTACCAATATAGACCACAGTGACTGCGGCACCAGTTGATCAGCAGTGATACCAACCACTGGCCAAGCAAGCAGCACCATAAATCCGCTGAGCCAAACGATCAAAGGTATCGCTGCAACCAAGGAATTATCCGTCCACAGTTTGGCGATATTGCTCACTGCCCGGTTGAAGAAGAACGCAAATACAATGGTCCAAGGAATCGGAATGAGCATGTCGCCGATAGTGATCCGAGTTCCCACATACAGGATCTCCACAAAAAGACCGAACAGCATGCCCAAACTCAACCAGGTGATACCCCGTATGGTTTCCGCACGAGTGACATCTCGGCGCGCCTGGGAAATCCCCGGCTTCCCCCAATTCGGTTCACTGGTATCACGATGACTCATTGCATTCCGCCTTCCACAGTCTCATCAGCGTGCTGTGCCAATTCCCCTTGACCGTCGCGCACGGGTTGGTCGTTGTGTAACTCTGTGCGGTCTGCAGTTGGGACAAGCGGAACGACACTGCTTCCGTGCTCAGCGAAGTCTCCGAGGGCCTCCACAGCCCAGTTTTCTGGTACTCCAGGAGCAGTCCAACCCACCTGATACCCTTCGCTCGGCAACACTGGCTGGGTGACAAGATTGGATAGTGCGAATACTTGCTTGCTCGGCGCTACGAGAATCTGCGTGGCATGGGCCTGCATCGCTGCGAGTTTGACCGCACAATCTGCTGGACTGCCCACCACGTGAAAATCTACGTCGTCTGTAGGTACACCTGCGAGGTCATCTCGCGTCCATTCGGCCGGTACGGCGTCGGGCTGCAGGGACTCAAACCCGCGTTCCACGGCCCCCAGATCCGTGACTGCCCAGAGAATTTGTTTCACGTAAGCCTGCCCTTCGGCCACCGTTTGTGCAACTGCGTCATGGGTGATTCGGTGGGCACGAATGTGGTCAGGATGGCCATAACCGCCATCTGGACCGTAGGTCACGACCAGGTCTGGTTGTATCTCACGAATCAACTCGCTGAGTTGATGGACCTGCTGATCGAAGTTTTCCTTGGCTTCGTGGGCCGTCTCGTTGGCGAATGCCCGACGCTGTTCGATGGTGGGTGTTCCCGCCATGCCAGAATCTCGCCACGCGCCAACACCGCCGAGTATGACGGGTTGTGCTGACAATCCCAACGCTGCCCGTGCGCGCTGCAGTTCGGCATACCGGAACCCACCCAGCAGGCCTGTGCCTTCCGGATGTTGCGTGTCGGTCACAAACCGGGCCAGTTCGGGTGGGATCACCTCTCCCTCTTCTCCCAGCGTGCAGGTGCAAATTTCCACGTGCATCCCGTGTCGAATTGCCGTTGCAATGAACAGGCCGGTCCAAATTGCCTCGTCATCCGGGTGCGCGTGGACGAACAAAATTCGCGGAAGTTCACGATACTGATTCATGGTTAGGTGCTTTCGCTTGGAGAGGGTGAAACGGTGGTCATCAGTCAGTCAGCTGAGGCTGTTCAGCTTGGACGGCTCGGGCATTACGCCATGATGGCGCAGTGAGCATAAGGCCGGCAAGTGTCCCCACAGGCCAATCGAGAAAATCCTCACTTGGTCCCAGAATCCGCGTGGACAGGGCGGCACTGTGCTGTGTACCGATGACTGGCATCACCAGGGCAAGGTCAGCAATGCTCCGGTCCATCGCCTCAGCCAGAGTGCCTTCATCCATCGACTCATCTGCCAAGAGCGCGTTGATGGTTGGGTCGCAGATATTGCCGATGAGACTATTGCGTTGTTGTGTTGGTTGATCCTCGGAACTTGCTGCACCTGAAGTTGTCTCTGATGGTGCTGATGGTTCGGCGACATCGGAGCTTGATAGCGGCGTAACTTCAGCAGTGGTTGTAGAATCTTGGGCGCCAGCAATGTCCTGATTGAACATTTGCTCAATACAGCCAAATTGTTCCAGGTAGACCGCTGCATTGCGGACGGCATTTGGGACTTCGTTCCATCGCACAATGAGATGCACTGGAGCTGTCACCGTGGTATCCCCAGGTGCAGTGGCGTCGTTGCTGCGTTCAGTAGTGTTTATGGCCGCGCTATTGGCCGCACTGCTGGTTGCAGTGCTGGTTGCAGCGCTGGTCGCAGCACTGGTCGCCGCTGTGGCAGTGCCCGAAGCTTGTGGACTTGATGTTGCAAGTGGTTCCGTATCACCCGGTGATGTATTCACGGCAGGAGCATTGGCGATTCCAGTTGACGTGGCACCGCGTGCGAGTTCCAAGTCGCTCAGCGAAGCTTGGACGACCTCTGCATACACACCATTTCGGGTGAGCTGGTCCGCTACTGTCCGGGCGACACGAACACTCATCGCATCCTCCATCGCTGCTCCAATGCGGATGGGGCTGCCAATGTTGCTGGACAGCGCATTGCCATCGACATCATCAATCCGGGCGAATCCTGGGTTCCAGTGAACTGGTGGGTAGGTCAATGAAGCTGTTGCTACTTGCCCCACGATTGTTGGATCGATCAGCGACAGCAATTGGCGTCGAGCAGAAACATCGAGCAACTGAGCGTTCGCTTCAATCTGCAATTGCAACGGCAACGTTGCGGACCGAATCTGCAGTCCCTGCATTTGTTCCCAGGTCAGCTGTGTGGTGTCCAGCTGAGTTTGAATTGCCAAGTCGAGCTGCGAGGTGCGCAGCATTTGGGCGGCAGTAATGGCATCTGGTGCGGTAGTGAAAACGAGTCGATCCGTGGCCGCGACGGTACTGCCCCACCACCGGTCGTTGCGCTCCAGCTCAAGCAATCCCCTCCCCGAATCAAACGACGCCACACGATATTGGCCACCGCTGGCAGCAACACCTTGTTGCATCATCGAAGCAAAATTGCGTTTTTCATTGCCATAGATATGGCTCGGCAAAATGAAGCGGAACAGCGATTTCCATTCGCCGAATGGCTGATCAAAATTCACGCGTACCTGCCGGGCACCCAGCGTTTCGATGCTCGAAATCCGGGCATAGAGTGCCGCACCGGAAGACACAGGATGCGTCGCGATCTGCTCAACAAGATACTGCAGGTCTTGCGGGGACATTGGGGTTCCATCCGACCATTGCGCGGCCGAATTGAAGGTGTAGGTCACAGCGGTTGGTGCGTCTGGATCATTCGGCTCGATGCTGCTAAATACATCGGTGTTCGGTACCAGGGCGATGGTACCGCCAGGCAGTTGTGGATCTTCGCCTTCGATGAACGCACTGGGCAGTGTCAACTCGGCGACCAAGCGGGCCGCCACATTCACATTTCCTGCCACGTGCGGGTTCAGATTCGTGGACATTTGGCCGACGCCAATGCGCAGCGTACGCAAGTCCCTTGGATTAGTTGAAGGGGTCGGCGCTGGTTGCGCTCGTGTAGGTTGAGCTTCTTCAATTACTGGGGCATCGCCAGGACGCGCAGCGCACGAAGCGATACCCAGTACGAGCGATACGCTGAGCAGGTGCAGCGCAGCGTAGCGAAACGTTGAGGAAGCTCGACGACGCACGGGAAGTTAGCCCTTATTACGCTGCTTCTCACGAGAGCGGGCGCGTGCACGGTCCGTTGCGTTCAGGATCACCTTGCGGACGCGAACGACTTCTGGAGTAACTTCCACACATTCGTCAGCACCACAGAATTCCATGGCTTCTTCCAAGCTCAAGGTGCGTGCCTTTGCCAGCGTAACGGTCGCCTCGGAAGTTGCTGAACGCATGTTGGTCAGCTTCTTTTCCTTGGTGATGTTGATGTCCATGTCTTCTTCGCGGTTATTAGCGCCCACAACCATGCCTTCATAGGCTTCGGCACCTGGCTCAACGAAGAAGGAACCGCGGTCGGCAAGCTGTTGCAATGCGTAGGCAGTGATTTGACCGGAGCGGTCTGCCACCAAGGATCCGGATGCGCGGTCCTTAATCTCTCCCGCCCAAACGTCATAGCCAGCGGAGTAGCTGTTGGCGATACCGGTTCCGCGAGTTTCTGTCATGAACACGGTGCGGAATCCGATGAGGCCGCGAGCTGGCACCACGAATCGCATACGGATCCAGCCAGAGCCGGTGTTGTCCATCCCTTCCATGCGACCCTTACGTGCGGCCATGAGCTGGGTGACGGCACCCAGGTGTTCTTCTGGCACATCGATGATGAGGTTTTCGTATGGTTCCTGTACCTTGCCATCGACGGTCTTTGTGACCACTTGTGGCTTGCCCACGGTGAGCTCAAAGCCTTCACGACGCATGGTTTCCACCAGCACGGACAACGCCATTTCGCCACGGCCTTGCACTTCCCAAGCATCCGGGCGTTCTGTAGGCAATACGCGCAGCGATACGTTGCCGATAAGTTCTTGTTCCAGGCGAGCCTTCACCACGCGAGCGGTGAGCTTGTCACCGCCACCCTTTCCAGCCATTGGGGAGGTGTTTACGCCGATGGTCATGGAAATTGCCGGCTCGTCCACAGTGATGCGCGGCAATGCCACTGGGTTGTCAATATCTGCCAGGGTATCGCCAATCATGATGTTTTCGATACCAGAGATAGCGGCAATATCACCTGCGATCATCTCATCAGCTTGTACGCGCACCACACCGTCCGTCCGGAGCAATTCGGCAATTTTCGCCGTCTTGGTGTGCTGGTTGCCTTCCTCGTCATAGTGGATCCAGGCTACCTGCTGACCCTTACGAAGTTTTCCAGCGTGAATACGTACCAGGCCAATACGCCCCAGGAAGGACGAGGAGTCCAGGTTGGTGACATGTGCTTGGAGCGGTGCGTCGACATCTGCAGAAGGCTCTGGAAGCACGTCGTAAAGCACGTCGAACAATGCTTGCAGGTCTTCAGCATTCGGAACATTTCCGTTGCCTGGATTCTCGGTTGATGCCTTACCTTCACGTCCGGATGCGTACAGCACCGGCAGGTCGAGGAGCATTTCTGCAGCTTCAGCTGCTTCGTCCTCCAGGGTGGAGGCGAGTTCCAACAGGAGATCCTGCGATTCCTCAACCACCTCGTCAATGCGTGCATCTGGACGATCTGTCTTGTTTACACAGATAATCACCGGCATCTTTGCAGCCAGTGCCTTGCCCAATACGAAACGGGTTTGCGGGAGTGGTCCTTCGGACGCATCAACCAGCAACACGACACCATCAACCATGGACAGGGCGCGTTCTACTTCGCCACCGAAGTCGGCGTGACCAGGAGTGTCGATCACGTTGATGATGAGATCAGCACCGTCTTTGCCTGCACCCTTGCGGCGGATCGCCGTATTCTTCGCAAGGATGGTGATGCCCTTTTCCTTTTCTAGGTCACCGGAATCCATGATGCGTTCTTCCACTTCGCCGTGGGCAGAAAAAGCGCCGGATTGGTGGAGCATTGCGTCCACGAGGGTGGTCTTGCCATGGTCTACGTGAGCAACGATGGCGACATTACGGAATTCAGTGAGTGACACTAGTTTGAAAGCTTCCTGGATGTTTAATGAATGGTCGAACTTGATTATATTACCCCTCGCAGCGCTTGTCCCTACAATTTCGCGCCACCGTAGGTGCAATCCATTCGCCGACCAGTGAGCAAACAACCATCAAATCACAACCTATTGGCCCCCTTTGACGATCATTTGGTGACCAAATAGCAGGTGCCAGCAGCAGACTCTCACCTCGGCGACTTGATGGATCTACCCCCGAAAACCGCGTGGAAAGCGGCTGCAATAGTGACAGCTTTTACTAAAGCTACCTGCAGCAATGTGAATTTCCAGATTCTTCCACCTCCACCCGCTGGAAAATGCTAGTGTAGGCAAAACTGTTTCAATGCCGTGACAAATGTAACCAATGTGACTATTGTTACTGATGTTACAAATGTTACGGCGGGGTGTTATGCCAACAGGCTCCCACTTCAACGGTCCCAACCAAATCGCCACACAGCGACGGCTACAGACCAAGG
This sequence comes from Corynebacterium sp., assembly GCA_041830435.1. GTDB lineage: Bacteria > Actinomycetota > Actinomycetes > Mycobacteriales > Mycobacteriaceae > Corynebacterium. Next base: position 12,298 of record JBHAQQ010000096.1, read on the forward strand.
AAGTGAGAACCAAGTGATTCGGCAAACCACCCGCTCGAACTACTTATGGAAAGGCTCATCGTGTCTATCTCTTCGCGTACCCGCCGCGCAGTTGCAGCACTCACCACGGTTACTGCGCTCGCTGCGCCAGCCATCATTGCACCAGCTACCGCTTCTGCCCAGGTTGGATCTCTTGACCACTTGGGTCGTCCAAACGCTGAAACCCTCAAGGTTATCGAAGACGCTGCCACCAACCCAAACACCCCGCCACGCGTTGGCGAACTGCTCGTTAAGCTGGTTGGATTTTTCCGCGGCGAAGAAGGCAAGGGCGTCCCAATGCCAACTGACGCTCCTCGCTTCACCCAATTCGCCTGGCCAACCGTTGCTGATCGCTGCATTTCCGGTCAAAACCGTGCAGTAGGCACCGCAATGGCAGTGCCTGGCCCAGCTCACTTGCCACTCCCAGGTGTTGCTGCAGGCGAGCTCGAATTCGTCTTCACCGCAATCGGCACCGGCACCGTGGCAGAACAGCAGAACACCGCAATGCGCGTGCACTGGGTCAATGTCAACAACGGTAAGCGCGGAGTTACCCAGCTCAGCTACAAGGGCATCAACCCTGAAGGCCCTGGCACCATCAACGGAACCGCGCAAACCGGCTCCGGTACCGTCCTGGCGTTCCTGGAAGGCGGCGTAACCACCAACGAAGGCGACGCAGGCGCAGTGAACTGCAACTTCCTGCCAACCGCTGGTGTATTCCAGGTCGGCTAACCACATCCATAGGTAGTTCGCACCACGCACGGGATGTCGCCCGCACCATCACCTGGCGACATCCCAATCAATACAATCGGGGCGTCGATGGTTCTCAATTCGAGATTCATCGACGCCCCGTTTGTTATGCCTTAGCGTTCGCGACCGGTCCTCGCCACTATAGCCACACATCAATGAGAGCAGGCACACTCGCCGGATCTGCATCGGAAAGCATGGCCCGGCAGCGGTCGTATTCTGCATCATCACCAATGACACGAGAAGCGATAGCCAACGCCGCAATTGCGCGCAGCACTCCCCCATTTGCCTCGTGACTCATTGGAACAGGACCCCACCCTTTCCAACCGTTCGCTCGCAAGCGATCGAGCGAACGGTGGTAGCCAGTACGAGCAAACGCGTAGGCCGTGACCTTCGCTTCGGCACCCGCCCCATCGGCTGTAGCTGTCCGCAAAGCCTCCTCAGCCAATGTCGCCCACACAACGGGACTTGCTGGGAACGCGATCGCAGTCTCGATTGCAATATTTGCGGGCACCTCATCTGCTGGAAGCAGTACCGGAGGGGGAGCCATCATGTCCTTCATTTCAACCATGACTCAAGTGTGCCACACGAATGGCACTAGTACATCCAAATCTCCGCACCTTCGCCACCCACGCATCGCACCACGCGATCCGCATCAGCGGTACATGTGACCTCGTATTCACGGCCGGTGACCTGACTATTCACCGTTTTCGTAGCCGGTAGTACTGCGCGAACATCATTGTCGGTGGCGTTCAACCCAGCGGTGAACACATCCGTGACTGCATGCGCAAATTCACAACTCGCAAACTGATTCGCCACCACCACATGCAAACCAAAGCCATCACCATACGTACACACTGTCGCCGGTTGACCAGCAACATCGACATGATCTCCCGGTTCAACCGGCACCCTAGTCACAATTTCCCGCAATGAGTCCACTACGGCACCATCCAAGGATTGTTGCGTACTAGAGGTAGTAGGGGCAGTAGAAGCAGTAGAGGTAGTTGAGTTGGTAGCGGTGGTAGAGGTGGTAGAAGTAATGGTGGACTGCGTAGTGGTTGCAGCATGCTGTGACGCAGTTGGTGCACTATCCGAGCAAGCAGCCAGCCACAAACTCGCCATACTGGTCACTGCAACGAACCCCACAGCAGGGCGACGCAAACGCCGTGGATACCGGTGGTAGCGCGTTGAAAATGTTCGAGTTGCCAACATGGCCAAATGGTAGCACAACCACTACGAGCCTGGACTTGGAATAAGTACATTCCAAGTCCAGGCTCGTAAACCCAAAAACTTAGCCGAGGATCTGGCGACCCATCACCATACGGCAGATCTGGTTCGTACCTTCATAGATCTGGGTGATCTTCGCATCGCGCATCATACGCTCAAGTGGGAAATCACGGGTGAAACCATAGCCGCCCAACAACTGCACCGCATCGGTCGTCACTTCCATCGCAATATCCGAAGCAAACGCCTTCGAACCGGCAGCCATCAGACCCAACTTCTCGCCACCTTCTGCGAAACCACGCTCCGCATTGGAAGCAGCTGCATAGATCATCAAACGAGCCGCATCGATCTTCATCTTCATGTCAGCCAACATGAACTGCGTGTTCTGGAACTCAGCAATGGACTTGCCGAATTGCTTACGCTCCTTCACGTACTTCACTGCCTCATCGAACGCGCCCTGCGCGATACCCAAAGCCTGAGCACCAATCGTCGGACGAGTGTGATCCAACGTCTCCAGCGCAGTCTTAAAACCGGTGCCCTCTTCACCAATCATGCGATGCGCCGGCACACGGCAATCCTCAAAGTACAGCTCAGCAGTAGGCGAACCCTTGATGCCCAACTTGTGCTCCAAACCACCCACGCGGAAGCCCGGATCGTCCTTATGCACCATGAAGGCAGAAATTCCACGAGCGCCAGCCTCCGGGTCAGTAACTGCCATCACCGTGTACCAGGTGGAACGACCACCGTTGGTGATGAAGCACTTGGAACCATTGATGACCCACTCATCACCCTCACGAACTGCACGGGTCTTCATCGCACCGGCGTCGGACCCAGCTTCACGCTCGGTGAGCGCGTAAGAAGCCATTGCACCGTTAGCAATGTCAGGAAGAACCTCCTGCTTCAATTCCTCAGAACCGTTGAGGATCAGTCCCATCGTTCCCAGCTTATTCACTGCTGGAATCAACGACGAAGAGCCACAGACACGAGCAACTTCTTCGATCACAATCACAGCAGCCAACGAGTCGCCACCCTGGCCGCCATACGCCTCCGGTACATGCAACGCATTAAAACCAGCAGAGTTCAGCGCCTCCAGAGCTTCCTCAGGGAAACGCTCATTCTCGTCAACATCCTTCGCAAATGGCGCAATAGCCTGCTCCGCCAAGTCGCGGATGGCTGCCCGCAGCTCACGGTACTCCTCAGGCAATTGGAACAGATCAAACTCAGGGTTGAAGCCCATGCGGAATCCTTCTTTCACAAATCAACATGCACTATTCACGATGCATCATTCACTTCTACTGTAGTAGCAATCACCACGAGCATACTGAGATCACCCACCATTCGTCACGAATACCGGCAAAGTGCCCGCGAATTTCATCCCGACTCACACCAGTGACAAATTCGCTACATTGGTTCATATGAAGAACACCACCCCCAGGATTTCGAACACCACCACCCGCGCCTCGGCGCTCACCGCGGTTCTCGGCGCCACCCTGATACTGACTGCCTGTGGCACCGCGGCCAACAATGCAGCGCAAACCAGCACCTCCCAGGCCACCGCCGTGGCAACGGACACCAGCGCGAACAGTTTGGCGTCGCAATCCACCGGGGCAGCGAGCACCGCACCCCTGGCAACCGTCCAGCCAAAACAAACCTGGACCCCAACCCACACCCCCGATCCAAACGTGAATTGGTGCCCGGCAGACGCCATCGAAGCTAACCTCGTTGCAGACCAAGGCGGTTCCGCAATTCTTTCGCTGACCAACACCAGCACCAAACACTGCGAAACACGCGGTTATCCCGGAGTCGCCTTCGTCAACCGGGCCGGCGGCGACGTGATCGGGGCCAGCGCCATCTTTGAAGGCGCCACCGGCGAACAGGCCATCATTCCACAAACCGTCGGCCTCGCCCCAGGACAAAGCGCCGTCACTCAACTCAGCATCAGCCAAGCCTTGAAGTACCCGGTGGAAACCTGCGAGCCAACACCAGCAGCAGGATTCCAAGTGATTGTTCCTGAAACTGAAGACCCACTCTTTGTGCCGATGGACGGCCTGACCGCATGCGCCGGAAGTGTGGAATTGCTCCACGTGCTGCCGCTGAGCGCCGGCGACCGCTAGAACCGCATAACCCCTCAAGGTCGGCCCATGAGCACCAATACACGAATCTTCCTCAAGCGGTAAGCTCTAAGGGATAGTTCAGAATTCCCATAGGAGGACCCCTTGGCAGGTGGATTGGTTGCGCTACTTGATGACGTAGCGCTCATCGCGAAAACCGCGGCAGCAAGCATCGATGACATCGGTGCCGCGGTGGGCAAAACCACAGCGAAAGCAGCAGGTGTGGTCGTCGACGACGCGGCGGTGACCCCGAAATTCGTCGAAGGTGTGACCCCTGACCGCGAACTCCCAATTATCTGGAGGATCGCGCGCGGCAGCCTCTTCAACAAACTCGTCATCATTCTGCCAATTGCCATGCTGCTGTCCGCCGTGGCACCGTGGGCACTCTCCCCGCTGCTCATGCTGGGAGGTCTGTACCTCGCTTTTGAAGGCGCCGAAAAGGTGCTGGAGTGGTTCACCGGCGGCCACCACGACACCCCCGCCGCTGACAAGGGAGCAAAGGATGAAAATGCCCTGGTGAAGGGCGCGGTCACAACCGATTTCATTTTGTCGGCAGAAATCATGGTGATTTCCCTTAACGAAATCGCCGCGCAAAGTTTCTGGATGCGTCTGGCCGTGCTGGTGATCGTGGCGATTGTGGTAACCCTCGGCGTGTATGGGGCTGTGGGACTGTTGGTGAAGATGGACGACGCCGGCCTCCGCCTGGCACAGAAGCCACAAGAAGGAGCACAACGCCTTGGACGGGGCCTGGTCACCGCAATGCCAAAGGTGTTGGCTGTCATCGGTGTAGTCGGAACGTTCGCCATGCTGTGGGTTGGCGGGCACATCCTGCTGGTTGGTTTTGCGGACCTGGGCTGGCACTGGCCTTATGACCAAGTGCACCACATCGAAGAACTCGTCGCAGGTGCCGGCGGTGCCGTGCAATGGCTGGTCAATACGTTCTTCTCCATGATCATGGGGCTTATTGTGGGCTTCCTGATCGTCGGTATCCTGCACCTATTGCCAATCAAGAAGCACCACTAGACGCAAACCAGCGCCCTGGTGAACCAGCACTGAGCGAACGACAAACACCGAGGCTTTCCCTAGGAAGCCAATCCCTCCCAAGCGAAGGAGTACCCATGATTGATGCACGTGATACCGCCCTGGTCATCGAAGGTGGAGGTATGCGCAACGCATACACCGCCGGCTGCATTGACCGACTGCTAGCCAACGATGTGCAATTTGGCTGGGTCGGGGGAATCAGCGCCGGCGCAACGCACGCCGTGAACTTCCTCAGCGGTTCGCGCTTCCGTAACCGCCAATCGTTCGTGGAAATGGGAAGCGACGCCACCACTGGCGGTGTGAAATCCTTCATGAAGGGGACGGGATACTTCAACGCCGAATACATCTACGAACAGATTGGCCTCCCCGACCAAGCGTTGCCGTTCGATTGGGAAGCATTCCAAGCCAACCCCACCCCAATGCGTATTGCCGCAATGGAGGCGAACACCGGCAAAACAGTGAACTGGGGCCGTGAGGACTTCCCTACACTGGAAGCCCTTATGAAACGTGTTCGTGCGAGTTCCACCTTGCCGGGGCTCATGCCTGTCCCGGTCATTGACGGTGTGGAGTATGTCGATGGTGCCCTTGGCGACTCAGGTGGATTGATCATTCAGGCAGCCATCGACGATGGGTTTGAAAAATTCTTCGTCCTCAGGTCCCGTCCGGCCGGATATCGTCGTACCCAGCCCCGCAGTCCTCGGTTGATGCGGCAATTCCTCCGGAACCGTCCAATCGTCGCCGAGGCAGCGTTGAGCCGTCACGGCCGCTATAACCAGGCTGCCGACCTCATTGACAGCCTGGAGGCTGAGGGCAAAGCGTATGTATTCCGGCCAAATCGAATGAAGATCGCCAATACGGAACGCAACTTCGACAAACTCGAGCAAGCATTCAATTACGGTGTGGTGCAATCGTTGAACGAATGGGATGACTGGCTTGCATTCTTTGCAAAGCCAGTGGTCTAACCCTCGCTCAGTGCAGCAGGCTGACTACTCCCAGAATCGCCAACAACGCAGCCACGACATATCCAGCAAATTTCGTTACCACTGCTTGCTTGGTGCGCAGACCTGCCAGGGCTCGCCCCAGCACACTTTCAGGGAATCGCAATACCAAGCCGATCAGTACTGCCACCAACGACGGCAAGGACAACGCCAGAGCGGCGTAGAACACCGAACCAACCCCCTGCAGCGCCAACGGATACGCCTCCGCTGAGAGGTACGCCAAGCCTACGAAGAATGGCAAACTTGTGGCGGACTGGATCAAACCCAAGCCCATGCCAGCCACAAACGTGGACCAAGAAGCACTCCGCAATGGCGACGCCAAGCGCGCAACCATCGCCGAAGAATCCCCGCCGCGAATGGTCAGCACAACCGTGACAACAGCCAAGGCCAACAGCAATAGGCCAATCACCGGAGAAGCAAGCGCAGCCTGGACCCAATCACTGATTCCGCCAAACACCGCAAGCGTCAAAACGGAAAGCAGAAACACCCCAAACCAATCCCCCGCAACAAGCACTCCCGCAACACGGGCATATTTCCGAGGACGCGGATGCATCACCCCCAGCGCGAACAGCACACCAATCAACAGCACATTGATCGAGTCCGCGAGGGCAAAGGAAACAGCTTGGAGCATGCTGACCAGCTTACACGCGGGTGATCAAAGCGCCATGACACCCCGGAAAAACACGCTCAACGCGCCGGCAAAAGCAATGGAAATTCCCAATTTCCTAGCCTTCTGCGGATCAATACGATTGGCCAATACAGCACCGACAAAGTTCCCCAGAAACACCGCCCCCACCGCGGCAGGCCACACCTGCCAAGGCACCTCATCCAAACGTGCAGCACCCGAAAATTCCTTCACGGCGAAACTCAACAACCCAGAAATCACAAACAATGGTTGCAAGCTCGCCGCAATGTGCCGAAATTCCATTCGCGCAGCCTGTCCATAAACGGTGATCACGGGACCAGCCACCCCAGCCAAGGTATTCGTAAACCCGGCAACCAACCCAGCAACAATCGGCGGAACACTCCCCCGCGCCTGCGGCACCCGCTTCGCTCCCACAACGACAACCACCAACGCCAAGGCAATCATGGCACCGACGATGGTCTGCAATTGCGCGACAGACACGCGCGAGATCAGCAGCGCACCCAACGCCGCACCCAGCCACATCAGTGAAGCGATGAGCCCTACCGTCTTCCACCGGATATCCTTGCGCATACTTACGGTGGATACCGTGGCATTCACAGCTGCCAGGATATTGACCAGCAGCACTCCTTGAATTGGCCCAAGTGCAATGGAAATAACTGGAGCCGACACCAGCGCCAACCCCATACCGCCAAGTCGTTGGAGGGAAGATCCCAGCAGGACAATGCCAAACACCAATGCTGCAAGTGCCAAAGCTGTCATAGGTACTCTCTATTGCTACTCTCGGTTGATGCTCGCGGCTCGAACGCTCGGGTGATGGTGTTGCGTTCACTCAGGAACGAAATATTGAACTGCATTGCCTAGCTTCGCTCACTCATTGTAGTCAGCGTTGCCAACTCCGCATCTCAACGGGTGGTCTGCGAAAGCGTAGAATCGTTGCCATGACACATGTCGCATCCGCCCCATTGGATCCAACGAGTTCATTTGGGGAAGAACTGTGGTACAACATCGGCATTTCACCAGCCGGCGCGCTGGGAGTATTCCTTGCAACGGTGGTGATGTACTGCTTTTTCACCATGCTGCTCAGCATCGCCGGCCCGCGGCTCAACGCCCGCCCAACTATCGTGACCATTGGTGTGACATTGCTTCTTGGTGCCATCACCGCCCGCGCAATGCTCGGCAACTCCCCTACCTTATTCGGTGGCCTCATTGTCTTGAATACACTCATGGCACTCGAGCTCATCTTCCGGCAGGTGCAGCGCAACCTGCACCTCAAGCGCTTCGCACCGCAAGCCATCGTGGTCGTGATTGAAGGCACCCCCGTGTCCACTGCCCTTCACAAGCGCGCGCTATCTAAGCAGCTACTCCTGGTTCGCCTCCGACAGGCAGGCATTCATCACCTCCAAGATGTCGACCTTGCCATCTTGGAACCTCGTGGCGAATTGACCATTATTCGCACCGGAAACACCATTGATCAAGCAATGCTGCAAGATGTTTCCGGCGCAGATCAAATCCCCTCGCACCTCGTGCAATCCGAAACGCAACGCTAGCGAGGGGGCTGGTGTCCCATTGGGATGCTTAAACCACCAATCGGACATGGGAAACGTGCATACTGATTACACGTTGAACTTAAATTCCACTACATCACCGTCAACCATGATGTAGTCCTTGCCTTCCTGACGAACCTTGCCTGCGGCCTTGGCTTCTGCCATCGAGCCCAAAGCATCCAGGTCATCAAAGGCCACGATCTCAGCCTTAATGAATCCACGCTCAAAATCCGTATGGATCACACCAGCAGCCTGCGGAGCAGTGGAGCCCTGCTTAATCGTCCACGCCCGAGATTCCTTTGGACCCGCCGTGAGATACGTCTGCAATCCCAACGTGGCAAAACCAGCCTTGGCCAAGGTTTGCAAACCTGGCTCATCCTGGCCAACAGAAGCCAACAATTCAGCAGCTTCTTCCTCATCCAATTCCAGCAACTCGGATTCCGTAGCGGCATCCAAGAACACACAATCCGCAGGAGCCACCAAAGCGCGAAGCTCATCCTTCTTCGCATCATCGGTCAGCACAGCTTCATCTGAATTAAATACGTACAGGAATGGCTTCGCGGTCAGGAAGTGAAGTTCACGAACCAAGAACAGGTCAATCTCACCCTGTTGCGACGCCGCGAACAGCGTCCGCCCATCCTCCAAAATCTCCTGCGCCTTCTTCGCAGCATCCAACTGTTCAGCCAGATCCTTGTTCTTCCGAACTTCCTTCTCCAAACGCGGAATAGCCTTTTCCAGCGTTTGCAGGTCAGCCAAAATCAGTTCCGTCTCAATGACCTGAATATCAGCAGACGGATCCACTCGCCCATCCACGTGAATAACATTGTCATCCGCAAATGCACGGACGACCTGGCAGATGGCGTCGGCGTCGCGAATATTCGCGAGAAACGCGTTACCCATACCCTCACCGTCAGCGGCGCCCTTCACAATCCCCGCGATATCGACGAAGGACACGGTGGCCGGCAAAATCCGTTCCGAACCAAAAATCTCCGCCAAACGGCGCAACCGCGGATCCGGCAGCTCCACCACACCCACATTCGGCTCAATCGTCGCAAACGGATAGTTCGCAGCGAGAACATCATTGTGGGTCAAAGCATTAAACAACGTGGACTTGCCAACATTCGGCAAACCAACAATTCCAAGAGTAAGAGTCACGGGTCTCATGATAGCGCAGATCCCCCACACAAAACTCTACGCGCTGAAAAATGCAACTTTCATACGAGTATGCGATATGTTAAAGCCACCACTTATCAATGTGATGCCCATCATGAACTTGGGCACTGGATGGAAGTGATTCCCCAAATGACTAATCAACAGGAGACCCGAAACAACCGGGACACATTCAACACCCGCCTGGTGTTCCTCATGGCAGCCATCGGCTCCGCCGTGGGCCTCGGCAACATCTGGCGCTTCCCTTACGTTGCATACGACAACGGTGGCGGCGCCTTCCTCATCCCATACCTGGTAGCCCTGCTGACCGCCGGTATTCCACTGTTGTGGTTCGACCTCGCATTTGGTCACCGCTTCCGTGGCTCCGCGCCACTGGCATTCCGTCGTGCCTCCAAGAGCGTCGAAGCAATCGGCTGGTTCAAGGTTGGCGTGAACTTCTTTATCGGCATCTACTACGCCGCGATCATCGGCTGGGCAGGTCTCTACACCCTGAAGTCCTTCACCAAGGCCTGGGGTAACGACACCACCACCTACTTCGTGGAATCCTTCCTCAAGCTCGAAGGTGACAAGACCTTTTCCGGCAACTTCGTGATCTCGATCCTGATCGCCATGATCTTGGTGTGGATTGTGGCTATCGCAACCTTGGCGTTGAACATCAACGCTGGTATCGGCCGCCTCACCACCGTATTCCTTCCAGTACTGGTAGTCCTGTTCCTGGTACTCGTGGTACGCGCTCTGTTCCTCGACGGCGCAGTAGACGGCCTCAACGCCTTCTTCACCCCTGACTGGTCCGTGCTGAGCGACCCATCCGTATGGATCGCGGCGTACGGTCAAATCTTCTTCTCCCTGTCCATTGGCTTCGGCATCATGATCACCTACGCCTCATACCTCAAGCCTCGTACCTCCCTCACCAACACCGGTTTGGTGACCGCATTCGCGAACTCCTCCTTTGAGGTTCTCGCCGGCATTGGTGTGTTCGCAGTGCTGGGCTACATGGCAATGCAAAGCGGTGTAGCTGTTGACGAGGTAGTATCCGGTGGCATCGGCTTGGCGTTCATGGCATTCCCAGAGATCATCAACCAGATGCCATTTGGTGAAGTATTCGGTGTGATCTTCTTCGGCTGCCTCTTCCTGGCTGGTATCACTTCCCTCATCTCCATCTTGGAGGTTGTGTTCGCTGGTATCGCCGACAAGTTCAACGCATCTCGCGCCAAGGTTGCGGTGATCGTAGGCTCCTTCATGGCCGTGATTTCTTGCCTCCTGTTCTCTGCTACATCCGGCCTAATCGCCTTGGATACCATGGACAAGTTCACCAACAACCTGGGTATTGTATTCGGCGCGATCATCTCCGTATTCTTCATCGGATGGGTGCTGGGCCGCCGCAATGAAATGGCACAGCACATCAATGCCGTTTCTGGCATTCGTGTTGGTGGACTGTGGCAGCTGTGCGCCTTCGCACTTACCCCAGCGGTTCTGACATTCATGCTCATCACCGAGATAA
>JBHAQQ010000097.1:0-8255 GCA_041830435.1 Corynebacterium sp.
GGCCGCAGCGGTTTCCACGATCATGGCCTCCACGGAAGCCGCGTACGCGATGCGAAGCCGGACGACCTGCAGGAGCACCTGGATCTGGCTCAATATTGATCAGCTGTCCCGAAACTCGAGTGTTATCAAGTTGGCGGAAAACATCATCATCCAAATCCGCAGGCAATTCAATCAACGAATGCTCAGCGAAAATATTGATGCGACCAAAATCTCGAGAGTTCAAACCAGCTTCGTTCGCAATGGCACCCACAATCGCACCAGGGCGAACACGCTGGCGATGGCCAACGCTCAACCGATAGACGGCAAGCTCATTGCCATTACGATCTTGTACCGTCGGTGCCGGCTTGTTGAAGCGCTCTTCGAATGGACGGAACGCTCCGCCGCCATTGCGACCTTCATCACCGTAGCGATCATTGCGCTCCCGACGTGGTCGTTCTTCCTTCGGCAATTCCTTGAGCAGGAATTCCTCACCAGCTTGCAATTGCACAGCCAATGCTGCTGCAACCTGCTCCAAAGAAACCTCATTCGCCTCAGCGTATTCCTTCACCAATTCACGGAACACACCGATCTGCGGGTCACCCAAATGTTCAGTGACCGCAGCGAGGAACTTCTCCTTGCGGGATTCATTGACTTCATCAACTGTAGGCAACTCGATTTCGTTCAGTTGCGACTTCGTTGCCCGCTCAATCGCCTTCAACAATCGACGTTCACGTGGAGTGACAAACAAGATTGCCCGGCCAGAGCGACCTGCACGGCCGGTGCGACCAATACGGTGGACATAGCTTTCCGTGTCATGCGGAATGTCGTAGTTGAACACGTGGGTGATTCGGTCCACATCCAAACCACGGGCGGCAACATCCGTTGCCACCAGAATGTCCAAACGGCCATCCTTCAACTGGTCAACCGTACGCTCGCGCTGCGCCTGGGCAATATCACCATTGATAGCGGCAGCATTGAAGCCACGAGCACGCAGACGTTCAGCAAGTTCTTCCGTTTCATTCTTCGTACGGACGAACATGATCATCGCTTCGAACTCGGTAACTTCCAAGATCCGCGTCAATGCATCGAGCTTATTGCGGTGGTTTACCAGCAGGTAGTCCTGCTCAATGTTCTTGTTGGTGCGCTGTGCTGCCTTGACAGTGATTTCCTGAGGTTCGTTCAGGTATTGCCTGGAGAGGCGTCGAATAGACGCTGGCATCGTGGCCGAGAACAGCGCAACCTGCTTATCTTCCGGAGTGTCGGCGAGAATGCGCTCCACGTCCTCCTGGAAGCCCATGTTGAGCATCTCATCTGCTTCATCCAACACGAGGAAGCGCAGATCGGAGATGTCCAAGCTGCCCTTTTCCAGGTGGTCAATCACACGACCAGGGGTACCTACGACAATGTGTGCGCCGCGGCGCAGACCCGATAGCTGCACCCCATACGACTGCCCACCGTAGATCGGCAGAACATGAATTCCGCCCAGGTGCTCGGCGAAGGATTGGAAGGATTCCGCAACTTGCAATGCGAGTTCGCGAGTTGGGGCCAGCACCAAGGCTTGTGGCTGGCGAAGATTGGTATCGATTTGGGAAAGCACAGGCAAGGCAAATGCTGCTGTCTTTCCGGTTCCTGTTTGTGCGAGGCCAACCACATCGTGGCCTTCCATCAGCACTGGGATGGTTTCTGCCTGGATTGGCGATGGTTGTTCAAATCCAACCTTTTTCACTGCCTCGAGTACCTTCTTTGGAAGGCCCAGGTTAGCGAACCCGGCGTCTGCCGATTGTGGTTCTTCAGTGGTGGTGGTTGTGGTTTCCGTTGGAATATCTTCTACTTCACGCTCTTCGGCATTCTCAGATCCAACTGCCTCAATCAACGTTTCTTCTGCTTGCTCGTCCTGAGCTGCGATTACGTTTTGCACATCAAGTGGAGCCTGTTGCTCCGTCTGCAGTTCTGCCTGAGTTTCCGAAATTTCGTTGACCGACTCATTCACGCCGTCGGTGACGTTTTCAGTTTTACTCATACCCGTTCGACTCTACGCTGCTGACGAGTCAAAAGCGATTCGACAGCTGCGTTGGTGCCGGGATGATGATGGGAATCACGTTTCCCGCTACTTGCGTGAGGTGCTCACTCTGCAGGCGTTATGTTGCGCGTGTTAGCTGGTTGAGCACTTCTTTTGCGGCGCGTTGTCCACTGCGAATCGCCCCATCGAGCGTTGGGGTTGCGTGTTGCACTCCCGCAATTGCTACGCGCTCGTCAATCAGGGCACTGTGTTGGTTCGCGGTAAATGCGTGGTGTGGGGGGAAGAGATGTTTCGCCCGCGCAATGTCTTGGCGGCGCACCAGCTCCAGCGCCTGAGGATCAGCATGAAACAGCTCTCCCACATGTCGTTTCATCGACGCCTCATCCGGCAACGTCGACGCATCATCAAGGGGAGAATTGTGCACCACATTCGCCGCTACCAAATGCCGCCCTGGCGCATACTCTTGCGAAGCTGCGGTGAGTTCCGCAGCCACAGCAACAGGGGTCCGACCACAGCCATCAATCGTGACCAACCCTTGGGAATCCACCGGTTGATCCGAGAGGAACCAATACGTTGTGCAGCCGACCGCCTTGGCAGACTGCTGTGCACTGGCAGTGGCCGCATCGTGCAACCCGGCGCGGCTGAGCAATTCCAACTCATCCTCCGGCTGCAATGCGACGATGACATGCTGGTGTTCGATTGTGTAGTGCTCTGGTTCACTCTCCGCCGCACCGCTTTGGGAGCGAACGTCCAATTGCACTCCGTGGGTAGTCTTTCGCAACGCCACGACTTGCTTACCCAGCTGCACATCCATGCCTGGCACGCGGGACATGATGGTTGTGAAGTCTCCCAGCCCCAGGCGTGGTACCGCCAACGTTCCGCGAAGAAGGGTGCCAAAGAGCCACTTCGCAACCTGCGCAGACGACTCCCCTTGCTTATCCATGAGGAAGGCTTCCACCACCGGGTCAATAACCTGTTGACGCATTGAGCCAAGGACACCGTGCTTATCTAAGGATTCAGCGACGGAATAATCTCGATTGCTGGTCCGCTTTGAAGCACTGCGAATCTCTAGACTCGAACGGTGCGGCATCTCCGAGCCAATCCAACCTTGGAGGCCCAGCAAATCTTTCACATTCAATGCGCCGCGCGATTGCTTACGCAAAAACGCTGGGATAAGCCGAGGTGCTCGCACCGGGTCAGCCAATACCGCATGACCGTTTTCTGTCATGATCTGCAATCCTGGCTTGAAATTTCGAATGCTCAACGTGTCATATTCGCCAGGACTGAGCACTTCCTTCAACGCTGGATACCACGAATTAAACAGCTGCAAGCCGTGGTCAATAATGATGTCGTCAATGAATTCACTGCGCATACGGCCACCGAGTTGATGACCGGACTCGTACATCGTGCAGCGGTAACCTGCCGCGCGGAGCGTCCGGGCTGCGGACAGTCCCGCCACGCCACTACCGATGACAGCAATATCTGTGCGCGCTTGGCGCTGCTCACGATGTTCCGTACCCTGCACGTCGTTCATAATGTCCCTATATTTCCACAGTTGCAGCAGTTTCCCTGAAACATCCACCTCACGGACCAGCTACCCCTCCCTACGGAGCGGGGTACCCTACAGCTCGGCGTCGAATTCATCCTCCAACGGAACCAGCAGCTCCTCCCACCGCTGCGCGAACAACGCGGTGGTAGCCAGCACGTCATACAGCACCTCAAGGTCAGCAAACTGCCCCAGGTGAATCACCTCAGCACAGCCCGCCTCCGCATCCTCATGCTCCACCACCAAACACACATCAGCACGCATCTCAACCCCCTCAGCCGACAGCGTGACCTCAACCAACGACACTTCCCCCACCTCGGCGGTCGCACACATTGGATCATCAGCATCCTGGAAAAACTCCAAATCCGCCAACCGATCATCATCCCCCATCAACAAGTCATCCATCGCCCCCACCATCACATCCGTGGCAATGTGCTCAATCACATCCTCCACCGCAGCTTCCACCGTAAACACCACCCCCACCAGCGGGGCTTCATCTGCAACCTGCGGATCAACCAAGTACACCTCAGCACCTGGAACCACAGGGGTCGGCTCAATCGCCACAAAATGCAACTCGAGTTCATCATTGACCGGCACAAACAACGTATCGGTCTGAAAACGACTCTCGACACCAATGACATCCAGCGCAGCCGCAACCTCTTCAAAGAAACCCATGACGCTCATCGTATATGGCACAGCCAACCCTTGCATGCACGAAAGGAAATCTTCAGGCACACTGGTATCACCTCAACGTAACGATAGGAACCCATTTACACATGCCACCTACCCTCACCCCTAACCCCAACCACCAACCAAACAATTACCCGCAAGGCCCTGTTGCGCGGCGGTTCTTTGCCACCATCGACAGGGTGGTGAAGCTCCAATCCCCAGTCATTGAAAAGCTGGTGGAACGGATGGAAACGGAAAACGACAACAGCAACGGCAACGGCAACGGCAACGGCAACCTCAGCGTTGCACAACGCCAGGCGAAACTCGACAAGTACTTCATGAATGCCGCCACCGGTACCGGCGCTGGCACCGGTGGTGTGGCAGCATGGCCAGGTATCGGCACGGCGTTGTCCTTTGTGGGCATCGCGGCAGAAGCCGTGCTGCTCCTCGAATTGGCTGCGGTCTACGCGCTCGCATCTGCCCACTTGCATGGCGCAGACATCTCAACGGAAGAACAACGCCGGACCGTTGTGCTGTTGGCCGTCAGTGGCACCAGCGACAAGCAACTCATCGAAGTGCTTGGTAAGGAGGGGGTGTTCGACAGCATGACCTCCGCAAAGGGACTGTTGAAGAAGTCCTCCTCCGACATGGTGCGCATCAATTCCGTGCTGGGCAGGATGGCGTGGAAGCAAGTGAAGCGACGCTTCCGCGGTGCCGTATTCAGCAAGGTACTGCCGCTTGGCGTTGGCGTGGTACTTGGTGCGGTAGCCAACCGGAAGATCGCGAAATCCATGATCGACAGCGTGCATAGCTACATCAATCAAATGGCGTAACTGCTAGCAGGTACGCACCCCCAAACTGAATCGATTCCCTGCAACAAAACGCCAAGACCCCCTATTCGAAGCCCCACAAGGCAAAAGAGTAAGGCAATATAGCTACCCTTTGGTAATGTTGGAGGGCACAACAATAACCATGCAAAGAAAGAGGCGAGGAACTGCTGTGAGCAGTGCAAATTTCGGCCAAAACGAGTGGCTGGTAGACCAGATGTACCAGCAGTATAAGCAAGACCCACAAAGCGTGGATGCGGATTGGCAAAATTTCTTTAAAAATAATAATTTTGCAGCAGATTCCGCAGCTCCAGCAGCGCAGACCAGCACCGCAACTTCTGCTCAGGCCCCTGCCACAACAGCGGCAGCCCCAGCTCAGGCTGCACCTGCGGCAGTCAAGTCCGCTGCTCCAACCACCGGCAAGGGTGCCGCAAAGGTGCCAACTCGCGTTGCCCCACCAGCGCCAAAGGCACCAGTCGCAGCGCCTGAACCAGGCGCCACCGTGCTGAAGGGTGCAGCCAAGGCAGTTGCAAAGAACATGGATATTTCTTTGGAAATTCCAACCGCTACCTCGGTTCGCGACATGCCAGCCAAGCTGATGTTCGAAAACCGTGCCATGATCAACGAGACCCTGACCGCACGCGGCGGATCCAAGATCTCCTTTACCCACATCATCGGTTGGGCACTGGTACAGGCCGTCATGGCTCACCCAGACATGAACAACTACTACGACGAGATCGACGGCAAGCCAACCCTGGTCACCCCAGAGCACATCAACCTCGGTCTGGCAATCGACATGGTTGCAAAGAACGGCACCCGTTCCCTGGTGGTAGCAGCCATCAAGGAATGCGAAACGCTGAATTTCTCCACGTTTGTTGAGAAGTATGAGGACATTGTGGCCCGCGGCCGTGCCGGCAAGCTCGTCATGGACGACTTTCAAGGTGTCACCATTTCCCTCACCAACCCGGGCGGCATTGGTACCCGCCACTCCGTTCCTCGCTTGACGAAGGGACAGGGTGCGATTATTGGTGTTGGCTCCATGGATTACCCAGCAGAATTCGCTGGCGCATCCGAGGATCGCCTCGGCGAAATGGGAATCGGCAAGCTCGTCACCATCACGTCCACCTATGATCACCGCATCATCCAGGGTGCAGAATCTGGTGAATTCCTCCGCACCATGAGCCGCCTGCTCATCAACGATGAATTCTGGAACGATATCTTCGCATCCTTGCGCGTACCGTACGCACCAGTACGTTGGTCCCAAGACCTGCCGAACATCGGTGTGGATAAGTCCACCCGAGTGATGCAGCTGATCGAGGCGTACCGCTCTCGCGGCCACCTGCTTGCAGACATTGACCCTCTGCACTGGACCCAGCCTGGCCTGCCTCAACCATCCCACGCAGACCTCCTCATTGAGACTCACGGCCTAACCCTGTGGGATTACGACCGCACCTTCAACGTTGGCGGATTCGCTGGTCGCGAGACCATGACCCTCCGCGAGGTGCTGTCTCACCTGCGTAAGGCATACACCCTCAAGGTCGGCTCCGAATACACCCACATTCTTGATGCAGAAGAGCGCCTCTGGCTGCAACAACGCATTGAAGAAGGGCAAACGCCGTTCTCACACGCAGAACAGCTGTACATCCTGCAGAAGTTGAACTCCGCAGAAGCGTTCGAAAACTTCCTGCAAACGAAGTACGTTGGCCAAAAGCGCTTCTCCTTGGAAGGCGCCGAGACCCTCATTCCAATGATGGACGCCGCCATTGACCAAGCTGCAGGTGCAGACCTTGATGAAGTTGTCATTGGTATGCCGCACCGTGGTCGTTTGAACGTGCTGGCCAACATCGTGGGCAAGCCATACGCACAGATCTTCACCGAATTTGAAGGCAACATCGCACCTGCTGCCGCAGGTGGATCGGGCGACGTGAAGTACCACCTCGGTGCTGAAGGTCACTACACCCAAATGTTCGGCGACGGAGAGATCAACGTCTCCCTGGCAGCAAACCCTTCCCATTTGGAAGCAGTGAACCCAGTGCTCGGCGGTATCGCACGTGCAAAGCAGGACTCGCTGCACCGCAAGCGCACCGTCATGCCAATCCTGCTGCACGGTGACGCAGCCTTTGCAGGTCTGGGCATTGTTCAAGAATCCATCAACTTGTACAAGCTCAACGCCTACGACGTGGGCGGCACCGTCCATATCATCGTGAACAACCAAATTGGCTTCACCACCACCCCTGATTCTGGTCGTTCCACGCACTACGCGACCGACCTGGCTAAGGGCTTTGACTGCCCAGTGTTCCACGTCAATGGCGACGACCCAGAAGCAGTAGTTTGGGTAGCTCGCTTGGCTGTGGACTACCGCAACCGCTACGGCAAGGACGTGTTCATCGACCTCGTCACCTACCGTCGTCGCGGCCACAACGAAGCCGACGACCCATCGATGACGCAACCATTGATGTACAAGATCATCTCCGACCTGCCAACCTCCCGTGCGCTGTACACAGATACGCTCATCGGACGCGGCGATCTTTCCGAGGAAGAAGCAGAGCGCGTACAGCGTGACTTCCACGAGCAACTGGAAACCGTATTCAACCAGGTTCGGGAAGTAGAGAAGGAACACACCCCACAAGAGCAGACCGGCATCACCGGCTCTCAGGACTTGCCACATGGCTTGGAAACCAACGTGGACCGTGCCCTGATCGAAAAGATTGGCGACCTGTTCTACAACGTTCCGGAAAACTTCAAGCCACACCCACGTGTTGCACCAGTCATCAAGCGCCGTCACGAAATGTCCCGTAACGGCGGCATCGACTGGGGATTTGCCGAGCTCCTGGCGTTCGGCTCCTTGGTGGATCACGGCAAGATGGTCCGTCTGGTTGGTGAGGATTCCCTCCGCGGAACCTTCACCCAGCGCCACGCGGTGCTCTTCGATCACGAAGACCATGACCGCTACAACCCACTCCAACTGCTCGGCGAAGAAGCAGGCCGCGGTGGACAATTCGAGGCATACAACTCGGCTCTCACCGAATACGCAGGCATGGGCTTCGAATATGGCTACTCCGTTGCAAACCCAGATGCATTCGTCGCATGGGAAGCACAGTTCGGCGACTTCGCCAACGGCGCACAGACCATCCTCGACGAGTACGTTTCCTCTGGCGAAGCAAAGTGGGGACAAAAGTCCAGCCTGGTACTGCTCCTGCCTCACGGCTACGAA
>JBHAQQ010000098.1:0-4819 GCA_041830435.1 Corynebacterium sp.
AAGAAGCCAGAAGTGCTGGAAAAGGAATTTGCACACTTCGAAGCGGGCATGAAATCCAATGGATTCTCCAGCGATGCTATTACGACCCTGTGGGAGACTATCCTGCCGTTCGCCGGCTACGCGTTCAACAAGTCCCACGCTGCCGGCTATGGATTGGTTTCCTTCTGGACTGCTTACCTCAAGGCAAACTACACCCCGGAATACATGGCAGCGCTGCTTACCTCGGTGAATGACAAGAAGGATAAATCAGCGATCTACCTTGCTGATTGCCGCCACTTGGGCATCAAAGTGTTGTCCCCGGATGTCAATGAATCGGCATACAACTTCCAATCGGTTGGTAACGACATCCGCTTCGGCCTGGGAGCTGTCCGCAACGTCGGCGAAGATGTGGTGGAATCCATCATTCGTTCCCGCAAGGAACATGGAGCATTCAAAAGCTTCTCTGATTACCTCGACAAGATTGAAGCCGTCGCGTGCGTCAAACGTGTAACGGAAAGCCTCATCAAGGCCGGTGCCTTTGATTCTCTCGGGCATCCACGCAAAGGCCTGATGATGGTGTACGAAGAAGCCGTCGATGCGGTGACCAGCACCAAGAAGAATGCCGCCAAGGGACAATTCGATCTCTTCTCAGGGCTGGGTGAAGGCAACGAAGTGGCCGCCGCCTTTCACGTCGATGTGCCGGATCAAGAATGGGAAAAGAAGCACCAGCTCGCGCTCGAACGCGACATGCTGGGTCTCTATGTTTCTGGGCATCCACTCGATGGATTTGAGCAAGCCCTCGAGAGCCAAATTGATACACCGCTCACAACCTTGCTGGCAGGAGAACTGCCAAACAAGAAAGAAGTAAAGATCGGCGGCATTATTTCTGCGGTGTCTCGCCGCGTGGACAAAAAGGGCCAGCCTTGGGTCATTGCGACCCTGGAGGACCCACATGGCGCCCAGGTGGATCTGCTGGTGTTTGCCCGCACGTATCAGATGGTGGCTCCACAAATCGTTGAGGACAACATTGTGGTGGTCAAAGCGGAAGTGAACTACCGGGATGATCAGATGAGTGTCTTCTGCCATGATCTCCGCCAGGCTGAGCTCACCGTCGGTGCAGGTAAGGGGGCACCGCTTCGCCTATACATGCAAGTCCATCAAGCCAATCCGGAGAACATGGCGCGGCTAAAACGGATTTTGCAGCAGCATAAGGGTGAATCTGATGTGTATCTCACGGTGATCGATGGAGAAGAACAAGTCCAGTACTTGTTGGGTGCCGAGTTGCGGGTCACCACCGGTTCAGGGATTATCGGCGCGTTGAAAGCCGGCGCCTGGGAGGGAATCTTGTCGGGTGCAAACTAGCAACGCTGGTGAAGAATATGTTCGCCCAGCTGCCGGGGAATACTGCGCCGAGCTGGAGATTAAGCGTTCCCGCTTCATCGCCCTGGCGCAGCGGACGGTGGATGAAGCTGAGGCACGCGAGTTCATCCACGAGGTGAAGGCACGATACCCGGATGCGCGCCATCATTGCAGCGCCTTCATGGTGCACGTGGAAGATGCGAACCCAATTGAGCGTTCAAGCGATGATGGGGAACCGGCAGGTACCGCTGGTCAGCCAATGTTGGAAGTGCTCCGCGGGTCGGAGATTCTGGATATCACGGTGGTTGTGGTTCGCTATTTCGGTGGGGTGCTGCTGGGAACCGGTGGGTTGGTCCGCGCGTATCAGGATGCCACCCGCGCCGTGCTCGACCAGGTCCAATTGGTTCGACGCCAACGGCTGCAACGGTTCGACGTGGCAATTGCACACCACATTGCAGGACGCCTTGAATCCGAAATTCGTGCCGCCGGGCACCGGATTCTTACAGCGGACTATGCTGAGCGCGTGATACTCCACATTGCAACTGAGCAAGCAGCGGCATTGGATTCCTTAGTCGCAAGGGTGACCAGTGGCGGCGCTACCTTGCAAGATGCTGGCTGGGATTGGATTGAATTGTCATGAGTACTCGCGTTGATGCTTGGATTTGGTCTGTTCGCATTGTCAAGACCCGCACTGCGGCTGCGGCTGCGTGTCGGGCTGGGCACGTAAAAGTCAATGGGGTAGCGGTGAAACCCTCATTTACCTTGACCGAGGGGGACAAGGTAAAAATTTGGGTCAATCACCGGGACTACCACGTGGAAGTAGTGCAGCTGTTGAACAAGCGGGTCGGTGCCTCGTTGGCTCGGGCTGCATATATTGACCATTCGCCACCTCCCCCGGTCATCCCAGCGATGCCGCGCCGGGATCGGGGTGCTGGGCGCCCTACGAAACGGGAACGCCGCCAGTTGGAGCAATTTCAACGAATGCAATAACTGGCGGCGTGGGGGCAAGTAAACGGCTGTGAGGTTTTCCCTTGAGACCGTTGCCGATTCTAAGTGAACTAGTGTGCTACTGCTGCGTCTGATGCGACGGTGAAGCGGGTGCCTTCGTATTGTGGGGTTTCCAATTCATCGACGAGTGCAACAGCGAAGTCCTTGTTGGAAACGCTGTCGCCAACTGGGCTGTCGAGGCCGGTGCGGTAGGAACCGGTGCGCTCACCTGGAGCGATGAGTGGTGATGGGGCGATCATTGTCCAGTTGATTCCTGATGCTCGGTATGCTTCGAGGATCTCGGAGAATGCGAGGGCTTCTGGTTTGTACGCTTCAGGGAATTCTGGTGAATCGACCAGGCGAGCGCCATTGATGGTGAGGGATCCGGCGCCACCGACCACGATGAGGCGACCGTTGGTTTGGGTGTTTTCGAGTGCGGCGATGAGGTCGCGGTGTGCCTGGATGGCGGTTTGGTAGTTGTCGCGGCTGGCGACGGAGATGATGGTGGCGTCGTGGGTGTTGATGATGTTGATGAGTGCATCGGTGTCGTCGAGCGATGCTGGGGTGGTGTTGTTGGAACCGCTGCGGGTGTAGGCGGTGACGGTGTGGTCACGGTTGGTAGCTTCGTTGACGATTTCTGCGCCGATCATTCCTGCGGCGCCGAGAATTGCGATGTTCATGAGGGGTGTTCCTTTCGAATTGCTTGTGCATGCGGGGCATGCGTTGGAATGTTACCACTGATGCTATACATTGGTAACCGAGTACCTCAACGTAACTATTGGGATTTTGGGAAAATTTTTTTTAGGACACCGAATGAATGATCAACAGTTTGCACCAAACATCCTCAGCGCACATTGTCCTTCTCGCGCCGTATTGCGGCACCTCACGGATCGCTGGACACCGCTGATCGTCGCTGTACTTGCCGAACAGCAAACCGTGCGCTTCAAGGACTTGAAAACGTCCGTCGAAGGCATTTCCCCGAAAGTGCTCACCGAAACGCTACGTTCGATGGAACGCGATGGCTTAGTTTCCAGAGCAGTCACAGCCAGTGTGCCGCCACGGGTCGATTACCAGCTCACGGAACTTGGGCTCACCACCGTTGAACCCCTCAATGCGGTCCGTCGCTGGGCAGAGGAGCATCTTGACGAGGTGCTCGCCAACCGCGAACAATACGACGCCGCCTCCTAACCACCCCACCCAAAGATCTAGCGCAGATCGTGCAACGTACGCTGCCCCAACTGCTGCCAACGCGCACCCAACCGGCCCGGCCTACTGGCCACATTATCCCCCATATGCACAGTCTTCTTGATGTGCTCACGACCATAGGTAAACAGCAGCATGTCATCGATGAGCCGCACCTGCCCAGGATGGTACGAGTACCCAATGGTGTTCCACAACAAGGACACATGTTCAGGGCTGAGCAGCTGAATCAGCTGCTCACGCGTATCAATACCGTGAGCCGCCAACATATCAACCGCATAGTCGTAAAAGCCCACCTGCGAGGTTGGATATTCATCACCAACACAGTGGCTAATCAACGCCGGAAGGTGCGTCGCGTCCAACGTATCGCCAGGTGCCTCACCGATGATCGATGCAATGGTGTCAAATTGCTGGTCGGCGAGTTCAATCAACCCAGCGGCCAAGGTAAACGCGCGGTCTACCTGTGGATTTGACCATTCTGGATTCTTATAGCGAATGTCATGCTCGAACTCCGCCCACGCGTGCTGCAGAACCGTTCGCAGCTGAATCTCCACCAGTTGCCCATCTACCCGAACAACCACATGTTGTGAGGCGTAGCCGAAACGACCTTTCTGCGCAGTCTCCGCAGCCTTATCAATATGTGCAACCACCTCAAACATGTCGCTGAGAACTTCCAACAACTGGGGAATTTGGGTGGAATGATAGGTAATCACCCGCACACCCACGATGTCATGGGCGGTCTCCACATCCTTGTAATCCGGCAGCGCCGCATTGGCAACCTTGCGGGCAAAACTCTCGCGGTCCTTGATGCGAACAGCAACCTGGTCATACACCAAACCCGCGTCATCCAACTCTTCTACGATGCGAGCTTTCAATTGCTCGGCAAACTGACGGTGGCTCGCAATCCATGCATCATAGGCCTGCAACGTAGACCTTCCACTCATGCGGAACCTCCACCGTCCCCGTCAGGTCGCGAAGGCACTGAACCAGCGCACAACTCTGCATATCCCGATTGAAAATCCAGCGGACCATACCAACTCGAAGTATCAATCACGCACGAAGCACCATGCAACGCCGAAGCCTTCGGCGTGACAAACATGGACTCCTCCGTCAAGAACAGAGCCGGCTCGGCACCTAAGTATTCAGCAGCCGCGGCATAGACCCGACGAGCAATACTCGGATGCGTGAGGCACACGTGCACCGGCAGTGCATTATCCACCACGCGCAGCTCAAACGCCTGGGGTGCAACAGTGTCAGCCCCAGCAAGTGGAGGCGTAACAGACCGGGCCTCAAG
>JBHAQQ010000099.1:0-2776 GCA_041830435.1 Corynebacterium sp.
AATGTTTGCACAACCTCTGCAATAGCGGGTTCCGTGCCGGTGGCAGCAGGGCAGAACCAGGCTGCCGCGCCTGGGGCCAACATGTGAGCACACAAACCTGCTGCTGCAGGCGCAACTCCGTCGAACACGACCGCGGTTCGACGGGCAGCGCATTGGGCCATGAATGCGGTGAGAAACACCATCACTGGGGTGCTGGCTCGTTGCAGCACCCGGGAGGCTGCGGATCGATCGTCGCGAACGCGGAACATCGCATCGCGGATTGCAGCAACTTTGAGCTTCCAACCCTCGTCACTGATTCCCGCTCCCCATCCAACGATTTTGGTTGGTTCAACACCGCGGACTGCACCCACAACCGTTGCTGCGGCAGTGCTCAGTCCAGCTCCGGCGGCTCCGAGGAGCACCAGTTGCACACCACTGTCCGCTACGCGGTCGGCTTCGCGGATGCCCGCAGCTACCAAGGCCTCATATGCAGATGTGGTGAGGGCGTCCTCTTGATCCCCGCAGGCAGACGCAATACTCAACTCCGGCAGGAGCGTTTCGTCGAGTACATCAAGTTGGATATTGAGGCTTGCGGCAGTTTCTCGAACTGCTGCGATTGCTCCTTCAGCTGCCGAACTGACAAGTTCTGGCGTGCGCCGGCCAATTGCCGTGTCGCCAAGTACCACAATGCCACGGATCCGTTGCGGATCAATGCTGCTTGCAGGTTCTGTCGTTGGGTCGGTGGCGAGGCATCCCTGGAGCCACACTGCAGCGCCGCTAGCTGCAGAGGAATTCAAACCGGCCTGGATTGATCCAAGGACGGCACTGGGCAGCACGATTGGCGGAGCAACAGGATGGAAAGCCACAGAGATCCTTAGATAGAGTCGCCGATGTTTTTCTGCGGCGCTGGGGTGCGGAACTTACGAATCATTGTTGCGCGCGTAAAAGCGTACATACCCAGATGCCAACCGCCGAATGGGTGGTCTGGGAATCGTTCATTGACAAGTCGATTGACGCGACGTCCCAGCCAGATTCCTTCTACCAGCATGATCACGAAGATCACCAGCATCACGACGCTGGCGAGGTTGGCAATGGCTGGCTGTTGGGTTCCGACAAGCATGATCAACACCACGATAAAGGTCAGTGGCAGGAACATGTTCATGAGGAAACGCCGGGAGTCGATGAAGTCGCGAATGAAGCGCTTCTCCTTTCCTTTGTCCCGGGGGAGTAGGTAGGCCTCATCGCCTGCCATCATGCGCTCTTGGTTTCGACGCCGCTCCTGTGCGTACTCTTCGCGTTGACGCTTCTTCAATTCCTTGTACTCTTCTTTGGACATGGAATTCTTTTGCTCTTTGCGGCGCTTGCGAGCTTCAGCCGGTGTCATCGGTGGGGTGTAGCTGGTCTTGCGCACACCGTGCTGACGTTCCACATCATTGCGCTTCGGGGTAGCGCGGCCCTTTTTAGGAGTCTTTGCTTTGGATGGCTCGTTGTTCGTCACTCCAACAGGGTAATTCAGTGATCGAACATTGAGCAAAATTTCTCTGTTCTTCAGCAGCGGTCTTTCACACGGACGGTAGGTTGCAAGTGGGTGGAATATTGCTGTGGGAATAAAGTGGCGCCGTTGTGGTTGTTAGGTGTACCTTGGTTGAAGTACAGGGGCCATTGTTGATTGCTCAATGAGTTTTTACTGTTGTAGTATTCGCTGCTTCCTTCAACATGGTTTCTTTAGGCATAGTCGATAGAAGATCGATAGAAAGAGGTTCCCCTCATGACTGCTCCACAAACGCTCACTGGAGTTGAACTCACCCCATCCGCACGTGAGAAGGCAGCTGCGCTGCTGGCTCAAGAAGGCCGCGACGACTTGGCGCTGCGCATCGCAGTGCAGCCTGGTGGTTGTGCTGGTCTCCGCTACCAGCTGTTCTTTGACGATCGCTCCCTGGACGGCGATATCGTTGATGAATTTGAAGGTGTGAACCTCGTTGTGGACCGTATGTCTGCCCCATACCTCACAGGTGCGAAAATCGATTTCGCCGACACCATCGAGTCCCAGGGATTCACCATTGACAATCCAAATGCAACCGGCTCCTGCGCTTGCGGTGATTCCTTCTCATAAGCCAAGCAGCCGCTACGTAGGCTGGAACGGCAAGCTGTCCTTTGCAGTGGCCGCTTAACCCCCAGCATTGATACGTACGAACGCACCCGGCAACGATCGACAACGAACGACAACGGGCGTTCCCACCATGTACATACGGCGGGAACGCCCGTTCTCGCGTATTTACGCTTTGACTGTTGAGCCTAGAGTTCTACAGGGTACTGTTTGGCGTCGATCTGCGGGTCGATGCGACCCTCCACAAAAATGCCATGCCAAATCATAAACGCCAACACGGTCCACAAACGGCGAGAATGATCCGGGCCGGAGCCAGTGGTCATCGCGACGCGGTGTTCTTCCAACATGGCCAAGACTTCAGCCTTGTTAAAGATGTGATCCGTTTGCGATTGCACAATATTTTCCTTTGCCCAGCCGTACAGCTCATCGCCAGCCAGCCAGTGGCGAATCGGAACTGGGAAACCGAGCTTCTTCCGGTGCAGGACATGCGCCGGAACAATACGCTCCATAGCCTTCCGCAGGGCATACTTGGTGGTTCCATTCGCGATCTTCAGGTCATGAGGCAGGGTCTCAGCTACCTCGAACACCACCTTGTCGAGGAACGGTACACGGAGCTCCAGAGAATTCGCCATGGTGATCTTGTCTGCCTTGACCAAAATGTCGCCGCGCATCCACGTGAACAGATCAAGG
>JBHAQQ010000100.1:0-6139 GCA_041830435.1 Corynebacterium sp.
AACTCGCGACCCTCACCTTGGCAAGGTGATGCGCTACCAACTGCGCTACATCCGCATGCATGTTGCGGTTTCAAAGCCTAGCCTGTCATCCATGTAATTTACAAATCCCCTGGACAGCACGGCGCGTTAGCTGCTGTGCATTGCCCAGCCTGGGTATAGTTTTGGCGGTAATGAAAGGAATTGTGGAACTCGTCATGACTGCTCCCCCATCTTCTGAACGCACCCAACGCGAAGCGTCTCTGGACCTAGCGTCGGTGGTTAACGTCGCCTCGTTGGCGTTGTGGCCGATTGCGATACTGACGTTTATCCACAAAACGCTGTGGGTTCCCTACAATGATTCCCTCACCGATGACTTCACCACCGTCATCTCAGCACTCCAACGATTCGTTGATGGGGTCCCGGTATACAACGAACAATATTGGACCGTGGATCCACATTATTTGTATTCACCAGGCGCCACCTTGCTGCTGAGTCCGTTGGCATGGCTTCCGGAGGCAGATGCCAGCCGAACGTTGTACATCCTGCTCAATGCGGTGGCTGCGGTTGCTGCACTGATGATTCTCACGCGGATGTTTGGCAAGTCTTTACGCGGGCCAGTGTTGCCGCTGGCCATTGCGGGACTGTTTTCCACCGAGTCCGTTACGAACACACTGTTGTTTTCCAATAACAATGGCCTATTGCTGCTCATTGAGGTTGGTTTCCTGTGGGCACTGTTAGCGAATCGCGCATTGTTGGCTGGTGTACTGATTGGTGTTGCCATTCTCATTAAGCCCCAGTTTGCGCCACTACTGGTGATTCCGTTGTTCCGTAAGCAATGGTCTGCACTGATTGGTGGACTTGGTGTTCCTGTGGTGTTCAATTTGGCGGCCTTGCCGTTGATGCAACAGCCGATGGATTACTTCAACCGTTTGCTGCCGTATTTGGGCGAAACGCGCGACTATGCCAATAGCGCTATTGCAGGGTTGGGCGCCTATTATGGCTGGCCTGAGATCATGACTCTCGGTTTGCGCGGCATTGCGGCCCTGTTTGTTGGTGTGGCACTGTTGCTCCTATTGCGCTACCGCAACTCGGATCCGTTGTTCTGGATGACTTCCACCACCAGCCTAATTTTGATCGGGGTGTTCCTTCTCAGCTCGTTGGGTCAGATGTATTACAGCATGTTGGCTGTGCCAATGATCTTCACCATCTTCCTGCGCCGCTCGTTGATGCATAACCCGGTGATGTGGTTGGGCATCTATGTTGCGATGGCGGGAACGTATTGGTTCTCCGACGCCTGGCCTTGGGCTGGACGAACCATCGAGCATGTCCGCGGTACCGTTGGTTGGTCTCTCATTGTCATTTCCGCCGCAACTACGTTGGTTGTTTGGTTGTGGTATGAACGGAAACAGCAACACTTCTCAGTGCTCGCAGCTTCACCATTACCTTCACCTGCAGACAGGGACAACGATCAATGAACAATCCACACACCAATCAGCCTTCGGAGTCGCTCTTCCAGGCCGCTGGCTTTCAAGATTTCCGAACCATCACAAATGACCAGTGGCGGGAACGCCTCACCCCTGAGGAATTCCACGTTCTTCGCGAAGCTGGCACAGAAGCACCGTTCCGGGGAAAGTACACCGACACGACCACTGCTGGTGTTTATCGATGCCGAGCTTGCGGAGCGGAGTTGTTCCGGTCCACAGAAAAATTTGATTCGCACTGCGGTTGGCCAAGCTTTTTCGACCCTGCTGACAGTGCTGCGGTGATTACTCGCCCCGATTACTCATTGGGACGCGTACGAACTGAAGTGCTGTGTGCGCAGTGTGAAAGTCACTTAGGCCACGTATTTGAGGGCGAAGGCTATGAAACGCCTACGGATCTTCGCTATTGCATCAATAGCATCTGCCTAGAACTGGTCCCTGACGAGCAATAACTTTGTCAGAACAAATTGCAGCCCTGTGCTGGCCGCTACCTACGTGTAGCTACCGGCACAGGGCTGTGCTTGTAGGAACGACTATGGCAGCTCTGCGATGAAAGCGGCGAGATCTTCGGAGGTCTTACTTACGCGGCGGCCAGTGAAGAATGGAATTTCCTCACGTACGTGCAGCCGTGCCTCAGTATCACGGAATCGGTGCATGAGCTCTACAATGCGGTGCAATTCATCAGCTTCGAAAGACAACAGCCATTCATAATCACCCAGGGCAAATGCTTCGATGGTGTTGGCCAGGACATCATCAAACCCGGCTGCTGCCATGCCATGATCGCGCAAGATTCGACCACGTTCCTTCGGGTCCATTACGTACCAATCGTAGGAACGCACAAACGGGTACACCGTGAACCAATCCTTCGGAGCCTTGCCCACGATGAAGCTTGGCAAATGGGAACGATTAAATTCACTCGGACGATGCTGGCCAGCATTGGTCCAGTACACGCGGCAGGCTTGACCTAAACGGGTTTCCCGCAAGAATCGACGGTATGCGGACTGCAGGTCTTCCATCTTGGTGGCATGCCACCAGATCAACAAGTCCGCTTCAGCGCGCATCCCGGTAAGGTCATACACTCCGCGAACAACTAGGTCACCTGCAGAAATTTCGTGGAGAAAGGCCTCAAATTCTGCAGCGACAGCCGCCCGGTCGGCATCCAAGGCACCCTGTTCCACTTTGAATGCTGAATAGACCGCATAACGATTGTCCTCGTTGAGACGTGCAATTTCTTCTGGGCTTAAGTCATCAAACATTAGTTCTTCATTGCCTTTCTTGTTGTGCTTTCACATTGATCTGCTGGTGCTTGTTCGTCACTTGAACTGCTTATGAGCCACGCAGATCGTGAAGAATCTTCATTGCTGCTTCTCTACCGCTTTGCGCTGTTGCAGGCACACCCACACCACGCATCATCGATCCTGCCACTGCGAGCCCTGGAATTTCCGCCAGCGGGGCACGCACTTCTTCCATATGCTGCAGGTGGGTAACACCATATTGAGGCAGACCTCCCCACCAGCGTTGCACGAAGTATTCCTCGGGTTCTTTTCGCTCTCCTGTGACGCGCGCCAAGTCGTCGAGCGCGTAGCGCAGCAGCACGCGATCCTCAACGTCCAGATACCAAGGCTCGTGCAGTGTGCCAAAGGACGCTCGTACCACAGCGCTATCGTTGACCGAAAGGTGCGGCCACTTTCGAGATGCGAATGTGAACGCTTTCGCTTCAGTGTTGCTGTGTTCACCAAGGAGCACACCCGAGCGTTGCGGAATGCCATGATGACTGGCGAAACGCATGGCAACGACAACGGAACTTGCCAGCGCGACATTGCCCAAGTGCTCAGCTGCAGCTGGCACCTGATCGTTGAGCAACATCGCCGCCACCGGTGCCGGAGTAGCGATAACCACGGCGTCGAATACACCTACTGGTTCCAGATACCATCCCTGTTCGGTAGCGCCTAAAGATTCCACAGGGGTATTGAAAATAATCTCTGGGTTCGTGCGCTCCAACAGGGCGTCGACGATCGCCGCGTATCCACCCTCGACCGCCCGGAAGACGCTGCGCTTTGGCTGTTGACCTGTGGCTATTTTCTCATCTGCAGCTGCGGCACGCGCATTACGCTCGTCAAGCATCTGCGCGATGACATCAGTCAGGAAAAACGCAGCACCATTAGCGCCTGCCGCATCCAACGCTGTCGCCAATTGCGGCAAGGTCGAGCGCACACCCAAATCATCAGCGCCGCACGAATATACGCCCCCAAGCAGCGGAGAGACCAGTTGATCCACCACTGCACGGCCCATTCGCGCTTCGATGAGTTCGCCGACGGTAACATCCTGGCCTGCGACCCAGGTCATGGGAGTGCCAGCGCGTTCAGCATCAACACGATCCGCGGCTGCTTGGCCAATCACATCCACCACATCGGCACCACGTGCGGGGATTCCCATAATCGTTGCCTGAGGGATATCAACGGCACTACCTGCGATGAACAATCCACTTGGCAAACCAGAAGGCTCCCGCAGCTGTGACTCCAGCCCCAGTTCAATGAGCAATTCCGTGAAATCCTCGCGAAATGCCAAATACGCTTCTGCACCAACATCGACCGGGCCGGTTGCGAAATCAACTGTCTTCAGTTTTCCGCCAAGTCGGTCATAGGCCTCCACGATGAGAATATGTGCAGCATCGCCGAGCTGCTTGCGCAGTTCGTATGCGGCGACAAGGCCGGCCATACCGCCACCGATGACCGCAACCCGGGGGTTTACCCGAGCTTCCCTGCTAGCTACCTGTGATGAGCTCATGGTGTCACCTCATGAATCGCTGCAACCGCGAACGTAATCGCGTCCGGATCCGTCGCTGGCATCACCCCGTGCCCAAGGTTCACAACGTGCCCACGAGCATGACCCGCTTGAATGGCCGCATCTGCTTCCGCACAAATCCGTGCTACCTGAGTACGAATCGCTGCGTCACCAGCAAACAGCACAGCTGGATCCAAATTGCCCTGAATTGCCAGCGGCTTTGCGTCTTCACCATTTTGCTGCACCGCGGAATAGATACGCTCTGCCGCGACATCAAGTGGTACGCGCCAATCCACACCCACGACGTCCGGGCCAGCGACAGCCATGTCACCCAGGATCTCCCCGGTCCCCACTCCAAAGTGGAACATTGGAATGCCATACTTGCGGATCTCGCTAAAAATCATGCGCGAATATGGCTGCACAAATTCTTGATAATCACGGGATGTGAGATAGCCCGCCCACGAGTCAAAGAGCTGAATTGCATCTACACCCGCCTCGATCTGCACTTGCAGGAAGCGAATAATCGTTGGAGTGAGTGCCCGCATCAGCGCATGCCATACTTCCGGCTCGGAGTACATGAGCGATTTGGTTATTTCATGGTTCTTGGAAGGCCCCCCTTCGATTAAGTACGAAGCAACGGTGAACGGCGCTCCGGCAAAACCAATGAGCACCTGGTCATCACAGAGTTCCTCGAGCACCAACGCAATGCCTTCTACAATTGGCTGCAGTTGTTCACGCTCAACAATTGGTAGCGCTTCCGCTTGCGCAATGGTGCGTACTGGTTCTGCTACTACCGGACCGCGGCCGGCAACGATGTCCAAGTCAACGCCGGCAGCTTTCAACGGTACGACGATATCCGAAAAAAGAATTGCCGCATCGACGTCATGCCGCCGCACTGGCTGCAGGGTAATCTCAGCCAACAGCTTGGGCATGAAGCACGAATCCAGCATTGGGATACCTTCTCGAACCTGTCGATATTCTGGCAACGAGCGTCCCGCTTGGCGCATGAACCAAACTGGCCGACGAGATGGTCGTTCACCACGAACTGCTGCAAGGAGCGGTGCCGAGCTCGCTGCCCGACGCGCGTTCGCTGCGCCGGTCACATCAAACGGGAACGGGGACGCCATCGCGGCGCTGTGTTGGATACTCATATTCGCCATTATGCCAGCCCATAATCGTTTGTACGAACTGCAAAATTCCCTCCATTCGTCGCTCGGCGCGCCTACCCTGCAGGAGCAACCTTCAAGGCTAGGTTTAGGGCTTGTGATACATGACGCTTCCGCAGCCGAAACCGGCAACCATCCAGCCACTCCGGACTACTTCCATGAAGCCATGCGTTCAATGTCTGAAGCTCCCATTCGGAATGGAATCACAATTAGTGAGATTCGCCCACCGCGCAACCTTGCTCCGTTGAGCTACGCGATTGGCTTGGAAGTTGACCGCGGCTTGGCCCTGGATCAGGCACATGCCATTCCCGAATTTTCGACGCCTGATGAGGATGCTGCTGGTGACGCGTTCGGTCGCCTTATTCTGCTCCATGATCCGCAAGCTGAGGAACAATGGGATGGCCAAGGTAGCGCGACAAGCAATTCGAATCAACCATCGATGCGCCTCGTAGCGTATATCCAAGCTGACATGGATGCTTCGGTGGCGACAGATCCACTGTTGCCAGAGGTGGGCTGGGAGTGGCTAACGGAATCGCTCGAAGGCTGCAATTGTACGTTTACTGACCTAGGTGGAACGGTCACTACAACAGCGTCTGTGCGTTATGGCGATATCGGTGGCCCACCGCGGGCTTTCCAATTGGAAATGCGTGCGAGTTGGACCGGCACCGGCAGTGACCTTACGACGCATGTGCAAGCATTTGCCGCAGTGCTTGCAAATGTAGCTGGTCT
>JBHAQQ010000101.1:0-2956 GCA_041830435.1 Corynebacterium sp.
GATGTAGTCAATGACGTTGCCCTCGTTGAGAGAGCGTTGTGGGAGGATTGCTCCCGGCACGGCTGCGAGCGCGAGGAGGAACAGCAGGACGAGTGCTGTCTTCATTTTGGTGAGCCAGAGCCAGCCTTTGCGGGGAAGTTGCAGCAGTGTCTTCAACATGGGGTTGTGTTCCTTTTGCCTGGGTGCTGGTTCCGGTTTCAACGGGCTCGTTGCAACCTTGGGTTCAACGGGCTCGTTGCGGCCTTGGTCTTGACGGGCTCGTTGATGCTTTGGTTTCAACGGTGGCTGCAGCGACTGCGTTTGGCTGGGCTGCGTTAGATCGGCAGCACGACGTCGCTGATGAATGCCACGCGGATGTACTCAACAATTATGGCCCACTGCCCGGTGATGAGGAGAATTCCGACGATGACCAGCAGCGCACCACCGATCATTTGGATGGTGCGGGAGTGCTTCCGCAGCCACGATACTCCGGTGAGGGCTCTGGAGGATCCGAGCGCTACGAGGAGGAATGGTAGTCCGAGTCCGAGGCAGTAGGCGATGATCATTACCACGCCACGGATGGCGG
Organism: Corynebacterium sp.; assembly: GCA_041830435.1. Classification (GTDB taxonomy): domain Bacteria; phylum Actinomycetota; class Actinomycetes; order Mycobacteriales; family Mycobacteriaceae; genus Corynebacterium. The sequence goes on from JBHAQQ010000101.1 coordinate 566, forward strand.
TGGTGCCTTCGGTGCCGGCCGAGACGGAAATGATGGCGGCGAGTGTTGGGCCGAGGCAGGGGGTCCATCCGAGGGCGAAGATGGCGCCGAGGATTGGTGCGCCGCCGAGGGTGGTGAAGTGTTTTGGCGCCATGCGGGTGTCGCGTTGGAGGGGTTTGATGAATCCCATGAACACGATGCCCATGATGATCGTGACGACTCCGCCGATGCGCATGAGGAGGTCTTGGTTGGGTCCGAATTGTCCAACGAGTCCGAAGATTGTTGCGGTGGCGAGGACAAAGACGATGGTGAATCCGAGGATGAATAGCAGCACTGCGAGCATAACTCGGCCGCGGCCGCGTTTCACGACGGTTCCGTGTTCGTTGTATTCGGTTTCGGCGCCGACTACTCCGGCGAGGTAGGAGATGTAGCCGGGTACGAGCGGGATGACGCAGGGGGATGCGAAGGATACGAGTCCGGCGATGGAGGCGGCGAAGAGCGCCAGGAGGAGGGGGCCGGTGGCGACGGTATCTGCGAAGATTTCGTCGATGCTCATGTGTTAGTTCTCCCCTGTTTCGCTGGTTGTTTGGTTCGACGCCGTGCCCGCCGCGGTTCCCGCTGGGTTTTCCGCGAGGAGTGGTTCGACAACTTCCCAGAGTTCGGCGTCGGTGATTTCTTTCAGGAAGACGTGAGCTACTCGGTGTTGGTTGTCGAGGACGATCGTGGTTGGGATGACGGATGCTGGTACGCCACCGAATGCGAGTGCGGTTTTGAATGGTGGGTCGTAGATGGATGGGTAGGTGATGCCGTTGTCGCGGACGAAGTCTTGGGCTTTGGATTGGATAGGGTCTTTGACATTGATGCCGAGGAGCGTTCCGTTGCCGGCGGCTTGGAGTTTCTCGTGGACGGTTTGGAGGTCGTCGCTTTCACTGCGGCAGGGTCCGCACCATTGACCCCAGGAGTTGAGGACGACGACTTGGTCGGCGAAGTCGGTGAGGTTGATGTCGCTGCCGTCGAGGAGGTCTGGTCCGCTGAATTGTTGGATGGCTTTGCGTTCAGCTTCTGGGTAGGCGATGGACATTTGGCCACCTGGGGATACGAATTCGAATGTGCCGCCGACTGCTACTGCGGTTTTCCCGGCGGTGGATTCTGCACTGCAGGCGGCGAGTGCGAGGCTGAGGAGCAGTGCACTGCCGAGTGCCGCTACATTGCGGTTGCGTTTCCGGTTGTTGCGCGGGGGGTTGTTGTGCAGGTTCATGTGTTGCACTTCCTTCACTGTTCGCGTCTGCCAGGCTGCGGGTGGGTTGTTGGGTTCGTGAACACCTCGTCAACACCACAACAATTGATTGATTTATCAATCACAACAGTTGCAGTTTACACATCCTGCGCCGGCTCGGAGTAGAAAATGTCAGTCAAATCACTACCTTCGAACACCAACGATGTGACGCTGGCCAACTCGCATTGCCGCGCCGCAGGGTTGTGAGCCAATGGGAGGCCCTGGGCGTCGCGCTGGATCATCACGATTGGCAGCTGGTGGCTTACGATCACCGCTTCATGGCCGCGGGCCGTCACCCGCGCCGTTTCAATGGCTTCCCACATGCGGTCCCGAATTTCCACATATGGCTCTCCCCAGCTCGGAATCGCCGGGTTCCGCAGCTTCGGCCATAGCTTCGGATTCCACAAGGCACTGCGCACGCCCTTGATGTGCAAACCTTCGAAATCATTGCCGGCTTCTAGCACCCGTTCGTCGGTAATGATGTCCAAGCCAAAGGTCTTCGCAAATGGTTTGGCTGTCTCCTGTGCGCGCTGAAGTGGCGAGGCAATCAATACGGTGACATCGTGATCTGCCAGGCTCGCGGCGGTGGTTTCCGCCATTTTCTGGCCACGGGTGGACAGGCGGTAGCCGGGGATGCGACCGTACAAGATCTTCTTCGGGTTATGAACTTCGCCATGGCGAACCAGATGCACGATTGTTGTCATGGTTGTCTATCCTAGTGGAACGCTTGCGGCACGCACGTTTCAGTGCGCAGTCCGGTGCGCAGCGCGACCCGGCACCAGTCCGGGGCACAGCGCAGCCCGGCATCAGTCCAGTGCACAGTCCAGGGCGCAGCGCAGTCCGGCACCAGTCCGGGGCACAGCGCAGCCCGGCATCAGTCCGGGGCACAGCGTGGCCCCGGTATCAGCAGGAAACTACTGCGCTGGTTTCGCGGCTGCCGCCGCCTGTGCCGCAACAGCTGCAGCGGCTTCAATCCGGGAGAAATCGGCGTCGGTTAGAGCGGTGGAGACAAACCACGTCTCATATGCGCTCGGCGGCGCGAACACCCCGTTATCCAGCAAGGCATGGAAAAACGCAGGATAACGCCACGTATCCGCGGCCTGCATATCCTCGAACGTCACACCTGCTCCCTCCGC
>JBHAQQ010000102.1:0-5188 GCA_041830435.1 Corynebacterium sp.
CGGTCCCTTGATGACTACATACACTGGTACAACCACGACCGTATCCAACAACGACTCAAGGGCCTGACCCCGATGCAATATCGAAACCAGACCCTTGAGCCTTTACCCGCCTAGAATTAAACCACTCCAACTTTCGGGGGCCAGTTCATGCATGGTGCAACCTTGGGGGGTTCTTTTTTTATGCCTCGGTGCTGGTGTCGCTGTCCAATGGTGGTGCTGGGAGAATCTGCCAATCAAAATCCGCCTGTTCAAGGCACAGCGCGACATAAGCCAGCAGCGCCCCGTGTTCTTCCAAGCTCATGCCAGTTCGCTGCATGCAGGTAAATTCGTCATCGTAGGCGTAGAGGATAGTTGGCAGTCCCTCGACTTCGAGCGATTCGGCCCTAGTTCCATGAATCGTTCCATGAATTCCATGAATCGTTCCACGATTCCCAAAAGCTGTCCCATTTGTCCCCAAAACTGTCCCATTTGCCCCAAAAGTAGTCCCATTTGTCCCCAAAACTGTCCCATTTGCCCCAAAAGTAGTCCCATTTGTCCCCAAAACCGTCCCATTTGCCCCAAAAGTAGTCCCATTTGTCTCAAAAACTGTCCCAAAAAATTCCACGACAATCCCACGACATGCGGCACTGAAACCGGCTAAAACACACTGCAATAGCACAAGTGCTAACACTGGTGAAAACACCCAACAACCAGCCCAAACACCCAACAGCCAGCAACGATAAGAAACCAGTACATGGAGTTCCAGAATTCATTCGTGGCATGGTGATGGTCAAGAAAGCGGCAGCAATTGCGAACCACGAAGTTGGCGCCTTGGATGAGCAAAAAATGCAAGCCATTGTTTGGGCATGCGAACAAATTCTGGACCACCACGTCGCGATGGACCAATTCCCGATCGATGTGTTCCAAGGAGGTGCTGGCACCAGCATCAACATGAACACCAATGAAGTGGTGGCCAATCTAGCACTGGAATACCTCGGCCACCCCAAGGGCACCTACGAGGTCATCAACCCAAATGACTACGTCAACATGTCCCAATCCACCAACGATGCATACCCAACTGGATTCCGCCTGGGACTGCACTTCGCAATTGATCAATTGATACTGCATCTGGATGGGTTGAAACGAGCTTTCGACCATAAGGGCGATTCCTTCGCGCATGTACTGAAAATGGGCCGAACACAACTGCAAGATGCTGTTCCTATGAGCCTCGGTGCAGAATTTCATGCTTTTGCCAACAACTTGGCTGAGGAGAAATTGCAACTCCAGCGCGCCCAAGAGCATCTCCGCGAGGTTAACCTTTCCGGCACTGCCATTGGTACAGGTGTGAACACTCCGCCGGGGTACCAACAGGCTGTGATCACCGCGCTGCGCAACGTTTCTGGCCTGGAAATTCAACCTGCCCGCGACCTCATTGAAGCCACGAGTGACTGTGGAGCGTATGTCAATGCCCACGCTGCAGTGAAGCGCGTTGCCATGAAACTTTCGAAAATCTGCAACGACCTCCGGCTCCTGTCCTCCGGTCCACGTGCTGGTCTCCACGAAATCAATTTGCCACCACGGCAAGCTGGGTCGTCGATCATGCCAGCGAAGGTAAACCCTGTTATTCCGGAAGTTGTGAACCAAATCTGCTTCAAGGTGTTCGGAAACGACGTGACAGTCTCCATGGCAGCCGAGGCAGGCCAGCTCCAACTCAACGTCATGGAACCCGTCATCGCACAATGCGTATTTGAATCCGTGCGCTTCCTCGCCCGCGCCTGCACCACCTTGCGTACCCACTGTGTTGTTGGCATCACAGCAAACGAAGCCGTCTGCCGCGCTTACGTGGAAAACTCCATCGGCATCATTACCTACCTCAACCCACTTATCGGCCACCACAACGGCGACCTGATCGGCAAGGAAGCAGCAGCAACCGGAAGGTCCGTACGCGAGCTCGTCTTGGAAAAGGGCCTGCTGGACGAAGCAACGCTGAACAAGGTCCTCAGCCCAGAGAACCTCCTAACCCCACAATGGCACGGTTAACTTCCCACACACCCTCACGGGGAAACTGAAGGTGCTGAAGCTGTCGTGGCTGGCTCAGCCACGGCAAACCCTTCCGGTGGACCTGGATACGCCGGAGGCTCACCACCAAAAGCCGGACACAGCGATTGGAAATTACACCAATCGCACAATTTCGATGTCTTAGGCGCAAAAGACCCGGCGCGAACATCCGCAGTAATCTGATTCCACAGCACTTCCAAATCGCGCTCAAAATAGTTCAGCTCTGCTGGAGTAGGGGAGAGCACCATATCATCTGCAACTTTCAGATACATCAGACGCAATTGATGAGGGATAACCCCTTTAAGTCGCCACCAAACCAGTGCATAAAACTTCATTTGAAATTGCGCGGCGGCAGCAAAGCGCGGAATCGGCTTCTTGCCAGTCTTATAATCCACCACACGAACCTCACCAGTGGGGGCAATATCCACACGATCAATAAATCCCCGCACCGGAACGCCATTCGGCAGCACCATGTCCACATATTGCTCACACTCATGCGCATCGAAACCCTGCGGGTTCTCCATACGGAAATAGCCCTTCAGCAACTCCCGACACTCCACCAAGAATCCCAACGTCGATTCCTCATCAACCGGAACCACATCCAACAGGTCAGCATCCGATTCCACCATGTCAGCCCACAACGGCTTCAACATTTTCACCGCCACGGGGAGTGTTCGTTGATCACGCGGTAACTTATGCATCCCCTCCAATACCGCATGCACCAACGTGCCCTTCACCTGGGCAACAGTAGAAGGCTCAGGTAGCTTGTCAATCGCCCGAAACCGATACAGCAATGGACATTGCTGATAGTCACCCGCCCGGGACGGACTCAACGCCAAACTCACACGATGCTTCTCAGTCACAACACCTCATGTTACAGCTGTCGCCACAACCACCAAGCAATTTCGCTGTCATATCGGCAAACCGCGGGCACGACGACGAGCACGAATCACCTGATTCGCAATCGTACAACCCACCAAAAACACCGTGACCCAAGGAACGGCGTCGAGCCCAAACGATCGAAACATCAACGCCCCCACAATCGCGCCGATCGACAAACTCACCCACAACACCAAATGCAGCAACCACACCATATGCCGACCACCAAAAAATGCATCCACAAACCGCTGACCCATTTTCACCAACGTGCCAGTCATGTACGTCAACGGGATGGAAACCTCCCCATTGCGCTCAAATACGCTATTCATCATGCCGATCGCGATCGACATCACCAAGATCGCCGTATGCTCCTGATGAAACATGATGAACAGCGACGTCACCACAAACAACACCGTCATCGACCACAACACCGCCTCACGGCCACGAGATTCATCCCATATCCGCCGCGCCAACCGAGTAATCAACGCACCCAAAATCACCCCAACCAAAAACAGCAAGATGCACGAACCGGCCAACGTCGCCAACCCCAAGTCGCCCTCCACCAACGCCGTCGCCGACCGCGTGGTATTCCCCGACATGAACGACAAAAACACCCCGCCCAAATAAATAAAGCCCACAGAGTCCACGTACCCAGCAACAAAGGTCAAGGCCACCGCCAACACCCGTTCGCCAACCCGAAAGTCCAGCATGGTACCTCCACACGCTTCACACACCAACGGCATGTGCCATCCACATCCTTACCTGATTAGAATAGCCAACGACATACCCAACTTCGATAAGGATGCAAACCAACCCATGGCATACTCAGGCCCATTTACCGCCGGCGACCGGGTCCAACTCACCGACCAAAAGCGCCGACACTTCACCATCACCCTCGAAGAAGGCGCAAGTTTCTTCACCCACAAGGGAGAAATCAAACACGATGACATCATCGGATCCGACGAAGGAACCGTCGTCATCTCGTCCATCGGCGCAGAATACCTCTGCTTCCGCCACTTGCTTGTTGACCACGTCCTGTCCATGCCACGCGGCGCCGCCGTCATTTACCCGAAAGACGCCGCCCAAATCCTGATCGAAGGCGATATCTTCCCAGGCGCAACCGTGCTCGAAGCAGGGGCAGGCTCCGGCGCCATGAGTACCTGGCTGCTCCGAGCCATCGGCGAACACGGCAAACTCATCAGCTACGAAATTCGCGAAGACCACCTCGAGTACGCGGAAAAGAACGTCACCGAATACATGGGTGGCCACCCAAGCAACTGGGATCTTCGCCTCGGCGACCTCAAAGAAGTTCGCAAGGCCGATGTAGGCGAAGTGGACCGAGTCCTGTTGGACATGCTCGAGCCGTGGGAAATGCTCGAGACGGTGAAAGACGTGCTCATTCCAGGTGGTGTGTTCATGACCTACGTGGCAACCGTGCCACAGCTGATGAAGGTGATGGAAGGCATCCGCGAGATGGGCTGCTTCACCGAACCAAAGGCCTGGGAATCCCTGGTTCGTGAATGGAAAGTGGAAGGGTTGGCAACTCGCCCCGAACACCGCATGAACGCACACACCGCATTCTTGGTGATGACGCGCAGGCTCGCCGATGGAGTGACCCCTCCACGCCCACAACGACGCGCGCGCCGCTAGAATACGAGGCATGAGCGAATCCTCCAACGCCGCGTTTCCCGACCCTCGTATCCGCGAACTCGAACTCGCGAACCAAACGCTCGGGGCACGCAATGCAAAACTTGCTGAGTTGTTACAAAGTAGCCGCGACAAACTCCAGCAAATGCACGCCCGGCTGGAGGACCTCGCTGCACCGCCAAGCACCTATGGCACGCTCCTGGAGGTGAACCACAACGGCGAAACTGCCGAGGTGTTCACCGGTGGCAGGCGAATGCGCGTTGCGGTATCGCCGCTGGTAAGCCGCGCAACCCTCGTTTCAGGATCTACCGTCCGCCTAGGGGAGGGCCAGCAGGTGGTGGAGGCAAATGGATATGAAGATTCGGGCGACATTGCCCAAGTCGTCGAAATCGTTGGTGAGCGCCTCATCGTCGCGGATAAACTGGGCGAGGAAAGCGTCGTGAAGGCGGCTGGCAAACTCGCCGAGGCACTGCATAACCGTGATGTAATTGCGGGTCAATCGGTGATTGTGGATCGCCGCAGCGGTTGGGCTTTCGAAGCGGTTCCGCGCACCGAGGTGACCAGCCTGGTGCTGGAAGAAGTGCCGGATGTCACCTACGCCGACATTGGTGGCTTGGCGCATCAG
>JBHAQQ010000103.1:0-4032 GCA_041830435.1 Corynebacterium sp.
CGCCGCAGCAAAAACTGCATACCTGAAACCTGCAAACCAGTTGTACGCAAAGCGCTCCCCCTAACTATTCAAAACTTCTTCTTCGCTTCACTCAATCGTTGCTCAAGGTGATCCCACGCCCCGATGAACAACATTCTTCCACAATCCACTGCGCGCCCGCAGCGTATTGCTCTACACTGGCACCAACAGCCACAGGCAGTTAGCAATGGGAGGGGAACAATGGGACTTTTCAGCACAACGTTGGCTATCACCACGGCGGGGATCGGAGCGCTGGCAACCGGATGGGCAAAATGGCAAAGCCGCCAACGCAGCGAACACAGCTACACTACGGTCCTGCTCAGCGTGGCGGGGAACAGTGTACGATCCGCAGCAACGCCGATGCATCCACCAGTGGCAACACTCGCAGCGGGATTGGGAATTCAGCCGCAGGATATTCGCTGGCACCTGATAGATCAGCAACGCCACCTTGCACATTCGGCCTTGCATCGGTTGTTGAATCACGCGCCGGGGCTCGTCATTGGCATTCCCACCACGAGTGCCGCCCGGCTACCATCCGCGGCCAGCGCTTGTGGCCTCATCGCCAGTTCCTGGACCGATCCTGTTGGACTGACCACAGGCCAACAACCCCAGGAGCAAGCCCCCTTGGCACATCCGCTTCCCGGGTGGATCCTGGGCACTAGCCCCGCTGGGACAGCTGTATCGCTCCATCCGGTGCTTGGGTCAACGGTTCGCGTCCTTGGCTCCCCCGCTGCAACGGATGCATTGTTAGAGACGTTGCCCTGGCCGCAGGAATTCGTGCAACGCCAACCCACACCCGCTGCCCCTCAGCACATTGCGGATACGGACCCATACCCGGCTTCGGCGTTTGCCCCAATCCGCCTCATCATCCAAGATCCGGCGGACGACCAAGCACTACATCAAGGCAAAAGCTACCCAATCGCAACAATTGACCTCACGCCCCTCAGCACCGGAAACTACGCCAGCTTGACGTACCACTCCGTTTCCTCACCGGGCGCACACAAAGACCAGCAGCAACAGGACGTTATTGTTCACTTCCGCCCTGTGGCAACACCCGGCCAGCCTCGAACCGCCACGCCTGTGGACGCAGATCAATTGGACCAGCCTCAGACAAGCCCTCCGGCGAAGGAGCTGGACCCACTGGAGGATGCGGCGAATCCGCCAACACTCGCTGCAGTTCATCCTCAGTAAACGCAGCTCGCACCGCATAGATCACGGTATTTTCCAATTGGAACACCGGCACCAGGCCTGCAGTCGCAAACAGCGCCTCTTGCTGCTGCGATGCGACCTTCAGATTCCCCGGCCAATACCCCGGCGGTGACATCACCACGTAGTGAACATTGAGTTCCCGCAACACTTCATCCACAATGTTCGGTTCCTGCGCAGGAAGCGGCGTCGAACTACCCAATTCGGCTGGGTTAGCACCCTGGTCGACGCTCCCGTCAGCGTCCTCATCGACACCTTCGCCCACGCGATCGAGGTACCAGAACGTGAAGAACGCGGCGTCAGTGTCCTGTGCCGGCCACAAATAATGACGATGCAAACTTGGCAAACCGTTGTAGGCATACATCCAACCCGCGCCCTGATCCGGATTCGTCACGATAAGACCGTCATAGGCATACGGCTGCTCGGCCAACCAGTCATAGGCCACGAACTCCGAATCTTCAATCACGCCAGGCACCACATACGAACCAGCCAACCGCTGCTGGTAGGCGTCCTCCCGAGGTCCCTGCCCCGCCACCACAATCAGCACCGCCGCGGCAACCGCCAACACCGACGACACCACGGCAACCCCCACACCACTCTGGCGCAGCGGCCGCACCACCAACGCCAACAGCCAAACCACACCCAACAGCAACGCAGCCAACGCCACCGCCGCCAACACTCCGGCCAACATCGCAACCGGAATCTGCAAACGGTGCGTCGCGTTATAGTGCAACGAACCCAACCGCTGCACCACTTCGCCGAACAGCCCCGGCAACTTCGTCAACGAAGCAACGGCAATGCTCACCAACAGGGCATACAACGCGACCACCCACACGGCGCGGCGCCACAACACCACCAGCAAGCCCAGCGCAATCAGCGCCAACAGCCACCAATCAATGCCGTACTCCCACACATGCTCCGTCTGCAACATCAACACCTGCGACCACGCAAACTTCGCCGGAATGTTCACCCCGTGGCCATAGCTCGTCACATCCGAAACCACCTGGGAACCCAACACAAACTGTGGAACCAACACCACCAGCGCCAACGCACCAGCAACCCCCATCCACAACATCGACCGCACAGCCCCTCGCAGCCGCGCCCAACGCCCCACCGCAAAACGACGCCACACCCCAGCACCGAACCACCAAAACACCAGCATCAACGCCACCACCGCCGATGGTGCTGGGTGCATCATTGTCGAACCAATCAACGCAAACGCAGCAACCACCACAGTGGAAGGGCGACGCGGTATCTGCACAAATGCCCAAAGCACAGCACCAATCAGGCTGAGCGCCGCGACATACGGCCACGCGCCCACAAACAAACCGATGTACAACACCGACAACATGCCCGCAACAATCACCGGCGCCAGCGCCGCGGCAAGCACCTGTAGTACGTCCACTCGGTTCGCCCGCGAACCGCCAACTCGGCCTGCCGCCAACCATCCCAGCACTGCAGAACTAACCGCAAAGCCAGTTGCCGGCAACACAAAACTTGCAAGATTCACCGCAACGATTGGCGAAAGGTTCAGCACCTGCGCAGCCACGAACACCATCGAATGCCATCCCGACGGGTAGAACATCTCCCGCTGGTCAACCACGTATTGCAATTTGCCCATGTGCGTGGCACTTGCCACGCGCTCATCCATGATGAACCGGATTACGTTGGCATGCCATTGCACATCCCACCCTTGGAACACCTGAGCGATGCCATGCGGCTGGCCGGCGAACATACGCAGAGCACGCGCAAACATCAGGCAGATCGCCGTGATCACACCCACCAGGGGCACACCAACGGTAAATGCTCGCTGGCCGAACGTACGCAACCTCGAGGTGGCGGGTTGTTGTTCGTCTGCGGTTTGTGCCGCCGCGGGTTGCGGTTCTGGGGGTAGCGCTGCCTCCGTGCTGTGCTCCTCTCCGAGGGGCGCGTCTACTCCCGCTTGCGTGGCGGAGTTTCGACGGGCGCGTTTACGAAGCGCAAGTCCCACCCGTAGTGCCAGCGCTAGGCCACAATACACCGCTGTGGCCACCGCAACCGTCGGTGCGGTGAAGGCAATATTGAGCGCACCAAATACGGCAGCAGTTGTTCCCCACAAGCCAGCAGTCACAGGCAGCGCTACGATCACGGCATCGCGCAGGCGGCTACCGATCAACCACGCAAAGCAGGCTCCGGGTACAACTAGCACAGCGAGCATCATCGTCGCCAACAAAATTGGATTGCCGTCAAACACCACGCTTGCTCCGTCCCTCACGTAACTCTGCATGTCTTGTCTTCGCGTTTGGTTGTTTTGGCGCGTTCACTGCCACCCGGGTGACGTGTAGCGCCCAACCATACTAGCGTATGTGCTGGCGCTCTATTCTGTGGGATTTTCGCGCATTGCACGGGTGGTTTCAGCGCGTTTGGCCAGGAGTTCATCGGCTGGGTAGTCCACTCCTGTAAGGGTTAATCCGTGGGCGGGGGCAACTGGCACCAGCGGCGAGCGCGTGTCTTGGTGCAGCAGTTCCGCGGTGAAGCCTTGCGGTCGTTTGCCTTCTCCTACGATGAGGCAGGATCCAACGAGTGAGCGCACCATGGACCAGCAGAAGGCGTCTGCTACGACGTGCGCTTCATAGGTTTGGGGTTCTGTGTTGGTGGATACGTCGCGCCATTCGAATGCTTCGAGTGTGCGGATGGTGGTTGCATGTTCTCGGTATTTGCAGAAGGCGGCGAAGTCGTGCAGGCCGAGGAGCGCGTCTGCGGCCGCTTGCATGGTTTCGAGTTGTATCGGCCGGTTCCAGCTTGCGGTATCGCGGGCGCGGGTTGGGA
>JBHAQQ010000104.1:0-20948 GCA_041830435.1 Corynebacterium sp.
ACCGCGCTGGCCGTGTGATGGTTAATGAGGACCTCACCGTTGGCAATGAGCGCAATGTCTTTGTCATTGGCGACATGATGAACCTGAATAACCTGCCAGGTGTGGCGCAGGTTGCCATGCAGGGTGGCCAGTATGCCGCTAAGGCGATCATCGACCAGGTGGAGAACGGTGCCGCTCCGGAGAACCGTAAGCCATTTAGTTACTTCGACAAGGGCTCCATGGCGATCGTTTCACGCTTCAATGCTGTTGTGAAGATGAACAAGGCTGAGGTTTCCGGTTTCATCGGTTGGATCATGTGGTTGATCCTCCACTTGATGTACATGGTTGGCTTCCGCAACCGTCTGGTCGCTGGTATTTCTTGGGGCTTGAACTCGGTTTCGCGTCGTCGTTGGCAGTTGGTTGCAACGCGCCAGCAGCTCCATGCCCGCAATGCCCTTCGTAAGTTGCGTGAGCTGGAGGATAAGGACGGTATTCGTTCCATCGAGGTTCGCGATAACCTCCGCTTCGGTGAGGGTCGCGACACGCGCGCCGTTTCCGACTAGTAGCAGTTGGGGTTGCCGAATCGTGCGGCAATCCCAGACACCAGGTTCCTTGTTGTGAACCAGTTGGCTACAACGAACGCATGACGGCCCCGTTGAACGGGGCCGTCATGCGTTTGTCCTTTTCAAGAATCTCACGTTGACCCCGACATTTCGCATTTTCAAGATTAAACTTGGCGATATGACCTCTTCAGAGCTTGTTTCTTCGGAACGTAGCGCCCTAGTGCAGGTGCTTATTGACGCGGGGCCAACTGCGCCCACCCTGTGCAAGGGTTGGGAAACTCGCCACTTGGCGGCACACCTGCTACTTCGGGAAACCAGACCAATGGTGGCAGCTGGAGTAATGGGTGGGCCGTTAGCAGCTCGCACGCAGCGCGCCACTGATCAGTTGGCGGATGAGCTTATTGACCAGCACCACTATGAGAAGGCCGTGCGCGATTTTGAGGAATTGCCCGGCTACCTGCATATGCGTTCGCGCTTTGCAGCGCTTGATGAGGAAATGAATCTCATTGAGTACTTTGTACATACTGAGGACGTTCGCCGCGCCGGCTGTATCCATGGCAATGCGCCGGCCCCACGCGTGCTGGCAGATGGAGTGCAGCAAAGAATGTGGAAAATGTTACGGGCGCGCGCCCGTACAATGGCCGCAAAGAAGCACGCTAGCGGCCTCGTGCTACAGGCACCGGGCTACTCCCCCACAGTTCATACGGTTATCGCACCGCTTGCTGATCGAGAGGCAACTCTGCTGAACGGTGAGCCTGGAGAACTTGTGCTCTACTTGTTTGGGCGCGAAGCAGCGGCCCAAGTCGATGTTTCAGCTAGTTTCACCGAGTAGTTGCGGCAGTTGCGGGTTCAGCTAGCTGCGGTATGGGCAACGACCGCTTTCGCTGAGTTGTTGCAAGTCACTACTGGAGATTAGCGTTCAGCGATTACGGTTGTTTTCAACACAGTCAAGGCACACAACTTTCCGGTCGCTTCGTTGCGGTGTTCGATTCTCCACAAGTGCGAGGTGCGGCCAAGATGCTCTGGCCGCGCGGTTGAAACAATGGTGTCTCCGGCCACGCTTGGGCGCAAGAAGTGGGTTTCGTTGGAGGTTCCCATTACGTTGGCTCGCGCACCTGCGGCGATGAAGCTTGCCATTGAGCCGGCAGTTTCTCCCAGGGAGCAGTACACTCCACCGTTTGTCACGCCCCATGGTTGCAAGTGGCGTTCATCGATGGTCACTCGCAGGGAAATGCCTTCTGGCCCCACAGTCGCATATTGCACTCCCAGGGCTCTATCCAGCGTTGACGAGTGATCGGTGAACGCGTTGAGCGTTGCAATTTCTTCTGCGGTCAGTTCGCGCTGCGATGCTGCATTCGACAGTGCGAGCAACTGTTTGATCGCCTCTTGTTTCTGTTGAGCTTCCATAGTTCGTCATGCTAATACGCCACTTGTTCAATGCGCAGCGATTTGGCCTTTCCCCTGTAAGATGTGGAACTATGACTATTTCTTTCGATCCTTCTTCCACAGGCACTGCACAAATTGGTGTGGTTGGTTTGGCTGTGATGGGTTCCAATATTGCCCGTAACTTTGCAAATAACGGCCATACGGTGGCGGTGTACAACCGCACTACCGCTAAGACGGAAGCGTTTATGGAGGAATTTGGGGGCACGGGTAATTTCGTGGCAGCGGAATCCATTGCGGATTTTGTGGCTGCGTTGGAACGTCCACGTCGTGCGCTGATTATGGTGCAGGCTGGGGCTGGTACCGACGCGGTGATCCAGCAGCTGGCTGACGCTATGGACGAGGGCGACATCATTATTGATGGTGGTAACGCGCTGTACACTGACACGATTCGTCGTGAGGCGGAGATGTCTGCACGCGGGATCAATTTCGTCGGTGCGGGTATTTCCGGTGGTGAAGAGGGTGCGTTGAATGGCCCATCGATCATGCCTGGTGGACCTGTGGAAACGTGGGAATCCTTGGGCCCATTGTTGGAGAGCGTATCGGCAAAGGTTGATGGCACCCCGTGTGTTACGCATATCGGACCGGATGGTGCTGGCCACTTTGTGAAGATGGTGCACAACGGCATTGAGTACGCGGATATGCAGGTTATTGGCGAGGCGTACCAGCTGTTGCGGTACGCGGCGGGCCTGTCCGCTGCGGAGATTGCTGAGATTTTCCGTGGCTGGAACGCCGGCGATTTGGATTCATACCTCATTGAGATCACCGCTGAGGTGCTTGCGCAGACGGATGCGCATACCGGTCAGCCATTGGTTGATGTGATTGTGGATTCCGCTGGCCAGAAGGGCACGGGCCGCTGGACGGTGAAGGCTGCCCTGGATTTGGGGATCCCTACCACGGGCATTGGCGAGGCTGTGTTCGCGCGCGCGTTGTCCGGTGCGCGGGAGCAGCGCGCTGCTACGATCGGCAATCTGCCTGCTGGTGAGCTGACTACGTTGGAGTCTTTGGGTGTAGATCGGGAGGCGTTCATTGAGGATGTCCGCCGTGCTCTGTACGCCTCGAAGCTCGTTGCGTATGCGCAGGGCTTTGATGAGATCAAGGCTGGTTCTGATGAATACAATTGGAATGTTGATCCTCGCGATTTGGCAACGATTTGGCGCGGTGGTTGCATCATTCGTGCGAAGTTCCTGAATCGCATTGTTGAGGCATACGACGCCAACCCAACGCTGCCTTCTCTCCTGCTGGACCCATATTTCAAGGGTGAGCTCGCCGAGTTGGTTGATGCTTGGCGTCGCGTGGTGATTGTGGCAACCCAAGTTGGACAACCTGTACCTGTGTTCGCATCGTCGTTGTCCTACTACGACTCCCTTCGTGCAGAGCGTCTGCCAGCTGCGTTGATTCAGGGGCAGCGTGACTTCTTTGGTGCGCATACCTACCAGCGTGTGGATCGCGAGGGTGCTTTCCACACCTTGTGGTCTGGCGACCGTAGTGAAGTAGAGGCCTAATCCATTGCCTGCTGACCCCTCCCGTGGAACTCGCCAGCCTCGACGTAATGGCGGCAAAACTGCAAGCTCAGGTCGAGCAACTGCTGCCAAGCGTGGTGCCGGAAAACAATTGCCTTCCAAGGTGACGCTGTCCGGCAAGCCGGTGCGTTCCTCTGGTGATGCAAAGCGCAGTAATTCACGCCCCAAGCGTGGTAACACTGGTGCGCAACAACAGCAAAAACCACAGCGCCAGCAACAGCAAAAGGAACAGCAACAGCAACAGCAACAACCACAACAGCGTCCCGCTCGCACGCACACACGCAAACCTGCGAATGCTGACTCTGCTGCGCGAGGGTTGGCGGACACGTCCACTACGTTTCAGGACCTTGGGCTGCCAACGCAGATCACCACGGTGCTGCAGCAGCAAGGCATGCGTCACCCCTTCCCTATTCAAGCTGCGGCGATTCCGCAGGCCCTGGAGGGTAAGGACATTCTCGGCCGGGGCCCAACAGGATCTGGTAAGACGTTCACGTTCGGTTTGCCGATCATTGCTCGACTGATTGGCAATGCCAGCCAACCAAAACGTCCCCGTGCTGTGATTTTGGTACCAACTCGAGAACTCGCAACCCAGATCCGGGAGCGCCTGGAACCTATTGCGAATAACGCTGGCCAGCGTGTCCTGGAGGTCGTCGGCGGCGTGAAGGTGGCCCGGCAGATCACTTTGCTCGCCCGCCCAGTGGATATCTTGATCGCCACTCCGGGGCGCGCTCAAGACCTCATTGATCAACAGGCACTTGATTTTTCCCAGGTGGAAATCGTAGCGCTGGACGAAGCGGACCAAATGGCAGACATGGGGTTTTTGCCCCAGGTTCGCCGCCTCATGGACCGTATGCCGAAGCACGCTCAGCATCTGCTGTTCTCCGCAACCCTCGACGGAGATGTGAATGTGCTGGTCAAGCGCTATATGCACAATCCCATCACCCACTCCACCGGTGAAGCCACCGCAACCGTCGACAAGATGGATCATATTCTTGGTGTTGTGCCAGATAAGGCTGCTCGCTTGGAGGTTGTTGCGGATCTTGGCCGCCTGGGCTACCGCACTGTCATGTTCACACGCACCAAGTGGTTTGTGGATAAGCTTGTCAAGAAGCTAGCCCAACAAGGCGTGCACGCGGTGGGCCTACACGGCAACAAGGGCCAGAACACCCGCCAACAAGCACTCGAGGACTTCCGCTCTGGAGCTGTGAATATTCTCGTGGCCACGGACATTGCCGCCCGCGGCATCGATGTGGAGGATGTAGCGCTGGTGGTCCATGTTGATCCCCCTGCGGAACACAAGGCCTACGTGCACCGTGCCGGGCGTACTGCTCGAGCGGGAAACACTGGAACCGTGGTGACGCTCACCTTGGAGGAAGCAAAGGAGGCCACCCTCAAGATGATGGGAAAGGCTGGAGTAGAGCCAGCTGAGGCGTCGAATGGGGCGATTGCCCCCATGGTTCAGGAAAACATCAAACGGACAGGAAAGCCGCATTAACGCATGGAAATCTTCATTGCGATTTTGGGACTTCTCGGTTTTGTAAGTCTCACCGCCGCCACCGGTCTTTTCGTGGCAATTGAGTTTGCCTTGACCGGTATGGAACGCTCAGCTGTGGATCGGCATGTTGAGGAAAAGCAAGACTCCACGGCCCGGCTGGTGCGTAAAGCGCATGGCGAGCTCAGTTTTGTACTCTCCGGGGCGCAATTGGGTATCACCGTCACAACCCTGGCAACCGGGTTCCTGGCGGAGCCAATTCTTGCGAAATTCCTCGCCCCAGCCCTCGCCACAGCAGGGTTGAACCCGCAGATGACCAGCACCATCGCCATGATTCTCTCGCTGATCATCGCCACGGCATTGTCGATGGTGTTCGGCGAACTGGTGCCGAAGAATCTGGCAATTGCCAAGCCGCTACCAACAGCCCGCGCTACCGTCCGCCCCGTGTGGGTGTTCAACTCAGCGTTGAAGCACTTCATCGGGCTGATGAACCGGACTGCCAACGCTATTGTGCGCAAGTTGGGCATTGAACCAACTGAGGAATTGGCCAGCGCGCGATCCGCAGAAGAGCTATCTGCGCTGGTGAAAAATTCCACCGGCGATGGCGGATTTTCCCAGGCGAAGGCCACCATCTTGGATAAGTCATTGCGCTTTGGCGATTCCACAGCTGAGGAGCTCATGACTCCCCGCTCAACTGTGGAAACCTTGCAGGGGGAAGACACGGCCTTGGACTTGATTCATAAGGCGTTGGCAACGGGCCATTCCCGTTTCCCGGTGATCAATGGCGACCTGGATGACACCATTGGGGTGGTCCATATCAAGGATGCGTTTACGGTTGCGGCTGATCGTCGCGCATTTACCATGGTGAAGAACCTGTGCCGTCCGGTGCCGATCGTTCCTGGTTCCCTGGGAGGTGACGCAGTGTTGAACCATGTGCGCAGCGCGGGCTCACAGTTGGTGCTGGTTGCTGATGAATATGGCGGCACGTCGGGCATCGTCACCATTGAAGATGTGGTGGAGGAAATCGTCGGCGAAGTGTGGGATGAACACGATGACCGCGAGGCAGACGCCGAGGTGCGCCAGTCTGGCCGAACCTGGGAAATCGCCGGGCTGGTTCGCATTGATGAGCTGGCTGAGTCGGTGGGTTATGCGGCTCCCGAGGGGCCGTATGAAACGCTGGGTGGCTTGATCATGGCCCAATTGGGCCGCATTCCGAAGGAAGGCGACCGGGTGCTGCTTCCAACGAGTGACCGGGAGTTCCTCGACGGTTTTGAAACTGGCTTGCCGAACCGCTGGTTGGCGGAGGTTGCGGTGATGGATAATCGCCGCGTGGAGAAGGCGGTGCTGCGCCCGTTGACGGAAGCTGAGTTGGAGCGTTGGGAGGCGGATCATGAACGCTGATATTTGGGCGATTGTTTTTGCGGTATTTCTGCTGGCTTTGAACGCGTTTTTCGTGGCGGTGGAGTTCGCGTTGATTTCTTCCCGTCGGGATCGTTTGGATTCGATGATTGCGTCGGGTAACCGTCGGGCGAAGGCTGTGTTGGAGGCAACGCAGGATCTTTCGATCATGTTGGCGGGTGCTCAGTTTGGTATCACGTTGGCGTCGGTGTTGTTGGGTAAGGTTGGCGAGCCGGCGATTGCGCATCTGATTGAGGTGCCGTTTGCGGCGCTGGGGATGCCTGAGAATCTGCTGCACCCGGTGGCGTTTACCATTGCGTTGTTGCTGGTCACGGTGCTGCACATCATTTTGGGTGAGATGGTGCCGAAGAATATTGCGCTGGCGGGTCCGGAAACGGTCGCTACGTATTTGGTTGGTCCGCATATGTGGTTCTGTAAGTTGACGCATCCGGTCATGGTGGTTTTGAACTGGATCGCGCGGCATACGTTGCGGCTGTTCGGTGTGGAGCAGAAGGATGAGCTGGATTCTCGGGTGTCCCCTGCTGAGTTGGCGAGCATGATTGCCGAGTCACGGAGTGAGGGGTTGATTGCTCCTGCGGAGGCGGCGCGGTTGAGTAAAGCTTTGGGTTCTTCGCGTCGTACGTTGGATGAGGTGTTGATTCCGGTGGATCAGGTGCGTTCGATTGTGAAGCGGGGGGCGCGCGTGGAGGTGGCTGATGTGGAGGCTGCGGTAACGGAGACGGGCTTTTCGCGCTTTCCGATTGTGGATCCGCGGGGTACGTGGTTGGGTTATATTCACGTGAAGGACGTGTTGGATAACTTGGTGGTTGATGGGACGTCTTCGCATGATCCGATGTTGGATTCTGCGGATGTTCGTCCGTTGATTCGGGTGCAGGAGGGCATCAATTTTGATGTGGCGATGCGTTCGATGCGTCGCACGTCTTCGCATATTGCTGCGGTGGAGAATGCTGCGGGTGAGATTGTGGGGATGGTGACGTTGGAGGACATTATTGAGGAGTTGGTGGGCACGGTTCGTGACTGGACGCACGATGAATGATTCGGGGTTGGGTTCCCCTATTGATTTCGACGCCGGGCCGTCCCTCCCTGTTCTCCCCAGTGCGGTTTGGGGTGGGCTGGTGCTGGAGCATCGGGAGCGTGCTGAGGGGTTTACGCGAGAGCATCTGCAGCGTCGTTCACGGGGTGAGCGGCATCCCGTGTGGGATTTCATGTTCGAGTATTATCCTGTTGCGCCGGCGCATTTGGCACGGTGGTTTCCTGGAGCTGGTGTTGCTCTGGAGATGGGATCGCAGGACCACCGGGTGGAGTTGCCACAGCATAAGGATTTCTTCCGGGAGCTTTCCTCTGGTGCGTGGGGGTTGGATGTGCAGCGGGTGTGGGAGGTGCGGGGCAAGACGATTACGTATGTGCATCGATTGTTGAAGTTAACTGCCGCGCGGCCTGCTGAATTGGGGTGTTTCGGGTTGCATGAGTGGGCGATGGTGTATCGGGGTGTGCCGCGTCATCCGGAACCATTACGTTTAGGGGCGGCGGGTACCGATGCTGTGGTGGAGGCTGGGAATTTGAAGTGTACGCATATTGATGCGTTTCGGTTCTTCACTGATGCTGCGGTGCCGCGGAATGCTGTGGTGCCTACTCGGGAGAATCAGCCTGATTTGGAGCAGCCTGGGTGTTTGCATGCCACGATGGATTTGTATAAGTGGGCAACAAAGTTGGGGCCGTTGGTGCCTGGTGAGTTGTGGCATCGGACGTTTGCGTTGGCTTGTGATGTGCGGCGGTTGGATATGGAGGCTTCGCCGTATGATTTGCGGGAGTGGGGGTTTGAGCCGGTGCGGATTGAGGATCCTACGGGTAGGGCTGAGTATGTTCGGAGGCAAAAGGCGTTGAGTGAGCGGGGGCAGGTGCTGCGCGCCGAGTTGGTTGCGTTGTTGGAGGGTGTGTTCCCGGCGCTTCGGTGAATGTGCATTGAGGTGTGTGGTTATTCGCCTTGGAGTTGGCGGAGTTCAACGTGGCCTTGGCAAGCTGCGGCGCCTTGCTTGGCCCATTCGATGGCTTCTTCTTCAGTTGCTGCTTCGATGATCCAGTAGCCGCCAAGGTAATGGCTTGATTCGAAGAATGGTCCTGGGGTGACTTCTCCGGTAGGGGTGATGGTGTGGCCGGTGGCGGGACCCATGAGGCCAGCGGCGCTTACCCAGGCTCCTTGTTCTTGGAGTGCTGTGTTGAATTGGTTGACGCGATCGAATGCGGCGAGCACCTCCTCTTCGGTGGCGAATACGGTGCCTTCGTCGTGTGCACCTGCTGGGTTGTAAACAGAAATGATGAATTGCATAAGGCAAAACCCTACACTTCTGCGGAAAGGATGAGGAACTTTGTTGTGGCGCACGAAGCGTGGAGTTTCCCTTTATCGCTGAGGTTCGGTGTTCAACTCCCCCATTGATGATTTGGTTCAGAAGATTCACGCGCTTCAGGTGCTGGGGTTCAGTTCTTAAATCCCCTGATATACTTATCCATGAGTGCGCGGTGTTCCAAAAACAGCTGGGGTTCAGTTCTTAAATCCCCTGATATACTTAGGGTCATCTCATTACGAAACCAGCAGGCGCTGGGGTTCAGTTCTTAAATCCCCTGATATACTTAGCCAAGTGACAGTAGAAAGGCCGATCTTGCTGGGGTTCAGTTCTTAAATCCCCTGATATACTTACAGAACCGGAGGGCAACTTCGATGATTAGCTGGGGTTCAGTTCTTAAATCCCCTGATATACTTACAAACCAAGCAGTCGCTATCACCGGCATGCTGGGGTTCAGTTCTTAAATCCCCTGATATACTTACCCATGAACCAGCGTCCACAGATCCGCCGCTGGGGTTCAGTTCTTAAATCCCCTGATATACTTATCATTCAAGACCTCAACGACACACCACCGCTGGGGTTCAGTTCTTAAATCCCCTGATATACTTATATGGTGCAAGTGGTGCGCCGACCAACCGCTGGGGTTCAGTTCTTAAATCCCCTGATATACTTACGCGCGGTTGCAGCAAAAAAGGCGAACTGCTGGGGTTCAGTTCTTAAATCCCCTGATATACTTACAACACACGCGTATCCATGCCATTGCTCGCTGGGGTTCAGTTCTTAAATCCCCTGATATACTTAATGGTTTCCGGGTTCCAGTTCTCATACAGCTGGGGTTCAGTTCTTAAATCCCCTGATATACTTAATTACCGGCCGGAGTCGTTGGCTGTGACGCTGGGGTTCAGTTCTTAAATCCCCTGATATACTTAATAACTGTGCGTTTACCATTGTCCGCGCGCTGGGGTTCAGTTCTTAAATCCCCTGATATACTTATCAATGACTTTTTTCACGCCGTCCGTGAGCTGGGGTTCAGTTCTTAAATCCCCTGATATACTTATCACCTCCGCCGTGATGTCTAGCCAGATTCTGGGGTTCAGTTCTTAAATCCCCTGATATACTTAGGGACTCGGCAAAACCGTCATCACCCTCGCTGGGGTTCAGTTCTTAAATCCCCTGATATACTTACCACAGCTCACCACCGTGTGCGTAAATGGCTGGGGTTCAGTTCTTAAATCCCCTGATATACTTATTTGCGTCACCTGCACCGCCGGATCAGAGCTGGGGTTCAGTTCTTAAATCCCCTGATATACTTAAACAGAATATTTGCAACGCCGTCCATGCGCTGGGGTTCAGTTCTTAAATCCCCTGATATACTTAAGGCAGTGCGTTTGCCTGGGTTGCCACTGCTGGGGTTCAGTTCTTAAATCCCCTGATATACTTAAATAAGCTCACGAATCACAGGCACCGCCGCTGGGGTTCAGTTCTTAAATCCCCTGATATACTTAACCCAGCGCAGCACCTGTGTTGGCCAGCGCTGGGGTTCAGTTCTTAAATCCCCTGATATACTTAATCCGCTGCGATAACATGCGTCCGATCAGCTGGGGTTCAGTTCTTAAATCCCCTGATATACTTAGGTCCCCTCGAAAAATAGCCCTGAACAGCTTTTTCGAGGGGATTTAGTATTCAAAAAATCACCAACTGATCACCGATTTTTGGCAACTCAACCTGCTTGGAATTAGAAAAACGAATTGCCTTCGACCACTGCTCATCAGTCACCGCAAGTATGTGCACATCACCCCCAGAAGGAAGTAATTTCTTCACCTCAGCAACCACAGCCTTAGACCGAACCGACAGCGGCAGATACTGCACATACACACTCAACTGCGAACGCACAAAACCCAAATCCAACAACTGATTCCTAAACCGATTCGCCTCCCGCTGCTCACGCTTCGACTTCACAGGCAAATCAAACATCAACACCAACCACACCTTCGACCTACCCTTCCCAGGCAACTCAAATCACCGCCACCCAATCCGGAACTACCAACTTCGAAACATCCCCCTCCACAAAACGACCATACTGCTGACAAAAATCAACAAATACGTTTCTCAATACCTCACCACTCCCACTAAACGGAACCTCCAAAGCCTCAACAATCGCACGCTTAACCTCCCGATCCAACTCTTGATCAAACTCAACATTGCGAAACACGAACAAATCCACAATTTGCCGAAACGGCTCCATCAAATCATCAACAAGCCCAAACGCATTCGAACGACCATGATGAAACACACCCAAACTCCCCGCCAACCCAGCAGCCGTAACCCCACGCATCCCATACGCCCGAACAATTGAATACCCATAGTCTAAAGCCGAGTTCCACCCATCCGACCGAGTACCAGGCAAACGACGAAACGGGACCGAACCTCGAAGCTGCGACCAATACAAACGCGCAGCCACAGCCTCACGATTCGTCGAATCCCCAGACTTCACAGCACGCAAACAATCCAGCAATTCTACAGACGGTCGAAGATCCAAATGTTCCACAACCCGAATTTGGTGCCGAATCTTTGCACGGACAATCGCAGCCCAAGCCTGCTTCTTCCGAGGAACTGAAAGCTCCGCCTGCGCCTGCTGCCGAGCACCCACCCGACTATGTGTGTGCACACCAATGGCAGATACCAGGGGCTTGCCACTCCAATCCACCACATTAATCGCAACATCATATTCAGCAGCTTTCGCAAGCACCGCACCAGACAACCCCACACGAGTTCCTACAAAGATAGCGGCGATTTGCGCCAGTGGAATCACTGATTCAGGCCCCTCCTGCGGTTCGACAACCAATTGACCCCGAATATACCTGACCCGCCCTTCAAGTCTGGACAAGTCAAGAATTCGCCAACCCGCATGCATGTGAACTAGGCCTTCCAGCTCACCGGCAAATTCGCCTTGCTCCTCCAGCGAGCGCGGCCGAGAGCATCCCTACGGACAACGGTAGGCCTTCCATCAACGAAGAGCTTGTTTACCGCTACGCGCCAACCAGGATCATCAATAATCTTCTCTACCCTTTCAACATCCGAATCTTTCAAGTCTTTTATGCCTTCTGCAGACAGATATTGTGGCCGCAGCCGAAGCCTCGAACTGGATTCGAAGCCGTCAACTCTCCAACGCGTTATTGGGCCAAGCACCGCCAGTGCATCTGCCACCTGCCCAGTGGTGAACGCTGACATATCGATTTCCAATTCATCATCGGTAACAAGCCATCCGACATACTCAGCAGTACCCTCACGAAGTGCTTGCCGAAGCTTCATATCGCATTGGCGCACACTCATTGTTTGCGGAGGCAGCTCAACATTAAACAGGTCTTCGTTGCGGAATCGTTGCAAATCCACGGTGTACACGCGCATCATCGCAAAGGCTTCCTTCTTGCTGTGAATACGGTAGATGCGTGCATGATGGAAAGAACTTCCAAGCTTTGCTGAACCACCCCGCACGGCAATCGAACCAGCTTTAACTTCAAAAAGATTAATGGTATCCGTAGCCTCAAATTCCACACTATGAACCCGAATGCGCCGATCGGGATCCGCTGGCAAGCCATTCTTCCAATCGAAGTCAGGATGTTGAGTCAGTGCGCACCACAACGCCTCGCTGGACGCACGGTCAATCTGTGCAACGCTCAGTGCATCTCCAACTTGGACAGTATCTAATTTCTCAATCTTTGCTTCGTGAGCCTGGCCATTACCCAACCGAAGGCGAAGATTCGACGTTACAACAATGCGATCCTGCTCAATTGCCTGATTCAACAGCTCAACCAACCGGCCCATGCGATTCTTCCACCGCTGAAAGCGAATCCTATGTACGTCATCGGCACCTTCGTATTTCTTCCATTCCGAAGTCTGCTTGTTCAATAATTGCTCCGTTTGACGGGCATTCTCACGTTCCGCAAGGACAGTCGCAACCATATTTGAAAGCAACGCAGTAGTTGCTGCATCAATCACGTGGTGCCGCCGGTCTAGACGATGCTTACCCTTGTCTTTGAAAATTTCAATTTGCCATTCCAAACCGGAGGCCTTTCGTGCCCAGGCAGTTACTGCCCCGCGATAGACACGGACTTTCGTACCCTTTTCGAGGAAGTGTTGATGCACGCGCGCTCTCAGCTCATTTGCCATCCAAGCCACGGATTCAATGGATCGATTGTCGATTGGCTCATCCAACTTTGTTCTGCGCAAGCGCAATTCAACCCGCTGCTGGAATTCTGCAAAGTCCTTTGCGCTCAACCCGCTATCAATATTCCAAAACTTCAAGCGCTCAACCGCTTCCTCCAGACTCACTCCCGGAATGGTTGACTTGGCAGCTCAAACCGCAAACGGAACATTACTCTTGGACAGATTGCAACGATGGCACACCGCAACAAGATTCTCACGCACATTGGACGAACCCTGCCCCGCCCGAGGAACGATATGATCCATCTCGCAACTCTCAAAGGTAATCGTTCCGCCGCAGTAAGCACACTGACAGTTCTGGCGCTGAACAGATTGAAAACGCCACAAATCGGAACGCCGCATAAATTGCTTACCACCAAACTTCTCGCTGGCTTCCTGCAGTAACTGGAGATTTCGCTTCGTCCGCATCTCCAATTCTCGTTCATACTTGCGCACTTGCGCATAGCTAGAGAATGCACTGCGCACATGCTCAATATTGATTGAAACTGGCGCGCCATACTCTGCCTCCAAGCGTGAAAGCCATCGCGCAACAATCTTCAAAACTCGGTCAACAGCCGGATTGCCGACTGGCTCACCGATTGCCGGTTTCGGAGGAGTCCAATCATTCGGAATCCCGAATTCTGCTTTTCGGGCCTCATACAAATCAAGGCCTTCATCCAGCATGCGGCGGGTAAGACGCTGCAGCGTATCTTCACTATACGCAGCCCGACCAATCGGTAATTGTAAGGAATCCAGCTTCAGATGATCTTCATCGCTCAAATCAGCAAAAAATGCTGCTACCAACGCTCCCGCCTGTGAGTCGAAATCCTCCTTTTCCGAATTTGATAGGGCCTTGACCATCGCATTGCGAGCATCTTGATCTGCCTGCTCCCACCAATGACGCAAGGACTTCAATTTGAACGTTGCCATCAACCGGTTGGTTGCATGCACCGGAGGAATACGGCCAGCACGTTCACCGTCATCCGTGACTTTGGACATTCCCGACAGATGATCAAACGGTACCCCCAGAAGCTCCGCAACTGCAGTCCACGTTGGATCCTCCTCAGGCTTCAGAGCCAACAAGTACTCAAAAACTGCCGCCGTTTCCGACTTGCTGAGTCGGCGCATCTCGCCATGTTCCAAAATACGAAGGTTTCCCAACAATGCCGCGATGCGGTACCGCTGAAAAGCATCCGATGCCTTAAGAGCACGATCCTCTCCTGGCTGCAGTGGATCCTTACCCACTAGCCCACTTGCTCTACCTTTCGGTGATTCAGCAGCGAAGACATACTCAATGAGTTCATCGCGAATCTCGTCATCGATTCCTTGCACATCACACATCCGGTGAATTTCATTAGCATGATCTGATTGCTGCAACCGCGCCGATAGGATTCCGTCTTTGCCGCGAAGTCGTAGACCATTGAGCTCCAAACTTCCGATCATTTGGCCCACCGTTTGATCGGCAGGAAGCCGAACACCCAAGCTCTGCTTAATTTCCTCACGAATAGAAACAAATTGGGCACTTGGCTCCACCTGGTTCTTCAACACTGCCACCTTGGAGTACGGATTACGCCAACCTCGATGTCGAGCAATGTGACGAACCGCAAGCGCAAACTTTTCTTCCATTTCAGCATCGTCATCTATGCGTTTGGTTGCCAGCTCATTTCTGAAACGCCATGGGGCAAATGGGTCCCTGTACTCTTCAAACTCCTTTATCGGCCAGTTCAAACTTTGTAGGTACTTGTCTAGCCGTTGGTGGCGGTGGCGTTCTTTCTTGTACAGTCGCCGTGTCCTGCGGGCAACGCCGGACACAGCCAAGCGAGTCATCGCATCCGAAATGTTGTCCGGATCAAGTCCCGAATCATGAATTTGTGAAACTGCACTCAAAATATTCGTCGGAAAGTCATGTTCGTCAATCTCAGTGGCAAACATGCCAACTGAGTATGTACCAAGGTCAATGCCAACAACGTATCGCTTTGGATTTTGCTTCATGAGAGTTTCCAATACTCTTTCTACAAACTGAACCTGAGGCGAATTTCGGCTCTAACGAGTCGAATTTCTTGGATTGCTTTGCATAATAAACGTTTGGTACACGTGGTGCCACCGAAGTTGAAATGTTGAAAGCATAAAAAATGACCGGGGCCACTTTCGTGGAACCCGGCCGTAGCATTCAGACTCGATAACTCGTCGAGGCCTTACTGAGGTTACAGTTCTTCAATGATCATAAATAGCTTCCATCGAATTCACAAGTGATACAGGAAAAATTTTTCGGATCAGTGCAATCCCTGCACATAATTCTTCAACAATGAGAGTTGCGGCAAGCCCCAATCTCGCGTTTTGGAACTATGCTGGAGCCATGGGTAAGCACGCTAGCACTGAACCGCAAAAGACCCGGGTTGCCGGCTGGGTCTGGGCCGCTCTTTTGGCCATTCTCCTCACCACCGTTGTGATCATTTCCCAAATGGTGATACGAAGCACCAGCTCAAATGCTCAGGGTTGCAGTGATCAACCAACGTACACACTGGCGGTGTGGAGCGCGAAGGAAGCCAGCGGTGCAGCGGAGGAACTCGCGGAATCCTTCAATGCTGATGGGGCAACGATTGGCGAAACGTGCGTGCAGGCAGAAATCCAAACCATCGCCGATGAGCAAGTCATCGCCAAAATCGGTGAAGGACAATATGCCCCAATCTGGATTCCAGCAGACGCGAAAGCTGGAGTGGAGGCGCTGCAAGCCGCGAATCTGCCGACCACCTCTGCGATCGTCGGCATGCTGGAAGGGAAATTCCCTGTCCTTCCCACTGGTGAAGGCGCAACCGTTGTAGGTGCTGCTCCTGAAGGGGTAGAAAATGCTGCGCTCGATGCGGCTGGAACAACGCAGGCTGTGTCACTGTTCAACGAATTCGTCATGGCTAACCTGCCAGAAACGTCAATGGCGAGCGTGGATGACATTCTCCAGGGACGTACTGAAACGCTCGCTGCTGAAGCGCAAGCCGATGGCGAATCAGCGAATGCGGAAAACGGTGAAACGGCAACTGGAGATGCTGCCACCCAGAATGATGGCGCATTTGACCAGGTGACGTTCCTGCTGGATACCAGTAACGCCATGGGTGCATGGGAAGGTGGCGAGACTGGTCAGCAACGCTTCGAGGCAGTCCGCGCAGCATTGTCGCAGGCGATGATTGCCGAAGGTGAAGCAGGTAAATCGGTAGCTCTGTGGAACTACTCTTCCCCACTTTCCCCTGGTGTCACCAATCCGTTCCGTACCAATGTTGACATCACCGTTGGCGACAATGGGCAAGGCACCGCAGCGGTATTGGCCGGGTTGGGCTTCGGCGGTGACGCTTGGACATACCAATCCGTTCTCGCTGCATACAACGCCGCGATCCTCGGAGCCCAAGCCACCGGGGCAGACACCACTGGCCGGGTAGTGTTGATTACCGCAAGCCCGAACCTAGGTGGCAACGCCGATCAGGCGTACACCGAAGCAGAGCTTCAAAGGCTCAGTGACGAAGCAAACGTCCAATTGCACATCGTGGCCGTTGGTCCAGACGTGGATGTAGAAGCACTCCGCAAGGTTGCTGCTGCAACCGGCGGCGACGTTCACACCGCCGCAACCGGTGCCGACGTGACAGCTGCGTTGAACGCTGCCCTGCAGTAGAAACGCACGAGCAAGGGCCTCCACCAAGATCGGTGGAGGCCCTTCATATTTGCCTATTTCACGTGGCGTAAAGCCAAGCGGCTTACTGCCTAGGCGCGGCGTGCGCGACGAGAAGCCAGCTCATTGAAGCTCGTGACATTCTCAGAATCCGCAAACACCGTCTCCATTTCGCCATTAGCGCCAATGCGCTCCGATGGGAACGTAGTGATCGTTGCCGAGAGTTCCTTCATCAGGCCAGGAACCGCGATACCAAACACGCCATGGCCATCATGCAGCAAGTCAATGACCTCTTCATTCGAACGGCACTCGTACACGGTAGTGCCGTCTGAAACCAGGGTGATGCCGGACAAATCTTCAATGCCCAAATTTTCCAGCTTCTCCACCGCCTTGCGAATATTCTGCAGGGAAATGCCCGTGTCCAGCAGGCCCTTCACAATCTTCAACACAAGGATGTCGCGGAAAGAATATAGACGCTGCGAACCAGAGCCATGAGCGCCGCGGATGGACGGCTTTACCAAGTTGGTACGAGCCCAGTAGTCCAATTGGCGGTAGGTAATGCCCGCTACTTGCTGTGCGATTGGCACACGGTAGCCCACTTCGTCTTCGTTGCCGAACACGTCGAACAGCGTGCCTTGTCCTGGTGCTTCGCTGGTGGTCGCGAAATCAGCATCAGTGCGGTCGCTCATGCTTGTATCTCCTGTTGTGTTGGGATCTCAAGTGTCATTGTGCTAGGAGTTTGCCTGGCCGTCAATTCCACTGACTTTCAATCTCATGAAAAACAATTGTCACAACAATAACATATGCCACAAATTTCACACGTGTAACAACACGCGGGTAATTACAACACAAATGCACATACCCCCCCTACGACACATACCCCCTAAGAACAACAAGAATTACGCAGTCGAAGAGACTTAGCCTTCACCCTCAAGGAATTTCCGCAACGCGTCGTCGAAATCCACGTCTGCTGATTCAATCGAATCCTCCGCATCCGCGAAGTCTCCATCTACCCCACCAGACAAGCCCTCTGCTTCCCCTAGTGGCTGTAAGAAATCCGCAAGCGGCAACCGCACCACTGCATCATCATCAGCAGCATCGCACACATCCCCTCCCCCTTGGCGCTGCGCAGCTGATCGCAACTCCGCTACCAGTTCTTTCGGCACTGGCAGCAACTGATCGGCAAGCACTTCGCTCAGCACGATTCTTTTCAGGCCAGACTCATGCCACAACGCCTCTAGGAGCCGCGGGCGGGCGTCGAATCGGGTATCCCCCTCACCCACCAACGTCAATGTTGCCTGTCCCCGCGACAACGTCGAAATCTCTGCCATCCAAGCACTAGGCACAGCACTTGCAGCAATCATACGAGCCAACACTACCGCCTCATTCGGGCGCCCATGCAACTCCTCAAGCGGCCCCACCCAAATTGGCAAAATCGCACCACCATCAGCGGTGGCAAACACCAACACATCCTTCGGAAGTCCCACCCCAACGGCGAAACGCCCAAGCAGCTCCAAGCCGATGTTAGCCAAGATTGCCCTTCAACAGCGCCGCATTCAAAGAAATCAACAACGCCGAAACCTCACGGCCCTTCTCCACCGATCGCTGCCGCGCATTCTCATCACGCGCATGCGCAACCGGCGCAGTAACCGCAGAAATCATATCCAATTGACGATTCGCCAACGTCAGCAACGATTTCAAATGACGACCATCAAACCCATGCTGCGTCAACTGAAACGCCAACTGCACAACCTGCACATCATCAACAGAGAAGAAACCCGAAGGATCAGCAGCAATCAGACCCAAGTGAATCGCAGAATTCACAAAGCCCTCTTCCACCCCCGCACGCGCAACCACATCCATCCGCGTCAAGCGACGCGAAGCAGCAGCACGCATCTGCTCAGCCGAAACTGGCCCCGTCACATCCTGCTTCGTAACCACAGGAGTAACATTGCCGGAATCCATCGCATCCAGCTGATCTTTAATGACCTTCAACGGCAAATAATTATCCCGCTGCAACGTCAAAATAAACCGCAAACGCGAAATATCCTCCGGCGCAAAACGACGATACCCAGAAGCAGAACGACGTGGGCTAATCAAACCCTCAGATTCCAGGAAACGGATCTTCGAAACCGTCACATCAGGAAAATCCGGCTTAAGCTCCTTCAACACATCGCCAATAGCCTTCGTCGGCAATACCTGCGCAGTCCGCTGTACCGCAGCGAACTGACCAACTGCCTGACCTGCCACCTGGCGTGAGGAAGCTACACCCACGTCGAAACCAACCCTTACTACAAAAACTCGGAAACCGTCGTTCTAGACAGAATGAAATGAAAACAGCCCAGCAATTAGCCGTTAGCAGTACCGTTCAGGAACACCAAACGGAACTTACCAATCTGAATCTCATCGCCATTCGACAACGCGCAAGAATTCATAGGCTCACGGTTCACATACGTACCATTCAAGGAACCAACATCCAGCACCTCGTACGCATCCCCATTGCGACGGAACTCAGCGTGACGACGAGAAACAGTCACGTCATCGAGGAAAATATCGGAATCTGGGTGACGACCAGCAGCAGTAACCTCCTGGTCAAGCAAGAAACGGGAACCAGCATTTGGCCCACGCTTTACAACCAACAATGCCGAGCCTTCAGGCAAACCCTCAACGCTGGCAGGAGTGGACTCATTCTGACCAGCTTCCATTTCCTTCAGCAGGTCAGCACGGTAAACGGAAGTAGTCTCTACAGAAGCCTCGTTGGCCTTATTCTCGGTCATGTTTGTTCCTCTCATTTGGACACTGTTTACAATACTACCCCGCAAGCGCTGAGGTGAAAGCGGGAGCGAACTTTTATGACAAATACCTCACTCAACGCGCCCATACTCTTCACCCAACGCGCCCGCAACCCCTACTTGAACATCCGGGCAATCGAATTCATCATCGAACCACCCGAATTCAACGGATTGTCATTCACCATGTAGGTCCACGTCGCCGAAGGTTTCTGCAAGCCCAGATCCTCCAACTCCGCACCCTCCGCCGTGATCACTACCTCCGCAAACGTCGCACGTGCCTCCTCAACCGCTTCGGTAGCCAAACGCGCAAACGCATCAATCGAAATCTTGTGGAACTCATCAATCGGCGATTCCCGAGCAATCGCCCGCAAATGAATCGACTCCCGAACCTCATCCAGCAACGCCAAATGATCACTCCACTTCGCATCCAAATGGAACAACATGATCTCCCGCGCGGCCTGTTCCAACACCGCCTCCGGAACACCAGCCTCGCGCAACGCCGCAGCCTTCGCCGGATTAGCCGACGCCAAATCCTGCCACGCCGCATCCGTATCCAACAATTGCGAACGCCGATCGACAATAATTTGCCGCTGATCCTTCATCAACTTGTTGTACTTCCACGTGGTGGCATGAATGTCCAACATCTGCCCCTCCGTCACACGTTGGCAATGGTCCACAAACTGCCAGACCTTCTTTTCCTGCATCAACCCCTGAGCATCCGGCACGGCACGCAACTCCTCACCCTCCCCACCGGCAGCAACCACATCGTCTTCCAAGGACACAAAAAACACCGATGAACCCGGATCCCCCTGACGGCCCGCACGGCCCCGCAATTGATTATCCAACCGCGAAGACCGGAACCGACCCAACCCCACCACATGCAACCCGCCCAACTCGGCAATTGCGGCGTGGGAATCACCAGCACCCTCAACACTGCCGCCCAGCTTAATATCAGTGCCACGGCCCGCCATCTGCGTCGACACCGTCACGCGACCACGTCGACCCGCCTCCGCAATAATCTGCGCCTCCGCCTCATGATTCTTCGCATTCAGCACCGCAGCCTCCACTCCAACCGCAGCTAACTCCTCTGCAATCCGCTCCGACTCCGCGACATCCTGCGTACCCACCAACTGCGGCTGCCCCGTAGCCTGCACAGCAATAATGTGCGCAATCGCCGCACGATTGCGCTGCTCAACCGTAGCAAACACCATATCCTGCATATCGTGCCGCTGCGTAGGAACATTCGGCTCAATTACCGAAACCCGCAAATCATAAAACTGCCGCAACTGATCCTGCGCAGCCAACGCAGTACCCGACATACCGCAACGCTCCGGATACATCCCCACCAGCGCCTGAATCGTCAACTGGTCCAACACCCGGCCACCATCAGTGACCGTCAACCCCTCCTTCGCCTCAACCGCAGCCTGCAAACCATCCGGCCAACGCTGCAACTCCGCCACTCGCCCCCGTGAACCATCAATCAACGCCACCTTCCCATCACGCACAATGTAATGCACATCCCGCGTCAACAAATGCT
>JBHAQQ010000105.1:0-18322 GCA_041830435.1 Corynebacterium sp.
AAAGCCCCAATCTACATTGTGCATTTTTCACAATTAGAGGCCATCAAACAGGCAGAAGCGCTGATGAAGCTGAAATTGGTGGATGCCGAGCACAAGGAGCGTATTGCGCATGAGATCGGTTCCTTCAGGTTCTCCTCTGCATTCGGCAAAATCCTTTCCAAGTTGCTCCGCAACGGGATTGGTGTGCACCATGCTGGAATGTTGCCGAAATATCGTCGTTTGGTGGAACGGCTATCGCAGGCAGGACTGCTGAAGATCATTTGTGGAACTGACACCTTGGGCGTGGGCATCAACGTGCCAATCCGCACAGTATTGTTAACGGGTCTTGCCAAATATGATGGTCGAAAGGAACGGATCCTCAAGTCGCGCGAATTTCACCAAATTGCCGGACGTGCCGGACGTGCCGGATTCGACACGGCCGGAACCGTCATTATCCAAGCCCCGGAACACGAAATTGAAAACTATCGTCTACGGCAACGCGCAGGTCAAGATGAAAAGAAATTGAAGAAACTGCGGAAAAAGTCCGCACCGGAAGGTCGCGTGTCTTGGACCGAGAAGACCTTTGAGCGCCTCACTCAGGCGGAACCTGAAGAACTGCAGAGTCAATTCGCAGTGTCGAATTCCATGCTGCTCAACGTGATCGCCAGGGATCAATGGACATATGAGGCTCTCCACCACTTGCTGCGCTCGAATCACAGCACTCGGAGCAAGCAAAACAAGCTCATCGTCCAAGCCATCGGATTGTACCGTGGCTTGATGAATGCGGGAATTGTTGAGGAATACGAAGCAGATACCCCCTCTGGACGTTCCGCTCGTCTCACTCAGGATATGCAACGAGATTTCGCGCTTAACCAGCCGCTGTCCCCTTTTGCGTTGGCTGCCATCGAACTGCTTGATCCGAACTCCCCTTCATACGCACTCGATATTATTTCTACCTTTGAAGCAGTCCTGGAGGATCCGGGCCAAATTCTGCGGGCGCAACAACAACAAGCCCGCAAAGAAGAAGTGGCCCACCTCAAAGCAGACGGGGTGGATTTTCACGAGCGTAAAGCACTTATTGAGGAAATCACTTGGCCCCAGCCACTGGCTGAAGAACTCGCTCAAGCGTTTGAGGTGTTTGCCGAAGGCAATCCTTGGGCTCGAGACTTTCATATCAGTCCGAAGTCCATCCTGCGTGACATGATCGAAAAGGCCATGAATTTCTCGGATTTCGTGGCAGCCTATTCACTAGGTAAGTCAGAAGGGGTGGTACTGCGCTATCTCACTGATATCTGGAGAACGCTGCAGCATTCGCTCCCCCAGCAATACTGCAACGAGGAGCTAGAAGATATCCTTGTGTGGCTCGGAGAGCTCATTCGCCAAGTAGACTCTTCGCTGCTGGATGAGTGGGCAGCCATGTCTGATCCAGAAGGCCATCTTTCCGAGGAGCAGGTCCAAGAACTGGCATTTGGTGTTGAAGATCCATCATTGCTCTCCAGCAACCCCCGTGCGTTGCAACGCATGATCCGTAATATGATGTTCCGTCATGTCGAACTCTTTGCCTTCGAACGCGAAGAAGAGCTCGAACAACTGGATAGCTACTTGGACAACCCACCCGATTGGCCTGCAGCGATGGACCAGTACTTCGAAGAATATGCTGATTTGCTGATCGACGGTGATGCACGGGCGTCACACATGATCAGCATCACTCAGGGTACCGGCCAGGATGCAGGTTACTGGACAGTGCGCCAAGTCCTTGCAGACCCGGACGGTGACCATGGCTGGAGTATTCAGGCCGTTGTGGATATCGCAGCCAGCGATGCAGCAGGCGAAGTTCGCTTCTCCAGCCTTGAAGTGGTTCCGGGCTAACACAGCCCGGTCGGCCTAACTCACCACAACTTCGGCAGTGCCTTCAAACGGAGTAATCTTGCCGAAGAAGTCACGGGCATCACCACGCAACCGAACAACGTACTTCCCCGCCGGCACACCAGTGGTATCCCAGGCCACCGTGGCAGTGGTCTCGAAGAAGTTCTTCGCAAACGTCAATGTGGTCGTTTCAGAATTGTCATCACCAATCACGTGGCCGTCTGTGTTTTCAATCGTCAGGTAGCCCTCACCGTGGCGGAGGTTGTTATTCGGATTCGCACCTACGAATGCAACATTCACCAACGCGCCGGCGGAAACTTGCCCTGGCCCATGGAGCACCTCACCGAACCGCCTACCCAACGGTGGAGTGTCAATGAAAGGATTACCAGCAGGAGAAGTTGGGATGAAACCAGTCAAATCACCGGCCGGACGTCCGGCAGCAACAGGTTCACCCTGGGCAATTGCTGTAGCCATATCGTGCAGCACTTGCTGGAACGCCGGAAGCTGCAATCGACCAAATACGGTTGCTCCGCCTTCGTAGTTTTGCGTGTCGTATTCTTCTGGGGTGGTGATGTAATGCCCGTATCCACTGGTGTAGCCCTGTACCACAACCATCTCAACAGGAACACCGAGCGCCGCTGCGACGGTTCGGCGCATGCGCAATCCAGCAGTGATGGTTGGTTCGAAAGCGAGGGCAACCAGCACCAGGCCGCCGAGCTGCACAATATGGAAGCAGTGCGTTTGCTGGATCAGGCCTGGCAGATAGCCCACCGGTAGCAGCATTTCCTTATTTCCGTGAATTGCTTGCACATGCGGCGGCACCGTTATTTTGTTTAATTCTTTTACCCAAGGTGTGCCGCCTCGGGCTCCTTCTTGGAAGCCCAGGAGGGGCTCTCCGCCTCCGTCTTCCTGGCTGGAAGCAGCAAAACCTGCTCCGAGAATTGCTGGTCCGAGTTTGCCGGGCTGGCCGTCGGGCGTCCATTCCCCTCGTACGGTAAGCGAACTGCAATCTACCCATCGGTGGGTGGCCGTTACACCTGCACCCATCGGCGTGCCACTGCCCGCTTGGGCAACACCCTGCATCATCCGCTCGCCCAAAATGCGGGCCGAGGCGTTGCGATCTTCTCCACCTGGTCCAGTTCCTGGTTCCAAGCCCATGTTTGCCGATATGTCGCCCGGAGTTGCATTCGCGAATGCAGCGACAAAGTTCGCTTCATGTGGGTAGCGGTGATTCACACCCCGCTGCACTTCGCTAGCCCATGCTGCGTATCCCTTGTTATCACCGTGGATAAGTTGGTAGGTGTGAGGCATGCTGGTTGGGTGTAGCGAGTGCCAGTTGATGAAACCGACGTGTTGCCCTTGCTTGTGGACATGCAGTGTCACGCTGCGCTTGTCCACCCCGTCGGCGAATTGTTGGCGCTCTTCTTCGGGATTGCGGTCGAACGCTTGACGGGAACGGTTTGCTCCGACGGCTTCAACTTCACCAATTGCGACGGTGATGTCCGCGGGACTGGCGTCGTGGTGGGCGCGAGTGATAGCTTCAACGATCCCGTTTACCTGGGCCTCGAAGGTGACTGGTCGGAAACCGAGGGTGGTGATGTCCACCATGAGGTGTTGAGAGGTTCCGCCTGGGGTGGTGTGCGTGTGGGTGGCGGTGATCACCACATTGCGGTCGGTGTAGGTATCGCCGAACGTTGCGCGGAGCCGGCGGATGACTTCCAGCTGAATGCTTTGGAACATGAGGCCGATATCAGCGGTGACATGCGCAACGCGTTGCCCGGTGGTGGTGTCGACAAATACAAACGCCCGGGCAAATTGGCGGCGTTGGATACCCGCCGTGGTTTGCTCACTCACTGCATATCCGGTCATCCCGGCACCCCACGGCTCGCCCGTGATGTCAGCCATGGCGCGCCCAACGTGGAACGAACCATTTGTATTCGACGCCGCACCCACTGCAGGTTGCCCACCTGCAGTCTGAGATTGTGCTGCTGCCTGGGCACCAAAGATATTGGAATACCCGGAAACAGAACTCCACAGAATTGTTCCGGTCACTGCGGCAGCACCTGCCACAAAACCGCGGCGGGTGATCGCCATGTCACCCAGCGCGAGTGATTCTGGACGAGCCGTACCACGATCATGCGATACATGCTGATGACCGCAAGCGGATTGTTGGTTATTGGACATCGGACCTCACTTTCAAACCAATTCCTATATGTTAGGCAGATCACGCCAAACTGGGAGGGTTTTCAGCGATTTCTTTTTAAAGATCTTTCACGTCCCCAAACTGGTAGGATGTGCCAGGTGAAACGCAGCAAGACTATCCCTTCGATTACCTACCCAGACCTTCCCGTCAGCGCACGTCGGGAAGAGATTAAGAAGGCGATTGCGGAACACCAGGTGGTTATTGTTGCTGGCGAAACTGGTTCCGGTAAGACCACCCAATTGCCGAAGATGTGCCTCGAGCTTGGGCGCGGCACCAAGAAACTTATCGGCCACACCCAACCCCGCAGAATTGCTGCGCGCTCAGTTGCGGAACGCATCGCCGAGGAACTGGGCCAGCGCATTGGTGAGGGTCAGCCCATCGTTGGCTACAAAATTCGTTTCGATGACACCCTCAGCAAACACACCGCTGTGAAACTCATGACGGATGGTGTGCTGCTCAATGAAATCCAATTCGATCCCCTGCTCCGCGCATATGACACAATCATCATTGATGAGGCGCATGAGCGCTCATTGAATATTGACTTCTTGTTGGGTTTTCTCAAACAGTTGCTGCCGAAGCGTCCGGATTTGAAGGTCATTATCACGTCGGCAACGATTCAACCAGAGGCTTTTGCTGAACATTTTGCTGATGCAGAGGGGCGTCCTGCCCCGATTATTGAGGTTTCTGGCAGAACGTTTCCGGTTGAGATACGGTATCGCCCGCTGGTGCGAACTGTTGAGAATAAACGTGGTGAGCTTCAGGAAATGGAAGTCGATCCACTCGAAGGGCTGGTTGCTGCGTGCCGTGAGCTTATGCAAGCTGGCCCTGGCGATATTTTGTGCTTCTTTTCCGGGGAACGCGAGATTCGTGACGCTGCGGAGGCACTGGAGGGCGCCCTGAATTCGGGCAGGGGCTCGCAGGTTGATATCTTGCCGTTGTTTGGACGCTTGTCGAATGCCGAACAGCATCGGGTATTTCACCCCGGTGGCGGGCGTCGGAGAATTGTCTTGGCAACGAATATTGCAGAGACTTCGTTGACGGTGCCAGGGATCCATTTTGTGGTGGATACGGGTTTGGCTCGTATGTCCAGATATTCGCATCGAACAAAGGTTCAGCGACTGCCTGTGGAGCCGATCAGTCAGGCTAGTGCGAAGCAGCGGTCGGGTCGTTGTGGTCGTATCGCGGACGGTATTGCGATTCGCTTGTACTCCGAGGAAGACTTTTTGGCGCGGCCGGAGTTCACTGACCCAGAGATTTTGCGTACGCACTTGGCTAGCGTGATTCTTTCGATGGCGGCGTTGGGGTTGGGTGATATTGAGGCGTTTCCTTTCCTGCAAATGCCTGATCGTCGTTCTGTTCGCGATGGTGTGTCGTTGTTGCAGGAACTGCAGGCGTTGACGCCTGAGAATCCTCCTGGCCTTACTGATATTGGTCGGGATTTGGCGCGAATTCCTACGGATCCGCGGCTGGCTCGCATGCTGGTGGCGGCGCATCATTTTGATGTGCTGGAAGCTACGGCTGTCATCGTGGCCGCATTGAGTATTCAGGATGTGCGAGAGCGTCCGCTGGAGCATCAACAGCGGGCAGATGAGTTGCATGCTCGGTTTGCTGGAAATTCGGACTTTATCAGCATCATTGCATTGTGGAACTACATTCAGCAGCAGCGCAATGATCTTTCTGGCAATGCGTTTCGACGTCTCTGCCGGGACGAGTTTTTGCATTATGTTCGCATTCGCGAGTGGATGGATTTGGTGCGGCAGTTGTTGTCCGGGCTGCAGGATTTGCGGTGGAATGTGCAGCATGTTCGCCACGTGCATGAGTTACATT
Source organism: Corynebacterium sp. (assembly GCA_041830435.1). Lineage (GTDB taxonomy): Bacteria > Actinomycetota > Actinomycetes > Mycobacteriales > Mycobacteriaceae > Corynebacterium. The sequence goes on from JBHAQQ010000105.1 coordinate 5,876, forward strand.
TTGATCCTGAGGTACTGGATGAGGATGCGGTACATAAGTCGGTGTTGTCGGGCTTGTTGACACATATTGGTATGCGTGAGGGTAACGGGCGGCAGTTCGTTGGTCCTCGCCAGACGCAGTTTGTGATTCATCCTTCTTCTCATGTTGCGAAGAAGCCGCCTCAGTGGGTGATGGCTGCGGAGTTGGTGGAGACATCGCAGTTGTTTGCACGAACGGTTGGTCCAGTTCGGGAGGAGTGGTTGGAGGAACTTGCTCCGCATTTGGTGAAGTGTACGTATTCGGAGCCGGTGTGGTCCCGTTCGAAGGGTGCCGCGTTGGTTCGGGAGAAGGTGTTGCTACTGGGTTTGCCGATCGTGGCGGATCGTCAGGTGTTGCTTGGCAAGATTGATAGGGCGCTGGCCAGGGAGATGTTTATTCGCAATGCTTTGGTTGAGGGTGATTGGCGTACGCGTCATGCCTTTTTCCATAGCAATCAAGCGTTGTTGGGGGAGGCTGCGTCGCTGGAGGATAAGGCGCGTCGTCGTGACATTGTTGTTGATGATGACGTGTTGTTTGACTTTTATGATCGGAAGATTCCTCAGCGGGTTGTTTCGGCGCGGCATTTTGATTCGTGGTGGAAGAAGGCGCGGCATAAGCGTCCGGATTTGTTGGATTTTGATTTTGCCGAGATCATTGGTTCTGCTGAGGGGGCTGCGGCAGCTGATGAGTTTCCTGATGTTTGGCAGCAGGGGTCGTTGGAGTTTGCCCTGAGTTATGTATTCCGGCCTGGGGATACTGATGATGGTATTACGATGCAGGTGCCGTTGCCGTTGTTGAACAATGTTGATGGTGCTGCGTGTCAGTGGCTGGTTGCGGGCATGCGGGAGGAGCTCGTTGTTTCGTTGATTCGTTCGCTCCCGAAGGCAATCCGTAAGTCGGTGGTGCCGGCCACGGAGTTTGCGAAGCGGGCGTTGGAGCGTATGCGTCCGTTTGATGGGGCGATTGATGTTGCCTTGGCGGATGCGTTGCGTTCGCTTGGTGGTCACGGTATCGATGCTGCGGACTTTGATTGGTCTAGAGTTCCTGATCATCTTCGTATGCGTTTTGCGGTGGTGGATCGCCGTGGTGAGGTGTTGCGCTCTGGTCGGGATTTGGTCAGGTTACAACAAGAGTTGAGTAATCAGGTTACGCAGGCTGTGGCTACTGCTACTGCTCGTTCTCAGGCGCAGCGTGGTGGGAAGGATGGTGTGAATCCTGGCCGTTTGCATTCTGGTCGTACTAAGGGGAGTGGGAATCAGCAGGTTGGTGGGTCTGCTGCTGGTGTTGTGCGCGGTGGGGCGAGTGTGGGTGGTGTGTTGGCACGGGCGGAGCGTTGGGATTCGGTTGCTATTGGGGATGTGCCGGAGTCGATTGAGTCGGTGATTGATGGGTTGCCGGTGGAGTCGTTTCCTGCGTTGGTGCAGGTTGGTGAGTCTGAGGTGGTGTTGCAAGCGTTTCCTTCTGTGGCTGCGGCTGCGGCGCAACAGTTTCGGTTTGTGTTGGATGCTTTGGTGCGTGAGGTTCGGGTTTCTGATCAGCAGATGTTGAAGGGGTTGCCGTTGCGGCAGCGGGTGGCTTTGGAGAGTGGGGTTGCTGGAGGTTTTCCTGCGTTGTTGCGTGATGTGGTGACGGTTGTTGCCAAGGATGTGTTGTTGGAGGCTGGTCCGGTGATTCGTTCGCCGGAGCGTTTTGAGGATGTTGTGGTTGGGGTTCGGCAGTCGGGTCCGGGGTTGGTTCGTCAGTATGTTGTGGCGTTGGCGCCTGTTGCGTTGGCTGTGGCTGATATGCGTGCTGAGTTGCGTGGTTGGTCTGGTGAGGTGATTGATGAGATGCGCGGCCAGTTGGATTTCTATTTTGGTGAGCATGCTGTGGCTCGGCATGGTGTGGCTCCGTTGAAGCATGTCCCGAGGTATGTTGCGGCGATGCAGGCTCGTTTGGAGTTGATGGATCGTGATCCTGTGCGTGATGAGGAGTTGGATGATGTGGTGCGTGAGGCTTTGCGTGCATTTGACGCTACTGTGCAGCGGTTGCCAGCTGCTCGTTCCGCGTCTCCGCAGTTGAAGGATGTTCGGTGGTTGATTGAGGAATTGCGGGTGAGCTTATTTGCTCAGCATTTGGGTACGGCGCGGAGCGTTTCGTTGCAGCGTGTGCTGAAGGCTTTGGCGAAGGTTCAGTAGCTGCTGGATACTGGTGGTGCCGTTGGTGGGTTTGTTAGCGGTGTTGCGTTGGGGTTTGTGGTGCGAGGCGTTTGTGCATTTCCCGGTGCGCGCGGAGGGATTCAATTTCTTGTTCGAAATCTTCGGTGCTTTCGAATTGTTTGTAGACAGATGCGAAGCGGAGATATGCAACTTCGTCGAGGTTGCGGAGTGGCTCTAGAATTGCGAGGCCAATTTCATGTGCAGCCACGAGGGAACCATGTTCTATGCGGATGCTTTGTTCAACTTCGTGGGCGAGGCGCTTGAGCGCATCGTCGGATACTGCCCTTCCTTGGCACGCGCGGCGTACGCCCTGGATGACTTTGTCACGAGAAAAATCTTCTGTCACGCCGTTTCGTTTGGTAACAAGCAGAACTGATCGTTCGACCGTCGTGAAACGGTTGTTACATGCTGTACATTCACGACGGCGCCGAATCGCAAGGCCATTTTCGATGGAGCGTGAATCTACTACGCGCGAATTCTCTGAATTACAAGATGGACAGTGCACGGTTTCCGATCTTACGCCTGTGGTGAACGTGGCGGCACTCCGGGCTTAGTCGCCTAGAGAACGAGCGGGCTGAGACCTACGGTAAGGATGATCGATGCAGTGCTGAGCGACAGTCCAAGCCCTGACGAAGAAAACGCTTCAACGCGCTGTTGGATCCGTTGAACAACTGGCACCAATAGCATTGCATCCCTCTTGGTTCGAACATTCGAATGGTGAACTGAACGCATACCCCCTTGAACATCAACAGCCAGCGGAACACTGCGCACAGCACCATTTCCAAAGGTGTTCGAGGAATGGCGCCGCATTTGCTTCCAATCAGGCTTCTGAATTTCAACATGCTTGCCCACAACGCGGCGTTCCTCAACTGTTGGAACATACCCGCGCGCACGCCGTACTTCTTGCTTGGAAGGAATGTCCCCCCGGTAAACCTCAGCCCGTACTGGCACAACAGTCTCCACAAAACCAATGTTAGACATAACTTTTACATCCTTCTGTCGAAAAAGATCAAAATTTACAACGAACGAACATGGCACTTCTCATAGAGTCGAACCAATTGCGATAGATGTAGTATGTCAGTAACACACGACAACAATCTTGCTGCGAACGTTTATCTGTTCGAACAATTACCCATTTGGAATATGTGTTCGATTAATCGCTACTTCAGAACTTAGCACAAGCGTTCGAAGCGTGTCTAGCAATTTTTCAATATTTTTCGAACAAATGGTTCATTTTTTCGAATTCATCAGTTAAGGTGGTGGCAGATCTACAAAGAAACGGGGAGAGATACATGGCAGCATCCAGCAATACGAACAACAAGAGCACCAAGCCTGACAACGCGTCGAATGTAACGCAATTGCGGGAACACGCGGGCAAACGTGGTCCAGGTCGGCCACGTAAAACGAGCGGAAGTAACACGAAGGGCGCAAACACTGCCGGTGGAGGTGATCGCCAAGACCTTTCCGCGCGTCAACGTCGAGTACTAGAAGTCATTGAGGACTCAGTTGTCCTCCGAGGATTTCCACCAAGCATTCGCGAAATTGCGGATGCAGTTGGCTTGCAATCGACATCTTCCGTGGCCTATCAACTGCAACAACTTGAGGAAAAAGGATACTTGAAGCGCGAAGAAAAGCGCCCCCGCGCTGTCGATGTCCGAAAGTCCGCAGCTTCCCGACCAGCCAAACGGTCCAAAGCAACAAGTTCATCCGCGCCTGCAGTTGATGCAGAAGGCATGGAACTCCCGCAAGCAACTTATGTTCCAGTGGTTGGCCAAATCGCTGCAGGCAACCCAATCCTTGCAGAGCAACATGTCGAAGCCCACTTCCCTCTCCCAGCTGAACTTGTTGGACATGGCGGGGAACTGTTCCTTCTCCAAGTAGTAGGCATGTCCATGAAGGACGCGGGAATTTTGGACGGTGACTGGGTAGTCGTTCGTTCACAACCAACTGCCGAGTTCGGCGAGTTCGTTGCAGCAATGATTGATGAAGAAGCAACCGTAAAGGAATTCCACCGCGACTCCGAAGGACTGTGGCTGCTCCCCCACAACGATGAATTTTCACCAATCCCAGCCGAAAACGCCACGATTCTCGGCAAAGTCGTCACAGTAATGCGAAAAGTGTGACAAACTACCCCCTACATTGCCCCAATACCCACTCATGGGTATGGGCAATGCCCGTATTACCCCCATTCGGCCGGTAGTATTCAAAATTATGAATTCCGAAGAACGACGCAGGCAAATTGCCTCTTTGACTGCAGTACACGGCCGTGTCACGGTCATCGAGCTCGCTGAACGATTCGGAGTAACAGCAGAAACAATCCGCCGCGACCTTGCAGCACTCGACAACGAAGGTGGACTTTACCGCGTCCACGGTGGCGCCGTGCCAGCCCACTCCTTCCGCACAGATCACCAAGCATTCGAAATTCGCTCAAAAGCATCACTCGAAGCAAAGCACGCCATCGGCAGAGCAGCACTCACCGTCCTACCAAAAACATCCTGCACAATCTTCATCGATGCCGGTACCACCACTGCAATTCTCGCTGACGAACTCGCCAAATACCTCAAAGACCCCACCAATACCGAAGAGCAACAAGAACTCCAAGTCATCACAAATTCACTCCCCATTGCAACCATCCTCGCTGACACCCCAATGTGCGATGTGCAACTCATTGGCGGCCACGTCCGTCCACTTTCACAAGCAGTCGTAGGAGACATCGCCACACGATCCATCGGAGTACTCCGCGCAGACTACGCATTCATCGGCACCAACGCGCTCACCATGAAGTACGGGTTGTCCACACCAGATGCAGACGAGGGCGCAATCAAACGCGCAATGATCATGAACTCACGCGAAGTAGTCGCACTCTGCGACTCCACCAAATTCGGACTTGACTACCTCGTCTCCTTCGCCACAATCGACGACATCTCCACAGTCGTCACCGACCACGACGCACCGCACGCCTACATCGACGGCCTCCGCGAAGCAAACATCAACGTCGTCTTCGCCGAACCCAACAGCACTAAGAAATAGCCAACCCACAATACAACAGTGCCCCCTACAATCCGTAGGGGGCACAAATCATTGCAAATAATCAGCAACTACTTGGCATCAGCCACAGTATTAAACGGTGAGTTTGGATCGCCCTCCCCCTTCAACGGGCCACGCTGCTTCACAGCACCCTCACCCAACGTGTCATACAACTTCCGCAAAATCGGGTACAGGACAATAATGCCAACCGACCCCCAAGCAATGCCCTCCAAAGCAACCGAACCAACATTCAGCGTGAGATTACCAATACCAGCAACCATTGCCACCGCCGCAGTCATCAAATTCACCGGATCAGTGAAACTCACGTCATTATCCTGCCAAATACGCACACCCAGCAAACCGATCAATCCATACAACACAATGGTAGCCCCACCCAACACACCACCTGGAATCGTCAAGATAAGCGCACCAACCTTAGGCACAAACGCCAACACAATCGCGGTGAACGCGGCAACCCAATAGGCAGCAGAAGAAAACACGCGCGTAGCAGCCATCACACCGATGTTCTCCGCATACGTCGTGGTACCAGAACCACCGAAACCACCGGCCAAGACAGTTGCAGCGCCATCAGCAATCAGTGCACGACCAGCAACATCATCCAAATCGCGCTCGGTCATCGCAGCCACAGCCTTCACATGGCCAACGTTTTCAGCAATCAACACAACCACCACAGGCAGTGTCACAGCAATAGCGGTGATATTGAACTCAGGAGTTGCAAACTCAGGCAAACCAAACCACGGCGAATCCTTCACCGCCTGCCACTTCTCGGATTCAACACCACCAACAAATGCCGCAAACACCCAGCCAACAACCACACCAAGCAGAATGCCCAGGCGGGCCACCATGCCTCGGAAAGCCACAGAGAACAGCAAGATGGCAATCAAAGTAACCGCCGCGATCAACGGCTGTGCCTGGAACGAAGCAGTGGCAACACCTGAAAGGTTCAACCCAATCAGAGCAACAATCGCACCAGTTACCGTAGGTGGCATCACCGCATCAATGACCTTGCGCCCCGCGTACGCAACAATGAAACCAACCAATGCAAGCACAGCACCGGCAACAATGATGCCACTCAATCGTGCACCCAAACCACCATCAACCTGCGCAGCAGTCAATGGCGCAATGAATGCAAACGAACTGCCCAAATATGAAGGAAGACGGTTACGGGTGATGAGCAGGAACAGGATCGTACCAACACCAGAAAACAGCAGCGTGGTATTCACCGGGAAACCAGTAATTGCTGGAACCAACAACGTGGCACCGAACATAGCAATAACGTGCTGCATTCCAATACCAACAGTACGTCCCCAGCTGAGGCGTTCCTCAGGTGCTACAACGGCTCCTGGACGGACAGACTTACCGTCACCATGCAAATCCCAACCGAACAAACGGCCTTGTTTTGAAGAATCTTGAATCGTCACGAACTACAGCTTAAAGGCTATAGCTACTGAATAACGAATTCCTCAAGCTCAGCAGCCAACTGACTTGGCAACCGCACCTCAATGAGCGTTCCGTGCTCGTTGTACTCCTCGCGCAACACAGTTCCCAAATTGTGCACACGCGACACTACATCACCTCGATGGAATGGCACCTGCAACGCAACGTGTTGGTCTAGCGAATTGAGAAACATCTCAAGTCGCGTCTCCAGCTCAGGAATACCCTCACCCGTCTTCGCAGACACAAACACCACATCGTCGAGTTTCTGGCGCAGCTCAGCCAACAGCAGTGGGTCTGCTGCGTCTATCTTGTTCACCACCAAGATCTCTGGCGGTGCGGGCTGACCCGATTCCTCTACGATGCCGCCGATAACCTTATTCACCGCAGCAATCTGTTCCATCGGGAATGGGTCAGAACCGTCGACCACATGCAACACCACATCCGCAGCGAGCACTTCCTCCAACGTCGAACGAAACGCCTCAACCAGCTGAGTAGGCAGGTGACGAACAAACCCAACGGTGTCAGTGAACACCACCGCACGACCGTCCGCGAGATTTGCCTTTCGTGTGGTTGGATCCAGTGTTGCAAACAACGCATCCTCAACCAACACTCCAGCACCTGTCAAAGCATTGATCAGCGAAGACTTGCCAGCGTTCGTGTACCCGGCTATCGCCACCTGTGGAATTGCTGATTTGTCACGCTGCATGCGTTTGACCTCACGGGAGGTTTTCATTCCGGCAATTTCCTTGCGCAGTTTCGCCATGTCCGAACGCAAGCGGCGTCGATCCGCTTCGATTTTGGTCTCACCTGGGCCACGCAGCCCCACACCGCCGTTGGAACCCGCTCGGCCACCCGCCTGCCGGGACAATGCCCCACCCCAACCACGCACGCGCGTAATCAGGTATTCCATCTGGGCAAGCGCAACCTGCGCCTTACCTTCTTTGGATTTCGCATGCTGGGCAAAAATATCCAAAATCAGCATGGTGCGGTCAATCACCTTGACGTCCAAGGCCTTTTCCAACGCAATCATCTGGCCCGGCGACAACTCACCATCGCAAATGACGGTGTCCGCACCGCTTTCCTGCACAATTGCTTTGACTTCCTCGACTTTGCCGCGCCCCACATACGTCGCGGAGTCCGGCTTGTCCCGCTTCTGATAGAGCATGTCGACAATTTCTGAACCGGCAGTTTCTGCAAGCGCTGCCAATTCGTCAAGGCGCGCTTCGATCTGGGCTACGTTACCTTCTGTCCATACCCCAACGAGCACCACCTTTTCCAGGCGAAGCTTTCGGTATTCAACGTCATAGCCATCGGCTTGCTCGTCCGTGTATGTGCTTGTTCCTCTGGTGAGTCGACGTAAGCTACTGCGCGCTTCAAGGTCGAGTTCACCAACTGTCGGATTCATTGCTTCAGTCATATGCCTTCATTTATACACGGGAAGCCAGGCAAATGGGCTTGCTGGCATTGCCAGAGTAATGTTGTTGACATGACAGTGGAATTGAAAAGTGTTGGGTTGGATTTCCCTCGTTGGCAAGACGCACTAGAGGCGGCATACTCCAGCGGTCGTTTGTTTGTTTCCGGCGAAGTTCGGGGTGGTCAGGTGTTGCAATATGACGACCCGTCGGGTTCCCGCTTGGTGGTCCTGGCCGTGGAACCGTTCGGAACCTTTGCCAGTTTTTGGGGTGGGGTTGCAACAAGTGGCCATCTCAGCATGGTCAACGACATCGTCGGGGTCATTGATGTGGTTGATGACTCGCCGGCGCTGCAAATCGCCGCTGCCACTGCTCCAACCATCGCCTCGCTTACTGCGAACATTGTTCAAGGACCCATGTTGGCCGACGCTGAAGCGCTCGAATACCAACCGGTGGAGTTGTCGGCCCTCGCGGTAGATATCGAAGTTTTCACCGACGCCACACTCGTGGCCACCGCCGGCTATGGGGCCGAAGTGGGCGTGGTGCATTCACTTGGATTGGAAGACTTGAATAATCCACAAGTTGCCGATCATGCGGGGGCACGCATTGTCGTGGAAGTTCTCAGCATCAGCCGTCGAACGTGTGCACTGAGCGGCGCAGATTTTTGGGTAGGAACTGTCCACGCGCCGTTCCCATTCAGCGTGACCATTCCCGATACCGGGTTGGATCTAGCTGCCGCAACCATCGGCCCTGACGGAAAACCGCGCCCATTGTTCGTCGCCGGGAACGTTCAATTCACCGCCAATGTTGCGCAGGCACCAGGCTGCGGTGGTGGCGGCTGCGGCTCAGGTTCCTGCGGGTGTGGCGGGCACTAAGCAGCGCATTGCCTATAGTTGCGTGGTGCCTGTTGCGACGATTTTCGAGGGACCACGCAACACGGATTGGTCTTCGGTGATCGTCACTTCCACAACCCCACCAGGAACGTGAACTTGCACCGTTCCTTCCACTGCACCGGAATCAGCCAAGGCTGCTACCGCCGCCGCTACCGTGCCAGTGCCACATGAACGGGTCTCCCCCACGCCTCGTTCATGCACACGCATAGCAACGCTGCCATCTTGTAACGGAGTGAGCACTTCGAGATTCACACCCGCAGGAAAGAACGCTGAATCCCATACAACCGGCTGTTCAATCGGCAGGCCATTCAGGGAGTCCGCATCCAACCCCGGGATGACGCAAGCGAGATGAGGATTACCCATATCAACGCCCAACCCGGCAACAGCCACACCACCAACGGTTGCGGTGGAAAGACCCAACACCACCGGCGCCCCCATCTCCACGCTCACTTCAGCATCAGTGGCATTCGCATGATGCACCACAACCGGCTTGCGACCAGCGCGGGTTCCAACCGCAAATTCCACAGGAAATTCCACAGTGGCATCGCCACCGGCCTGCTCAGAGGCCCCAGTGTCCACCAACCCTGCAGCAATCAACACATGCACAAACGCACGCACCCCATTGCCACACATCTCGGCAATGGAACCATCCGCATTGCGATAGTCCATGAACCACTCGTCACCCACCACCCCATCAGGCAAGGCATCCAGTACACCAGCTTGCACCAACGCCTGTGCCGTAGCCACACGAATCACACCATCGCCACCAATTCCAGCCCGACGATCCGCCAGACGACGTACCCGTTCGACAGACAAATCCTGTTCAACAGTCGGATCAATGAGCACCACAAAATCATTCTCAGTGCCATGGGCCTTCACAAAGGCAACCGCATTCGCTTCGCTTAACATTCCCCCATTCTAACCATTGGTACCTCACCAATGATGACTAACCAATGGTGTCTAAACATCAGTGGACTGCGCCCATGCCACAGCGGAGTCAAGAAGCTCAGGGGAAGCGGCGTCGAGCCAATTGATACGGTGATCGCGCTGAAACCACGAACGCTGCCGGCGCGCATAACGGCGAGTCCCAATCACCGTACGCTCAACCGCCTCCTCCAGCGTCAACGAACCCGCAAAATGATCCAACACCTGCGCGTACCCAATAGCCTGACCAGCCGTAGAATCCCTCACCAACCCCCGCTCAACCAGGCCACGCACCTCCTCAACAAGACCGCGCTCAAACATCTGCTCCACCCGCAACTGCAAACGCGGATTCAACCACTCCGGCTCCGCCCGCAACCCCAACAACCGCAATCCCCAACGCGGCGGCAGATCCTTCGGAGGCAACGACGCAGCATAGGGCTTGCCCGTCAACTCAATCACTTCCAACGCCCGCACCGTACGCCGCGGATCCAAACGCTCAATAATCCCAGCCGCAACCGGGTCAACTTGCGACAAATGATCATGCAGCGCCTCCACCCCAATCTCCGACAACCGCTGCTCCCACCGCCCGCGCACCACAGGATCCGTCGGCGGAAAATCCCACTCATCCACCAACGCCTGCACATACATCATCGAACCGCCCACAACAATAGGACGAATCCCCCGCCGCATCAGGTCCTCAATGACCTCAATCGCAACGGCACGATACTCAGCCACACTCGCAGTCTGCGTTACCTCCCAAATATCAAACAAATGATGCGGAATGCCCCGACGCTCTTCCAACGACAACTTCGCAGTACCAATATCCATCCCCCGATACAGCTGCATCGCATCAATGTTGACGATCTCCCCACCAAACTGCTCAGCCAACGTAAGCGCAACAGCCGACTTTCCGGAACCCGTCGGGCCAACAACAACCAACGGAGTGACATCAGAAGCAGAACGATCAACGTCCCGCGCGGGTGCAACGACATGAGGCGAGCTGTGCATAACCACCAATCATAGGCGCACGGGTATAATCTGCAATGAAAATGAGTTAAGGAGACGTTCACCCATGACCATCCCAACCCCAGGCACCACCGCAAAGCCAGGCCCGCGCCCCGGCGCCCGGCCAACCCGAATTCACAACGACCCTGCACAATGGGGTCGCGTTGATGAAGATGGCACCGCTTGGGTGCGAACCGCGGATGGCGAACGCCAAGTAGGAAACTACCAAGCAGGCACGCCCGCAGAGGGTCTCGCTCACTTTGGTGCACGCTTTGACGCCTTGGCAACCCAGGTAACCGTTTTGGAAAGCCGAGTGCAGACCCACGGTGAAGATGCTCACCGCATCATGAAGGAAGCCCAAGCCCTGCATGCATCCCTGGCAACCGCAAACGTCATTGGCGACCTTGACACACTAGCGGCACGTCTCGAAAAGCTCATTCAACTAGCCGAACAAGCCCGCGAGGATGCAAAGGCTGCCGCTGCCGAGCGCAAGGCTCAAGCTACCGCAAAGAAAGAAGAGTTGGCAGCCGAGGCAGAAGCAATTGCGGAAGCTGCCAAAACCAACACCGTGAATTTCAAGAACAGTGGCGATCGTTTCGCCGCCATGTTCGAGGAGTGGAAAACCACCCGCGGAGTAGATGCCAAGGTAGATGAGACCTTGTGGCAGCGATTCCGCAGCGCCCGGGAAACCTTCAATGAACTCCGCCGGAGCCACTTCGACCAACTCGATAAGCAACGGGCAGCGGCCGCGAAGAAGAAGCAACAGCTGGTTGAACAGGCTGAAGCGCTCGCTGATTCTACGGACTTCGGTGAGACGGCTCGTACGTTCCGCGAGCTCATGGATGAATGGAAGCGTTCTGGACGGGCTGGACGAAAGGAAGATGACGCACTGTGGGCTCGGTTCCGTGGTGCGCAGGATCGCTTCTTCGCTGCTCGGGATGCTGATTTGGCGAAACGCGACGAAACCTTTGCAGCGAACGCTGATGCGAAGCAGGCACTGTTGGACAAGTACGACAGCTTGATTGCACCTGCAGAAGGGTTGGATCAGGCTAAGGCTGCGCTGCGTGAATTGCAGGAACAGTGGGAAGCTATTGGTTTTGTCCCACGCAATCGAGTCCGTGAATTTGAAGACAAGATTGATGTCCTCGAACGTCGCGTTGCAGACGCTGAAGCTGCTGAGTGGCGCAAGTCAGATCCTGAGGTATTGGCGCGCGTAGAGCAATTCCAATCCAAGGCGGATCAGTTCGCAGCTGAAGCTGAGGCAGCGGCTGCTGCTGGCAATGACGCGAAGGCAGCTAAGCTGCGTGCTCAAGCTGACCAGTGGAACGAATGGGCCGCGGCAGCACGCGCTGCCGTGGAGAGTTAGCGTTGCCGTCGTTGTTTCGCTTGGCGACGACGGTCATCAATAATTTCCGCTTTCGGCTTTGGTTGTAGTCCTGTCCGCAGGCGCTGTTGCGCCAACCGGGTAGCTTCGTCTTTGTCTGCTTGCTTCCGGCGAGCCTGGGCGAGTGC
>JBHAQQ010000106.1:0-4298 GCA_041830435.1 Corynebacterium sp.
ATCGCTAACGGTATCGAAGCCGGCGACCGCGTCGTCATCATGTCCGAAACTCGCTACGAATGGACCCTCGTTGACTACGCAATCTTCGCAGCGGGAAAGACGTGGGGGTTGCTCTTCCGCCCTGGTGTTGTGGAGGAAGGTGCGGCGTACCAGCCGATTGCGCAGCATTGTGCCGATCTCCCGCTCTTTTTCGACGCCCTTTCGCGCAACCAAGCGTTCAGCAATATGTTTTGTGGGCCAGGTGCGGTGCATGCGTTGCAGCCGGAGGCGAATTGGGTGCACCGTTTGGCGGTGGATTTTGTCCATGGGGTGGATCCGGCATGGCAGCCATTTGATGCCTCGCAACGGATGGTGAACACGGTGCTGATGGGCAATGCCAGCTCCGGAAAGGCGCTGGAGGAGCAGATGCAAGATCCGTTTGTTCAGGTACGCAGTCAATACCCACCGGTGTGGTGAAGGGTGTGTGTTCTACACTGAGCATATGACTTCCTCGCAATTGACCTCAGCGCATCTTGACCCGGCACAACTCACAATTCCTGACTTGGAACAGTTGCGCCAACGCGGGACCATGAAGTGGACCCGCTATGACGAAGATGTCATCCCGCTGTGGGTTGCGGAAAGCGATTTCACCACGTGCCCGCCGGTGGCTGCAGCTATTCAGGCTGCCGTCGATCGCGAATACTTTGGATATGAATCAGAGCGCGATATTGTGCAGCCGGCGCTCGCGGCTTTCTTGCACGAGCGATTTGCTTGGGATGTGGATCCAGCATGGATTCGGGTGGTTCCGGATGTTGTGAAGGGAGTGGCTGTGGCTGTGGATGAACTCACACCAGCGGGTTCAACCGTGGTCATCCCAATCCCTTCGTACTATCCCTTCTTTGACATTCCTAAGGCCACGAATCGCCCGACGAAACTGATCCGCATGGTGCGACCTGCTGCATCGGATCCTGTGGCGGAAGGTTCCGGTGAAAGCACTGCTGGCTCACCGCAACGCGCCGGGCGGTGGGAATTCGACTTGGAGGCACTTGAGGCTGCCTTTGCGGACACCTCCAACCCTCATGGTGTTGGTTCCCTCATTCTGTGCAGCCCGTACAATCCACTTGGCCGCGCATTTGAACGTGCAGAGTTAGAAGCCATCATCGCCCTCGCAGATAAATATCACGTGCGGATCATCAGCGATGAAATCCATGCGCCGGTGGTCTACCCACCGTTTCAGCACATCCCAACCGCCACAATCAATGACACTGCAGCCCGTCTCACTGTCACTGTCATCGCCAGTTCCAAAGGTTGGAACACGGCGGGCCTGCATTGTGCGCAGATGATTTTCACCAATGAGGCTGACCGCCAACACATGGCCGGAGTTCACAATCTCCGCACCGGAACTTCCTCAACACTGGGCATGATCGCCACCGCAGCCGCTTACACCGAAGGCGGCACATGGTTGGACGCTGAAGTGGATTACCTCAACAGCAACCTGGATCTCCTGGAGCAACGCCTCCCCGAGGTACTGCCGGGGGCCACGTGGGTCCGCCCAGAAGCAACATTCCTCCTCTGGATTGATGTTTCCGCAGTGCCCGGATTGGCCGAGAGCCCGGCGTCGAAAATCCTGGAACGAGCCCGCGTCGCGGTGAGCGAAGGCACCACCTTCGACCCACAACACGGTGCTGGTCATATCCGTGTAAACTTTGCTACTTCCCGTGAAATTCTGCACGCCGCCCTCGATCGCATCGCAGCAGCAGACTTCACCAACTAATTACCTCAAAACTCTTCAGGAATACCGCATGCTCGCAGCTTTTGGCCGCATCTTTAAGACCACGAAAGAACTCTGGCCGTTCTACCTGATCGTCACCATCTGTGCGATCGTTGTTTCGCTCCTCCAACTCACCACCCCATTCTTGGTGAAACAAGCAACCGACACCATCGTCGACACCATCGCCGGCGACGGCACCCTCGAACGCGCCAAGCAAGTCATCCTCTGGCTTGCCCTCGGTCTCCTAGCAGCAGAATTCTCCAGTACCGTTGTGCAAAACATTGGCGGCTGGTTCGGCGACGTCATGTCCACCCGCATGCGGCAAATTCTCTCCAACCGCTACTTCGCCAAACTCCTGTCTCTCCCACAGTCCTACTACGACAAGCAAGTCACCGGCACGATCATCTCCCGACTTGATCGTTCTATCCTCGGGCTCACAGACTTCATCAAGTCCTTCTCCAACAACTTCATCTCCATGCTGCTCACCGTGGCGCTGATCCTCATCATCACCGCGTTCTACTACTGGCCACTCGCCCTTCTCCTGGCAGTCATCTTCCCGGTCTACCTGTACCTCACCATGCTCACCTCCAAGAAATGGATGGTGTGGGAAATCGACAAAAACCAACACATCGACACCGCCCAAGGCCGCTTCGCTGAAGTTGTCGGCCAAATGAAGGTCGTGAAATCCTTCGTCACGGAACTGCGCGAACTGCACCACTTCCAGCAACACTTCTCCGACACCGTCCAACTCACCAAGGCACAATCCCGCTACTGGCACATCATGGATGTCATCCGCATGGGATCGCTCAACCTCATCTTCTTCGCCATCTACTTCACCCTGTTCTGGCGCACCCTCCACGGCTACTTCAGCATCGGCGACATGGTCTTCCTCCTCCAACTCGTCGTAATGGCCCGCCAACCAGCCCATATGATGAGCTGGATGGTCGATACCGCCCAACGCGCCGCCGCCGGATCCCGCGAGTACTTCCAGGTCATGGATGAACTCGATGAAGCCAGCGCGCCAGCCGCCCTCACGTCCGCAGCCCGCCCAGGCGGCACCATGCTGGTCGATCTCGCGCAAGAAGATACCGGACTTGTTCAAGGAGCGATTGTTCCAAAGGACGCGGCGTCGGGACGCGCAGCGCTCACCTTCAACCACGTCACCTTCGCCTACAACGAGGGCGAACCCGTCATCCACGACATCAGCTTCACCGCGAACCGCAACCAAAAAATCGCCCTCGTAGGCGAATCAGGAGGCGGTAAATCCACCATCGTCAACTTGCTGCTCGGCCTATACCAACCAACCAGCGGCTCGCTACAGATCTACGGCCAAGACCTCTCCACCCTGTCGGCGCACACCCTACGCCGCTCCGTGGGCGTGGTATTCCAAGAACCCGCACTGTTCTCTGGAACCGTGCGTGAAAACATTGCATACGCGCGGCCAGACGCCACCGAAGAAGAAATCATCCGCGTAGCCAAGGACGCCTTCGCCCACGACTTCATCATGGGATTCACCGACGGCTACGACACCGTCATCGGCGAACGTGGCCTGCGCCTGTCCGGTGGCCAAAAGCAACGCATCGCAGTGGCCCGCGCCATGCTGAAAGACGCCCCAATCCTTGTACTCGATGAAGCTACCTCCGCCCTCGACACCAAGGCAGAACGCGTCGTGCAGGCAGGGTTGGAAAAGCTCATGGAAGGCCGCACCACGCTGGTCATCGCCCACCGACTTTCTACCATCGCCGATGTGGACACCATCATTACCCTGGACAATGGGCGTATCGATGAAATCGGATCGCCTGCCGAGCTTGCACAATCCGGCGGTATCTACAGTGAACTGCTGCGTTTGACATCCTCCAACGACAAGGCCGACAAGGCCCGCCTGAAGGCCTTCGGATTCCATGTCGACGAAGAGGAAGAATAACAGCCAAAATTTCGTGCCCTAAAGCAAAAAACTGCGTGCGCTCAACCGCCGGTGGTCGAGCGCACGCAATTATTTGCAATGCAGGAGCTAGTTCGTCTGCAACGCAGGAGCTAATTCGTCTCTGCAGGGGTCTGCAGCCCAACTCCAATCATGTCGCGGCAAAACGCTGCCGGAGCGAAACGTTCCAACGCCGTGTACAGCTTCACTGCATCGTCAGACTTTGGGTTTTCTGCATTGTCCCGCGAAATGGTGCTGGTATCTACCCCCAGCTTGGACAGAATCTGCAAGTAATAATCCCAGTGAATTTCCACATTACGTTCATTCAAGGCCTGCAGCTCGGCTTCCAATTCCGCCTGGCGCGCCGCATCGGCGGACTCATACTCGTCGCCGAGCTTCAAGCTCGACTCCTCCAATTCACGGAAACCATCAAGCCGTGTACACGTAGCTTTCCCCAAATCCTCCCAATCAGCGTCACTGATGGCTTGAATTTCAGCGGAAGCGTCCGAGCCCAAAGTTTCCTTGACCTTCGCCACAAATTCTTCGGCTGTGATTGCTTCAACCTGCTGCGCTGTGGAGTTAGCAGCCCCACCTTCAGTGGTGTTTTCGGCACCGCAAGCCGTCAGC
>JBHAQQ010000107.1:0-10890 GCA_041830435.1 Corynebacterium sp.
ACGCCTGCTGCGGCACGAACCGAACTTCCTGCTGTGACTAACGAACAAAACCGCGCAACGACAGCATCCTCCGGTTGCCAAACCGAACCCATGAAAACACCTAACTCATGTCAGGTGTTTCCACGACCCCTAGAATTCACCCCTACGCGTAAAACAACACTAAAGATTCTAGAAACTCAGACCGTACTCCCGGTGCTATTGCTATTGCTGACGTTGTAAGCGCTGCGCGGAGAAGTTCAGCATAGCAGCCGCAGCAGAATCGTTCGAAGGTCTTGCTCGGCAAGCATCGCTGAGGTTACTCGCTGCACTTTAACTGCGTACTCTGCGCAGCGCACATCGGCCGTGATGTCGAAGTCTCGCTGCTGACGCATGAGGTGATGTTCACCGTCGTATTGCAGGCCCACGTGCCTGCTGCGCGCCCAGAGTTCCTCGTTGCCGTACAGCTCGAAGATTCTGGTGTGTTGCAATTGCCGCCAAAGTTCGCTGCCTTTTTCTACCACCAGGAGGTCCAACGACGTCATCCGTCGCCCTGCTACCTGCAACTCGACTTGCGGGATTGCCACGAATTTCGTACATCGGGAAAGGGTTTGAAGTTGCTGTTCCACGATGAGTCGAAGGATTGTTTCCTGCGGGGAATCCGAGCGATGGTTGGATTGCGTCCAGATTCTTTTGAATAGCCGCCAGTCCACCAGTCCGTGCGTTTCCTTTTTGGCTTGCTTCAGCGTCATGGTTGGCGCCAGGAAGCGGCGCGTGGCGTCAAGTACTTGAATTTGCCGGATTGTAGTTGCGTGGATGCCTTCGATGGTTGGCACCCACCAGCGGTTGAGGTGTTCGCGCTTGTGTTCCAAGGCTGCGATGATGGTTGCACAGGCTGCGATGGGGCGCAGCGCTTGCAGGCTTGGCAGCTCTTTGTCTGGCACCCAGAGCATTTCGGGTGCCGGTTGGATTCTCTTGGTGCGCAGGAGGAGCAACGAATCCGGCGAGGGCACTGTCTCTGCTTGGTGTTGTCCCGTTAAGGCGGGTCCAGTGGAGGGAGTGACTGTAAAGGTTGGCTCTGTGAAGGTGAGGGTATTGCAGTTTCCCGTGGTGAAGAAGGTGGTGGGCTGTTGATTCACAAAGTAGCGCAATCCGGAAAGTGCGAGTGCGCTGAAGTGGCTGGCTATTCCTTTTGGGTTGGCGAGGTGGTAGGCGCGGCTTCTGGTTACTTGGGACAGTCCAATGGTGGCTGGGCTTGCTGTTTGGGCTGCTGATTCCAAAGAACTGTTGGGGATGAGTACTCCTCGCAGGATGCGGTGGTGTTTGGTTTTTGCCGACCATTTGGAAACTGCGGCGGATTTCACTGGCATTGTGGTGACATAATGTTTGACCCGTTGGTCTCCAGGTGCAGTGCGCTGCGTTGGCCGCTGAGCATTGAATTGCTTGGCCAACCTTGGATAATTGTCGCCGTGGTTGTTCAAGGATTCCCCTCCCTAATTTGATTTCCCTAAAGTGACTCCCCCCCCTTCCAGAATAACTCCTCCTGGATAGGTTCCCCAAAGAAATTTTCCCTGGGTTGGTTCCCCTGAGTAGTTCCCCAAAGCATTTTCCCAAGGTAGGTTCCCCAAGAGTAGGTTCTCCTGGGTTGGTTCCCCAAAGTACTTTCCCAGGGAAGTTTCCCCAGCGTAGTTTCCCAAGGAAGTTTTCCTAGAGCAGTTTCCCCTAGTTCTTGCTTCCCGAATGTACTTCCTGAATCTAGCAAAGCCGGCAACCGCAGATCCACCCCTTTCGCCACGATCGCCCTCGAAACGTGCGTCCATATACGTTCGAGTGGTACGAGATTTCCCAAAATCACGTCCACTCGAAATACAAATTCCGCACGCCACCAAAACAAGGAACCATACGGCGGAACAAACAAAGTAACTCGATGACTATTACTTCTAAACGGGGTATGCCTGACACAAAGAGGTCAAGCACAGCGAAACCCCCGGTCCGAAATTGAACCGGGGGTTGGTGGTGGGTCATCAGGGACTCGAACCCCGAACCCGCTGATTAAGAGTCAGCTGCTCTGCCAATTGAGCTAATGACCCGCTGTCACGTTGGCGCTTGGCCTGTGCAACGAAAATAAACTATATACCTCCTCGAACAACATCACAAATCGACTGTTCAACACATATTTTCACCCCCATGCATTAACTAACCGGACTTACCTAGCCGACGCATAACGATTTCATCACAATTCCAATTCACTTGCCCCGTCAACTATTTTCTTGCGCGCCAAACGCCTATCCTGGAGCGAAACCATGCTTCTCACGAAACACGGCAATAGTCACTCGATCCATGTCCCTCTTCATTCAGGATGCCCACAATCCATGAACCACAACATTTTGCCTACACGCAAGCACACCCGCACCGCACCTCTCGACCGCTCCCGTTCTGCTGGCGCCCGCGCAATCATCGCAGCCCTGGGCACATGCAGCGTACTCGCGTTAAGCGCCTGCACCATTGACACAGGTGCCCAAACTCCACCATCGGGCGCCGCAAGTCAATCAACCGAGAAACAAGCTGCGAACGCTACCAGCGAATCCGGCACCAGCGCAGGGCTCAAGGCCTCTGTGAAGCCAAATGCAACGAACGTGTCTGTCGCGGAAAAAATTACCGTCACCTCCCCAACCCCAATCACGAAGGTGACGATCACCAACACCGCCACCGGCGCAGTTGCCAAGGGCACCCTCAGCGACGACAAGTTGACCTGGACACTCGTCGACGATCTGGGCTACAACAACTCCTACTCATTGACTGCCACCGCGGGCACCGAGAAGCTGGCGCAAACATTTACCACTACGAAAGCCACCTCCGTGAACGGGGCGTCGGTTGCGCCAATGGATGGGTCCACCGTTGGTGTGGCACAAACCGTATCGTTCTATTTCGACGCCCCGGTGGAAAACAAGAAAGCCGTAGAGGACGCGATCACCATCACCACCAACAATGGCACCGAAGGCGCGTTCTACTGGCTTAATGGGCAAGCACTGCGGTGGCGTCCGCAAGAATTCTGGAAGCCAGGCACCGAGGTGACTGTGGATGCGAAACTCTACGGAACTAATATGGGCGGCGGCGCATACGGCGGCAAGAACCACAAGGTCAAGTTCACCATTGGGGATGATGTACGCGCCGTTGTGGACGACGCCACCAAAATCATGACCGTCACGAAAAACGGTGAAGCGATCAAGACCATGCCGGTTTCCAATGGGCGTGACGACGCCAAGTGGGCCACCCCAAATGGCATCTACCCGGTGGGCGATCAGCACGAATCCCTCATGATGGACTCCACCACGTACGGCTTTTCACTTGAGGACGGCGGTTACCAAACCAAGGTGAAGTATGCCACCCAAATGAGCTGGTCCGGTATCTATATTCACGGCGCTCCGTGGAGCGAGTGGGCGCAAGGAAATACCAATACGTCACACGGCTGCATCAATGTCTCCGACGCCAATGCGAAGTGGGTGTATGACAACCTCAAGCGCGGTGACGTGGTGATCGTGAAGAACACCGTAGGTGGAGAATTCTCCTCCACTGACGGCGCCGGCGACTGGCAGGTTGATTGGGCTACCTGGAAGGCTGGAAACCGCTGATGCCAACCCCGAAGCATCCCGAACAAACCACAAGCACGGTGTACTCCCTGATTGATTTCGCCCAAATTCACAAGGGGGAAACTGCGGCGAATGCATTTGCCCGTTCCGTCACTTGGGCGCAGCGCGCAGAGCAGCTCGGTTTTCAACGCATTTGGTACGCCGAGCACCACAACATGCCCACCATTGCTAGTTCTGCCCCTGCAGTGCTCATCGCTCACGTTGCTGCACACACCTCCCGTATCCGCTTAGGCGCCGGAGGAGTGATGCTGCCTAACCACTCACCGCTGGTTGTGGCGGAGCAATTTGGTACCTTGGCAGAACTTCACCCTGACCGGATTGACCTTGGCCTGGGGCGCGCCCCTGGTACCGATCCGCGCACGCTGCAAGCCTTGCGTCGTGACCCGCGAGCAGCGGAACATTTCCCAGACGATGTGGCTGAACTTGCCGGCTACTTGCAGGACAACACCCGAATTCCTGGCGTCAATGCGGTCCCTGGACGTGGCACCAATGTGCCGCTGTACATTCTTGGTTCCTCCCTCTTTGGCGCCCAGCTTGCAGCACAGATGGGTCTACCGTTTGGTTTCGCCTCCCACTTCGCACCGGACTATCTCCAACAAGCAGTGACGCTTTACCGGGAGCGGTACCAACCGTCTGCAGCGCATCCTGAACCCTGGGTCATCGCTGGTGTCAATGTCACGGCCGCGGCCACCGAAGCGTTGGCTGAGGAACATCACCGCCATGTCTGCCGTTCCCGTGTGCGGGCGATGGCCGGTCGAGGGATCAGCGGCAATCGACTCACCGAACAAGAACTTGACCTGCTCATCGAATCCCCAGCTGGGCAGCAAATTCTGGATATGCTGCGCTATACCGCGGTGGGCACATCCGAAATGGTGGCAACGTACCTTCAGGAGTTTGCGCAAATGGCTCAGGCTGACGAACTCATGGTGGCGCTCCACTCCCCGACCACCAGCGATAGCTACGAGAACATGGAACTGCTGGCGAAGGGGGTAGGGTTAGCGCCCGCCGTCTGAGATGCGTCTTGAAAACAGGTGCGGAACCAGCGCTCCCACCAGAAGCATTGCTATCACCCGCATCACCTGAATGACGGTCACCAGCGGTCCGGACCCTGCCTCGTGTGCAAAAGCTAGCACTGCATACACCCCACCTGGCACAGTGGCGAGGTAGGCGTCCAACATGCTGAAATCCCACCATTGGTGCATCAGCCAAGCCGTTGCGAGCGAACCGCCGATCATCATCCCGATTGCCGTAAGCAATAACGGCAGCGCATGGATGAATTGCCGCAACGCGGATTTCGTGAGCGTTCCGCCAGCCTGTACACCGATAATCGCAAATGCCACATCCGCTAGCGGACCGGATGGTGAAACATACTCTGGCGGCACACCCACAACCAATGCCACCACGCCGAGCGCCAGGCTCACCAGCAAATAGGGAGAACTGATCGCTATGCGCTTGCTCAGCAACCACACCACTAGCCACACAACCAGACATCCCAGCACTGCTTGAGCTTGCTGCACCCAATTGATCGACGCCTGTTGCGCATGCACCGGCTCAGCTGCCAGGAGCAACACGAACAGTGGCAAGGTCAGCACAACGATGCTGAGGCGCAGAAATTGGGCCAGGGTGACAAACCGAAAATCGGCTCGCAAGTCCACCGCCAATAAACTCATGGCACTCGCACCACCGGCGAGTGTTGCCAGCGTTGCGGTGTTCGGACGCACCTGCTGATAACGCACCAACATCCATGCTGCGAGCACACATACCGCTAGTGTGACCAGTAACGAGAGAAGAGTTGGCATCACAAATCCAGCCATGGTTGGCAGGTTAATGGTGGCCAAGGGAGCAGCACACATGAGTGCGATGATGACTTGCGCGGGAGTGGCTAGCCGGGCATTTGGTTGGTATTGCCGATCCCGCACAATCGCGGCCACTCCAAACACCACGAGAAAAGAAAACAGCCAAGCAGCGGGAAGGCCAACAGCTTCGCCGAAAAAGGCCCCGGCTATTGCAACCGAGGCCAAACAACACGTGACAAGCAACGCGTGCATTAGTGGCGCGAAGCAGCCAGGAGACGCTGGATCTCCTTGATTTGTGCCTTTTCCTTACGCTTCGAGGAAATGCTCAATGCGGTGATGAGCACGATGCCAGCTGCGATGCCACCGAGGATCATCTGAACCTTCGGGTCGTTCAGCGAGTTGCTTACCTGTGCCTGCGCTTCCTGCTTCAACGATGCCGGCGCGGTGCGAGTTGCCAACTGGTCGAGCGTTTTAGCCAATTGGTTGCGGGTGCGCTCAATGTCGCGCTGGATGTCAGAGGTACTGCGGGCCACGATGGTTCTCCCTTGGTGCTTTCGTCAAACAGTTCTTGCGGTAATGATTGCTATTGTACGACACAGCACAGTGTGCGCGAGTCATTGGGGGAAATTGCCCTGCCCGGCTGCGCTCCGGTGAATTGCGGGTAAGGTAGTGGCATGACTGAAGAAACTGCACCGATTCGTTTGGAAGAGGGCTCCCCTGCCCCTACATTTACCTTGCTTGATCACCAGGGCAACAATGTTAGCCTTGCGGACTACCGGGGCCGGAAGGTCATTGTGTACTTCTACCCAAAGGCCGACACCCCTGGCTGCACCACGGAGGCATGTGACTTTCGGGATTCCCTGACACAGTTGAACGATGCCGGCATTGATGTGCTTGGCATTTCCCCAGATGGCGTTCCTGCCTTGGCGAAATTCGTGGAAAAGTATGATCTGACATTTCCGCTGTTGTCCGACGCAGACCGTTCCGTCATGCAAGCATGGGGAGCATTTGGGGAAAAGAAGAATTACGGCAAGGTTGTCCAGGGCGTTATTCGTTCCACCTTTGTTGTGGATGAAGACGGCAATATCGCCCTCGCGAAGTACAACGTGAAAGCCACCGGCCATGTTGCCCGCATCGCTAAGGAATTGCTCGGCGAATAACCACAAAAACCAATAGTGCGCACTGGGATCACCAGTGCGCACTATTCGCCGCGGTTAGCCTGCATTTTCGGTTTCCTCCTTGGACAGCGAGCTTGTCGCATCCGAGGAGGTTTTTGCTACATCTGCGTAGGTGAAGCCCAGCAGCTTGCCGACGGTGTTGAAGAACCCTTCAAAAATGCCTGCAAAGAACTTCAGGATGGAAAGCACACCACCCAGAGAACTGATAACCGAGCCTTCTACTCCAGGGGAAGCGGTGGACAGTGCCGTCGCACCGCCGGCAGAACCGAGGGTGTCCTTGATCTGGTTGAAGAACACGTCCTTCTCGATGCCGAAGTTGACTTCAAGAGAGCTGCTGTCTTGCAGGGAACCATTGCACAGCACGATACCCACAGCGTCCTGCTCTGGCTTAGTGACGGTCCAAGTTACAGATTCGCCTGGGGCGATCGCTGGCAGTCGGCTGGACTGGGTTGCGCCTGCCAAGCCGACGGTGAGGAGTGCCGCTGGGGCTTCCGCACCGTTGTAGGACACTGGAGATTCGCCGGTCAGGCGGGTACGTGGGTCGTAGCTGTAGCCATATACCGCTGCTTCACCCGTTGCCATGATCTGTACAAACGTGGTGGCCAGGCTCATTGGCTGGAAGTTCGGGTCGGTGGTGTCCAATTCGGTGAGGCCGTGCTTTTGTACCTCGTCGTAGGAGATGGCCATGCCGGAGCAACGAGCCACGTCAGTACCCGAGTTGGTGTAGGTTACGCTGACTTCCTTGCCGTTTCGTACAACTTTGACATCGCCGTTGAGGCTTTGGTCAGCCACTTCGAGTTGTGCAATGGTGCTTGCAGAGCCAACTGCTTCTTGCTTGTCCTGTTGCACGCTGTCTTGTGCCAGGGCGGCTGGGATAGCGGTGGCAGCGATGGTGGTTGCCGCCAGTGTTGCGGTGAGCGCTCGAGTGAATGTACGCATGTTGTCCTCATGTGTAGGTGGTTTCAGGGCGACGGTGGGTTCGTTGCCCGCACGTTGATTGTTCCGTGCATCACACTAAAACATACACAGCCCAGTGGCACTCCGCTATGAAATCCCCAACTCCTATCCCCTTCCGGCGGGGATGGACGCGGGAAAATGCGGAAATGCGCGTGTTGCACCACCCTGCTACCCCCGTATCCTCAGCACTTTTATAGCTAAACAGACCCAAAGTTGCGACAAATGTATAACTTTCGCATCCGAGCAGTATTCGCCAGCACCAGCCCCCCTCACCAACGCCAGCCGGAAATATGAAAACAAGCACGTTGGCTGCTGCTCAACATGCTTGTACAGTGGTGCGCCTGGGGAGACTTGAACTCCCACGTCATAAGACACTGGAACCTAAATCCAGCGCGTCTGCCAATTCCGCCACAGGCGCCTATTGTTGCATTTTAGCCATAGCGAGCAGCACTTAACGAATCCCCTGCAAGACGGGTACAGTTGTTAGCGTGAATAGGCAGCAACAACAGGCATCGCATCCGTTTCCCTTGCGTGTGCGCATTATGCAGGTCACGTTCCTCATTGTTGCAGTAGTCCTGACCCTGTTCTTGGCACGTTGGCAATGGAATGCGTGGCACCAGTCTGGCGGCTCGTTTCAGAACTTGGGGTATGCGATTCAATGGCCGATCTTTGGCCTGCTGCTGATCATTGGTTACCGCAAGTACATTGCCTACGAGCGGGAACGGCTGGAGGGCAATGTGGAGGCCGCAATTCCGCCTGAGCAGCGTTCAGCAATGCGGGAAATTCCGCAGGATGTGCTGGGCTCGGCCCGCCCGGGGTCGGTCACCGCTGTCGATTTTGAAGATGATCGACGCCGCACCCGACGCCAACAATCCCCTCCAGTCCCCTCCCCTCAAGCACAGCCTCGTGACTCCCAGAAAGGAACCTCATGACCACAACTTCATCCACGCCGATCCATCCGGAACGCAAGAAGCGCGTCGCAAATTCGCTGAAGGCCTACTCCGTCACCGCGTTCATCACGGGTATTTGGCTGCTCATCCTGGTAGTGGAGATGATCCTCAAGTACGGTGTGCTGGGCAAGGACAATGTTCCTGATTGGTTCAGCTACATCGGACCAGCGCACGGTTTTGTGTTCATGGTGTACGTCATTACGTGTCTGGACCTGGGCACGAAGGCACGTTGGGAGCCAAGCAAGTGGATCACCACTATGCTTGCCGGAGTGGTGCCGTTCCTATCCTTCATCGTGGAAAAGCGTCGCCGTGAAGAGGTCAAGGCAGCGTTCCAGCTCGACTAAGCACCACGGCGCCAGTGGGAGGAAATCAGGGGTTTACGCGCCACCCCACTGCTGTAAACAGGCCAATACCGCAAGCGTTGCCGCCCGAACCCCCACCGTGAGACTGCTGAGATCCGGCAAGAAATTCGGATTGTGATTACTTGGAATCTCCGCATCTACCGTGCCCGCCGCCACAGCAGCATCCCACTGCACTCGTGGCGTGATGCCCACCGTCCACAGCACATACGGCACTCCAAAGAACGCCGGAATCACTGGGAAATCTTCCGAAGCGCTCCATGGTTCCATGGTGCGGGAATCTTCGCGGAACGCGGCGTCGAATACTGGGCGGAGCACATCCACCACCAACGGTGAGTTATCCGTCGCCTCCAAACTCCCCACCACTTCCACACGCGGTTCCCGCTCACACCCAGCCGCCGCAGCCTCCGCCGCCACCATGCGCTGAATCGCGGCCAAACAATACTCGCGGACATCATCGTCATAAAAGCGACACGACAAACTCAACTTCGCTTCCTCCGCGATCACATTATTCGCGGTACCAGCCTCGACAGCAGCAACCGTCACCACCGCAAACTTCCCCGGCTGTACCTCCCGGCTCACAATCGTTTGCAATCGCAGCACCAAATTCGCCGCCATCACCACCGGATCAATCGAACGATGCGGCATGGACGCATGCGCACCCCGACCAAACAACGTCACCTCAATCGTGGTCGACGACGTCATCACCGGACCCGGAGCAACAAACACCGCCCCCGCCGGCCCAGCGACCACATGCTGAGCCAGGCACACATCTGGTCGCGGAATCAGTTCCCCCAAACCATCCGCGATCATCGCCTTTGCCCCAGCGCTCGCCTCCTCCGCAGGCTGAAACACCGCCACAACCGTCCCTGACCAATCGGCCGCCAACCGGTCCAACTCCCGCATAGCCCCCAACAAGCTCGCCATGTGCACATCATGACCACACGCATGCATTGTTGGCACCACTTGGCCAGCAGCGTTGAGCTGCGTGGCCCGCGACGCATACGCCACACCAGTGGTTTCCTCCACCGGCAAGCCATCCATGTCTGCCCGCATCAACACACAAGGCCCATCACCATTGCGGCGCACCGCAACAATTCCATGGCCACCCACACCCGGCGTGACTTGCCAGTCCGGCAATTCCTGGAGCTGCCGCAGCAGAAACTGCGCCGTTGCTTCCTCCTGACCCGACAATTCTGGATGCTGATGCAAATGCAGATACGTTTGCTCAACCCATTGCGCAGTGGCGGGGTCCACCGTTGGTTGGAGAGCCGCGAGCTGCGCTGGCTGCAACTGGTGCACAGACTTCTTCATGGCAGGCATTTACCCCAAACGCTCCAACGCGCGCAACGGCTCCACCAATTGCGCCAACGCTTTCCCCCGATGCGACAGTGCGTCCTTCTCCTCCGGAGTCAGCTGCGCGCTTGAGCGACCTGGGGTTTCCGCAGGGCTGAAGAGCGGGTCATAGCCAAATCCATGTTCACCCTGTTCTGCGCGCATCACGGACCCCCGCCACACACCTTCCACGGTAGTGACCTCTGGCAAACCGGCCGTCTCAGCAATGTTGGGCGGCAGCTGCAGTACACAGCAAGACACAAATTGCGCTCCGCGTTCAGTATCCGGCACGTCCTGCAACTGCCCCAGCAGCAAGGCATTATTCGCCGCATCATCCCCGTGTCGGCCACTCCACCGCGCGGACAACACCCCCGGCATTCCATTGGGCCGATCGACTGCAATCCCGGAGTCATCCGCAATTGCTGGTAACCCCGTGGCCGCCACCGCATCGGCTGTCTTGATCTGCGCATTTTCAGCAAAGGTGGCACCCGTCTCCGGCGATTCCGCAAACTCAGCCACATCTGCCAAACTCAACAGTTCAATGCCACGGATGTCTGCTGCTGCAAGCACCCGCTGCAGCTCCGCCAACTTCTTCGCATTCCGCGAAACTACCAACACCTGCATTAGCGCTCCGTTTGCACCGATTGAGAGCTGACCCGCACCGGCTGGTCTTCCAATGGCAGTGCCAA
>JBHAQQ010000108.1:0-6355 GCA_041830435.1 Corynebacterium sp.
GCGAATACTGGAACGTGTAGGCACTGGTGAATCGTGCTGCCTCGACGACGCGGAGCGTTTCCTGGAAGTCCTCTTCGGTTTCGCCTGGGAATCCCACGATGATGTCCGTGGTGATGGATGCGTGTGGGATGAGTTCGCGGACGCGCTCGAGGATTCCTAGGAATTTGGACGAGCGATACGATCGCTTCATGTCCTTGAGGACCTTGTCAGAGCCGGACTGTAGCGGCATGTGCAATTGTGGACACACCACTGGGGTTTCCGCCATCGCTTCGATGACGTCGTCGGTGAATTCCGCTGGGTGCGGGCTAGTGAATCGGAGGCGTTCGAGGCCTTCGATTTCTCCACATGCTCGAAGGAGTTTGGCGAATGCTCCCCTATCGCGTTCCATGTCGGGATCTGAAAAGTTCACGCCATAGGCGTTCACGTTTTGCCCCAGTAGGGTTACTTCGGTTACTCCTTGGTCTACGAGCGCTTGCACTTCGGCAAGGATGTCTCCAGGGCGTCGGTCTTGTTCTTTGCCGCGGAGTGAGGGCACAATGCAGAACGTACAGGTGTTGTTGCAACCTACGGATACGGAAACCCATCCTGCGTAGGCAGATTCTCGTTTGGCGGGGAGCACTGAAGGAAATGCTTCGAGTGCATCGACGATTTCTACTTCTGCTCGTTGGTTGTGAGCTGATCGTTCCAGCAGAGTTGGTAGTGAGCCTAGATTGTGGGTTCCGAATACGACATCAACCCATGGTGCTTTTTCTACCACGAGATTTTTGTCTTTTTGGGCCATGCAACCGCCGACGGCGATTTGCATGCCTGGGTGGGCATCTTTGATGCCCTTCATTTGGCCGAGTGTGCCGTAGAGTCGGTTGTCGGCGTTTTCGCGTACTGCACAGGTGTTGAACACCACTACGTCAGGGGTTGCTCCTTCCGGTACTGGAACGTAACCGGATTCTTCTAGCATGCCGGAGAGTCGTTCCGAGTCATGCACATTCATTTGGCAACCGAAGGTGCGAACTTCGTAGGTGCGTGGTTTCGTAGTCACGATGAACTAGTTTAGCTGAGTTCTTCGATTCTGTTTTCTAGCGCAACTCGCGCATATTCCAAGGCTCTCGATTGGGAAAAGCCACGCCGTGCAGCAACGCCCACCAACCGTTGAAGTTCTCTATTCCGAGCTCGGAAGTCTTGTGGGATTTGCTTGATGGACTGCGCCTTTTTATCGATAAGCCCGCGCATGGTTTCGTCCTGTTGTGACTCGTCAAGCGTCGCTAGAGCTGCAGTGATGTGCGCATCTGAGATTCCTTTTTCTTTGAGCTCATTGCGCAGGGCAAGTGCTGATCGTTTGTGCGAGATGGAACGCTGTTGGACCCATTGCAGAGCGAACGTAGCATCGTTGATCATGCCGTTGTCTTGGCAAATCTCAACGACGGTCTCGCAAAGTTCGGCAGCAAATCCAGCGGATTGGAGCCGTTGAAGCAATTCTGCTCGGCTGCGTGGCCGATGGTTGAGCAATGCTAGTGCCTTGGTCTTCACTGGCGCTAACGCTTGCTCGAATTCAACATCAAATAAGGAGGAACCGGCCGTTGGATTGTCTCCGCGTTGCATACGTTCGATGGCTGCGGCTAATTGTGCTACACGTTGCTCCTGCGATTGATCCACGCCCGTTCCTCCCGTTGTTTGCTAGTGGAAGAATCTATTCCTCATCTTCGTCATCAAATGCAGGTGCCAGGTCGATTGGTTGATCCTCTGGATCCACTTCGTCATCCTGTGCATTGGCATACTTGCCTACCTTGAGTACCTGCATGATGCGGTCTTCTAGATGCTCAGACAGGTCGGGGTTAGACTTCAGGTAATCACGAGCCTTTTCTTTGCCTTGACCAAGCTGGTCTCCGTCATAGGTAAACCAGGAACCCGACTTCTTGATCACGCCATGTTCCACACCAAGATCCAGGATCGAACCTTCGCGCGAAATGCCTTCGCCGTACAGAATGTCGAATTCAGCAATCTTGAATGGTGGCGAGACCTTATTCTTCACAACCTTGAGCTTGGTGCGGTTACCCACAACTTCATCACCCTGTTTGATTGCCTGGATTCGCCGAATATCACAGCGCACCGACGCATAGAACTTCAAAGCCTTACCACCGGTTGTGGTCTCTGGAGAGCCAAACATCACACCGATCTTTTCACGGAGCTGGTTGATGAAGATTGCCGTGGTGCCTGTTTGATGCAATGCACCGGTCATTTTGCGCAGCGCCTGACTCATCAATCGAGCTTGAAGACCTACGTGGGAATCGCCCATATCACCCTCAATTTCGGCCTTCGGCGTGAGGGCAGCCACAGAGTCAACAACAATCAAGTCAATCGCCCCAGATCGAACCAACATGTCAGCAATCTCCAACGCCTGCTCACCGGTATCTGGCTGGGACACCAACAACGCGTCCGTATCTACGCCAAGCTTCCGTGCGTATTCAGGATCAAGTGCGTGTTCCGCATCAATGAAGGCCGCAATACCGCCAGCTCGTTGCGCTTCTGCAATGGCATGCAAGGTAACGGTTGTCTTACCACTGGATTCTGGACCGTAAATTTCTACAACGCGACCGCGCGGGAAACCGCCGATACCCAAGGCTGCATTGATAGCGATATTGCCAGACGAAATCGACTGAATCGGTGGTCGATTATCATCACCAAGGCGCATAATGGCACCTTTGCCAAAATCCTTCTCGATCGTTGCCAGCGCCAGTTCAAGGGCTTTTTCCCGATCCCCTGCAGCTACCGGCGAAACGGTCTTCTTCTTTCCTGCCATGTGTTTTCCTACCCTTTGTCTATGGTGTTGTGTCTATGATTTTCGTTTTGCAGATTTGATTATTCATGGAACCGCGGGTTGGTAATCCATTTCCATGTGGTTAGTTCTACTCCACACGGCCGACATTGGTTCAATACGACTAGAGCCTACACGAACCTTTGTTCGAAAAAAATTATTGAACAGTCTCGCGTGTCTCAACACATACTTCTGCTTGGCTACACCAGATCCTCGCCCAGGCGTCGCGATTCAGGAACCTCGAAATCATCGCACAGCGACAACCACACATCACGCAAGTCCACCCCATCTTCAATGCATGCCAACGCAGTTTTCCCATAGCGCTCCAGCACGTGCGTACCGGCAATCCAGCCAGCAAAGCTCACGCCAAATTCTCCCTCAACCAGGCGGTCAAACTCAGTTCTGCGCATGCGTAATATGCTAGACCACTGCTCAGGCGGCGTAGCAACCACGCACGGCAGCGCGCCCCACTTGAACACCGTTCAAGAGCGCGCTAAGTTGTACAGCATGAATCAGCACGACGTTTCAACCGCCTCCAATACTTCCCCCAACCACGCCACCAAACCACCAACGCGCACCCCGATTCAGGCAACGGACCTGGCACTCATTTCCGGATTCGCGGCATTCATCATCGTGCTCGGTGCCGTGTCCATTCCGGTGGGTAGCCTGGGTGTGCCAATTGTTCTCCAAAACATGGGGGTGTTGCTCGCTGCTCTCCTCCTTGGCGTGAAACGCTCCACACTCACCACGCTCCTCTTCCTCGGAGTAGGCCTCGTCGGCATCCCAAATCTTGCGGGCTGGCGCACAACGCTCAGCGCATTGCCTGGCAACACGGTGGGCTACCTCGTTGGGTACATCCTCACCGCGATCATTGCGGCGTGGATCGCGTCCAAGGCCCCAAGCGGCACTATTGCCCGCTTTATGACCTACACCTTCGCAGGCATCGTCGGAACACTGCTTCAATTTGTCTGCGGCGCCCTCGGCCTCGTTTGGCGCATGGATCTGACCTTTTGGGACGCCTTCGCATCAAATGCTCCATTCGTGCTCGGCGGAGTTTTCAAGATCATTGCGGCGAGTGCCATTGCGATCGCCGTGCAACGATCCGCACCCCAAATCTTCCAACGCTAACCTTGCACCTTAGGCACTTATCCCTATGCCCACTATCGAAGTCCAGCACGTCGATGTTGAAGTTCCCATCCCTGCGCAAACCTTGCGCGACTTGGGCTCCCAACCTGAAACTCGGAAATTGCTCAGCGACATCACCCTCACCCTCGACGAACACCGCATCGGCATCATCGGCGCGAATGGCTCTGGCAAATCAACTTTTGCGCGGCTCCTCAACGGACTGCAACTGCCCACCCGTGGTCAGGTCCGCATCAATGGACGTGATGTTGCCAGTAACCTAAAGACAGTGCGGAACCAGGTAGGATTCATCTTTTCCGACGCCGATTCCCAAATACTCATGCCTACCGTCGTGGAGGATGTTCAATTCTCATTGCGCAAACGCAAGCTTGGACGCACAGCGGCACGCAACAAGGCGTTGGAAACACTAGAACGGTTTGGAATTGCTCATCTCGCTGATGCCAGCCCGCATGTGCTTTCTGGCGGGGAAAAACAATTATTGGCTCTGGCGAGCGTGGTGGTTATGGAACCAGAGATTGTGGTTGCCGATGAACCTACCACGATGCTGGACTTGGCCAATCGTATGCGAGTAACACAAGCGCTGTTCAGCCTTGAACAGCAGGTCATTGTCATTTCGCATGACCTGGAGGTCTTGCAAGACGTTGACCGAGTGGTGTGCTTTGATCATGCCCGGATCAGTGGGGACTCTGCACAGAAACGTGCGAACAATGCCAATCCGGTTTCCCATGTCATTGCTGAGTATCGCGAGCGGATCCTGCGCAGCGTACATGCTCAATCGGAAAGATCATCGCGTAGTGAATAGGAACCAGCTCCCCCTTGGCATGTACCTGCCAGGCGATTCGTGGCTGCATCGTCGCAGCGCAGGAGCAAAATTGGCAGCCCTCATTGTCTTGCTTGTTGTCAGCTCCGTTGCCGTGCAGATGCTGCGTGCCCAAGACAAGCTCTTCGTCGCTGTGCCGTGGTTGGCAATCACGTTGTTGGGCTATGCGGTGTGCCGAGTTCCATGGTTTGCCGCAAAGAGCCAATTACTGCCACCACTTCCGCTACTCATTGTCTTCGGAGCACTATTGTGGTGGCGTAACGGTTGGGCAATTGCATTGAGCAATACGTGCAATGTGTACGCTGCGGTGGCTGCGGCATCATTGGTCTTGCTGACGACCAGCATGGGTGAACTCTTGGAGACGGTGGAGAAAGCGTTGCGACCGTTTGCTCGGTTTGGGTTGCCTGTGGAGCAAATCATTTTGGCATTTTGCCTTACGATTCGACTGATTCCGCAGACGTATTTGGCTGCAGTTCAGGTCCGTGAAGCAATGCAAGCGCGCGGGGTGACTGGCTTTTTCAGTCTCGCCCGCGCGCTTGGTGTCCCGTTGTTAATTCGCTGCTTGATGCAGGCTCGCTCGATGGGCGAGGCGCTGAGTAGCCGCGGTTATGGGGATGAGTAGCGCTGCACATACAGCGCATGACATAAGTATTACTCGCCGCGAAGTTCCCGCATGCGCTTAGCTACTGGGTCTTCAGCTTCATCGCCACTGAATGGGTTTCCCTGTTCAATTGCAGCGTTTGCTTGTCCCTGGCCAACTGCTGGCGTTGCGTTCATCTCCGCACGAAGCTGTTCCAGGCGAGAATGACCTGCAAGCTGAACGCCAGCTTGCTCGATTTCTGCCATGCGCCCCTGTACGGAACCTTGAGCAAGTTCAGCTTGCCCCAAGGCTTTCGCGTAGCGAGACTCAATCTTTTCGCGTACCTGGTCAAGATTTGGTGTGCTGCCTCCAGCAATTTCATTCATGGAGGAAAGCGACTCTGCAACCTTTTCTTGCATCTTTGCCTGTTCCAATTGACTCAGCAGCTTGGTACGCTCAGCTGCCTTCTGCTGCAACGCCATGGCGTTGCGTTCCACAGCTTGCTTCGCTTGTGCCGCTTGGGTCAATGCCTGATCGTGCAGCTGCTTCAAATCCTCAATGGAGTTCTCTGCGCCGACCAGTTGCGCAGCGAAAGCCTCAGCAGCGTTTTCGTATTCCGTCGCCTTTGCCGCATTGCCTTCAGCGCGTGCCTTATCAGCCAACGAAAGGGCCTGCTTCGTGTTTGCCTGAAGCTTTTCAACTTCTTCCAATTGACGGCTCAGTTTCATTTCCAACTGGCGTTGGTTGCCAATCACGGCGGCAGCTTGCTGGCTCAACGCTTGATGTTGCCGCTGTGCCTCCTGAATTGCCTGTTCAATTTGAATTTTCGGGTCAGCATGCTCTTCAACCTTGCTGTCGAACAACGCAACCAGGTACTTCCACGCCTTGACCAATGGATTAGCCATAAAAACTTCCAGCTCCTAAATAAAAATACGAATGACTAATACACAGCTTACTGTTAAGCCATGTTCGCTGCGAGTTCCGCCGCCGCTGCGTCGAGCGC
>JBHAQQ010000109.1:0-2978 GCA_041830435.1 Corynebacterium sp.
AGTCTTGTCACCAGTAGCAAGAGCAGTGTCACTGCGTAGCCGGATAGCAGGCCGGTGGTTCCGAAGGGCCATGACAGCCAGATCATCAATTGTCCGCCGACGATCAGCACCGGCAAATTGATGACGTAGTTCTTCTCTACTAGTCGACGCCAAACTTCATAGGTTGCAAGTCCCATGACGGTGGCCACGAGTGGGTACCAGGCCATTGGGGTGACAACGGCTCCAATGACAAGGGCGCCGAGCAAGACCACAACGCTGATTGCTTGCTTGAGGTTTCGCCCGGCTCCGTTTTTCGGCTTTGGTGCAGCCATAGGCTTATGTGCCTACACTTCCATCAATTCATTTTCCTTGTGTTCCACAAGGGTATCGACCTGGGCGACGTATTTCGCTGTAACCTTTTCCAGTTCCTTTTCTGCAGCCTTGACTTCATCCTCGCCAGCTTCGCCGTCTTTCTGGATCTTGGACAGGCCGTCCATTCCCTTGCGGCGAATGTTGCGAATGGCAATCTTTGCGTCCTCACCCTTGGACTTTGCGAGCTTCACCAGGTCGCGACGGCGTTCCTCTGTGAGCTGCGGAATGGTTACGCGCAGAACCTGGCCGTCGTTGGTTGGGTTCACCCCAAGGTCAGAATTGCGGATCGCGTTTTCGATGTCCCCCATCGTGGACATTTCGTATGGCTTGATCAACAACATGCGTGGCTCTGGGACGCTGATGGTGGCCATCTGCGTGATTGGAGTCAGGGAGCCGTAGTATTCCGCCATCACACCATTGAACATGGATGGGTTTGCACGTCCGGTGCGGATAGTGGTCAGGTCTTCACGTGCATGCTCGACAGAGTTCGACATGCGCTCTTCAGATTCGAGAAGAATATCGTCAATCATGGGTCTTAATCTACCAGTTCGTCGTTGTGGAGTTCGTGTTCGGGGTGCCAGCACCGCTTCAATGATGCCGGCATACCTGTGTGGGCACGTACGGGCACGGAATCGCTGAGGTGCAGCAATCCACGCCTCTGGAAGCGCAGTTAGGCGCGCGGGTTATCGACCAGCGTTCCCACGCGTTCCCCTGCCACTGCACGGGCAATGTTGCCGTCGGTCAGCAGGTTGAACACCAAAATTGGCATGTGGTTGTCCATGCACAAGGAGAATGCGGTTGCATCAGCAACCTTAAGGCCACGTTCAATGACTTCGCGTGGTGTTACTTCGTTGAATAGTTGTGCGTTCGGGTTGGTACGCGGATCGTCGTCGTATACTCCGTCAACTGCCTTTGCCATTAGCAGCACTTCACAACCGATTTCCAAAGCGCGTTGCGCTGCGGTGGTGTCCGTAGAGAAGTACGGCATACCCATGCCTGCACCAAAGATCACCACGCGGCCCTTTTCCAGGTGGCGGGAAGCCCGGAGTGGCAAGTATGGCTCTGCCACTTGTGCCATGTTGATGGCGGTTTGTACGCGGCAGTCCACTCCTTCTTGTTGGAGGAAGTCTTGCAATGCCAGGCAGTTCATGACGGTTCCGAGCATTCCCATGTAGTCGGAACGCGAGCGGTCCAAGCCGCGTTGCTGGAGTTCTGCTCCGCGGAAGAAGTTACCGCCGCCGATAACAATGGCAACCTCTACCCCACTTTTGCTGACTTCAGCTACCTGGCGGGCAATGTTCTGTACTACGTCTGGGTCAATGCCCACGCTGCCGCCGCCGAACATTTCGCCGCCGAGTTTCAGCATGACCCGCTTGTAGCCGCTGCGTTGAACATTTGTTTCCACGTTGGATTGCACAGAATCGGACACAATTCTCCTTGGGTGGTCGGTTCCAGTTGTGAGCTGTTGAATATCGTACCGCATATCCAGGTGTTGCAGGCAAAGCGAAAGGGCCACACGACAACGTGTGACCCTTTGGGCACCTGTACTATCTCACGGGTATTGAGCGCCTAGGAATGCTTCACAGGCAACTCGTCGTTGGTAGTACGGGTAGTACTTAGGCTTGGCCTACTTCGTAGCGCACAAAGCCAGTCAAGGTGATTCCTGCTTCTTCGCAGACCTGTGCAACCGTCTTCTTGGAGTCGGTTACGGAAGGTTGCTCCAGCAAGCAAACATCCTTGAAGAAGGACTTCACGCGGCCTTCTACGATCTTTTCCATTGCAGCTTCTGGCTTGCCCTCTTCGCGAGCGGTAGCTGCGGCGATTTCGCGCTCCTTTGCAACTACCTCTGCTGGAACTTCGTCAGCGGAAAGGTAGGTAGCCTTGAGAGCAGCGACCTGCATTGCAGCGCCCTTGGCAGCTGCAGCGTCATCGCCGGTGTAAGCAACCAGAACACCCACTGCTGGTGGGAGGTCTGCGGAGCGGTGGTGCAGGTAAACAGCTACCTGATCACCTTCGATGGTAACTGCACGCTTCAGTTCGAGCTTCTCGCCGATCTTTGCGGACAGCTGCTGCAGGCCTTCTGCAGCGGTTTCGCCGTTAACCTGAACAGCTTCGAGCTCTTCGCGGGAGTTTGCCTTAGCAGCGGCTGCAGCTTCTGCTACTGCGTTTGCGAAGTCAATGAATTCCTGGTTCTTAGCAACGAAGTCGGTCTCAGCGTTAACTTCGATCATGGTGTTGCCGGAAACGGCGATGAGGCCCTCAGATGCGGAGCGCTCTGCGCGCTTGCCAACGTCCTTTGCGCCCTTGATGCGGAGCAGCTCGATTGCCTTTTCGAAGTCGCCGTTGGACTCTTCCAGTGCCTTCTTGCAGTCCATCATGCCGGAGCCGGTCTTTTCACGCAGCTTCTTTACGTCTGCGGCGGTGTAGTTCGCCATGGTGGCGATCCTCCTTGTTGATTGGATGTGGTGGTTGTAGTTTAGGCTTCTTCGGTAGCTTCTGCAGCCGGTGCTTCTGCTTCTGCTTCAGCTGCTGGAGCCTCAGCTGGCTTGTCGCCTGCTGCGTCCTTTGCAGCTGCTGCCTGGCGCTCAGCGCGGATCTTGCGGCCTTCTTCCACAGCAGTGGAGATG
>JBHAQQ010000110.1:0-6907 GCA_041830435.1 Corynebacterium sp.
ACGGTTTGAGTACCACGATTGGTCAGGAAAAGGCTGTGAATCCGTATCTGCAAGCGGTGAAGTAGCTGCTAGTATTGGCCGAGTGAGTAACGACAAGTCTGTGAACAATCGCCCTGCCCTGAAGTCTTTGAGCGCGCCGAAGGGTGTGCCGGATTATGTTCCTCCATTGTCTGCTGAGTTTTATGCGGTTCGGCAGGCTTTTTCGGGGGCTGCGCATGCTGCGGGTTATGAGCATATTGAGTTGCCGGTGTTTGAGGACACGTCGTTGTTTGCTCGTGGTGTGGGGGAGTCCACGGACGTTGTAAGTAAGGAAATGTATACGTTTGCTGATCGTGGTGATCGGTCGGTGACGCTGCGTCCGGAGGGGACTGCTGGGGTGATGCGGGCGGTGATTGAACATAATTTGGATCGTGGGCAGTTGCCTGTGAAGTTGACGTATCATGGCCCGTTTTTCCGTTATGAGCGTCCGCAGGCGGGTCGTTATCGGCAGTTGCAGCAGGTGGGTGTTGAGGCGGTTGGTGTGGATGATCCGGCGTTGGATGCCGAGGTTATTGCGTTGGCGAATCGTTGTTTCCGTTCTGTTGGTTTGCGGAATTTCCGTTTGGAATTGACAAGTTTGGGGGATGATTCGGACCGTCCTGCGTATCGCCAGAAATTGCAGGATTTTTTGGCTCGGTTGCCGCTTGATGATGAAACTCGACGCCGTGCTGAGCTAAATCCTTTGCGAGTGTTGGATGATAAGCGTCCGGAGATGCAGGAGATGCTGGCGGATGCGCCGTTGATGTTGGATCATTTGTCAGATTCGAGCCGTGCGCACTTTGATGTGGTCACTGGTTTGCTTGATGATTTAGGTGTGGAATACACCATCAA
This sequence comes from Corynebacterium sp., assembly GCA_041830435.1. Classification (GTDB taxonomy): domain Bacteria; phylum Actinomycetota; class Actinomycetes; order Mycobacteriales; family Mycobacteriaceae; genus Corynebacterium. The sequence continues at coordinate 871 of JBHAQQ010000110.1, forward strand.
TCCACGTATGGTTCGTGGTCTTGACTACTACACGAAGACGTGTTTTGAGTTTGTTCATGATGGTCTTGGTGCCCAGTCTGGCATTGGCGGTGGTGGCCGTTACGATGGTTTGATGGCGCAATTGGGTGGGCAAGATTTGAGTGGCATTGGTTTTGGTTTGGGTGTGGACCGCACGTTGTTGGCGCTGCAGGCTGAGCAGCAGCAAGCTTCGCTGGGGCGACGGGTTGATATTTATGGTGTGGCGATGGGGGCGGAAGCGAAACGTCGCATGGCGATATTGGTCGATGCGTTGCGTGGCCGGGGGCTTGCTGTTGATATGGCCTATGGCGATCGTGGCTTGAAGGGTGCTATGAAGGGCGCGGACCGCGCTGGCGCGTTGTTTGCACTGGTGTTGGGTGACCGTGAGTTGGAGCAGGGCACGGTCATGGTGAAGCATTTGCAGGCTCATGAGCAGCAGGAAGTTTCCTTGGATGGTATCGAGGAGTACTTGGCTCAGGCTGTGCGTCAATTCGTGGCGTCACCTGTTGAATAGCTGCAGCATAGCGATGTGAAACACGTCAATGGCGGTTGGGGCACTTGGGTGCTCCAACCGCCATTACTGTGATCGCATTGCGGTGATGTTGTGTTGCTTAGGTTCCGTGCTTGCAACCTGCTAGGAAAATCTCGATGAGACGTTCGTTCGTGGTTGCTCGATTGTCGGTTGTGCCGAATTGTGGTTGATAGCTTAGCGCGATGACACCGTTGTAGAACTCTGACGTGGAGATGGACTCATGGATCAGGCCCTTCTTTACGAATTGGTTGAATACCTCACGCATGACGCGGAGGCCTTCTTCGCGTGCTTGGGCGAGTTCTTCGGTTAGGCGGTCTGGTTGTTCTTCGACAACCATCGGACCAAATACGTGCACTCCGATGGTGTTGGATAGGTGAATTACCTTGTGGAGTTGGGAGACGTATTCGTTGTGGCTGGTGTTGGAATCGAGAACGCGGGAAATTTCATTGAATTGCTCGATTCCATCCCGAACGAGGCTGAGTACGGCTTCGTTGATGAGTTCTTGACGGTTTGGAAAGTTCCGATAGAGCGTGGCGATACCCACGTTGGACTCATCAGCGACTTTTTCTAGCACTATGTTGCGTTGACCCAAGAGAAATCGCTTTGCGGTTTCGATGATGGTCAGTCGCCGGCGAAGTGCATCGGCTCGCATTGATTCGTGCTCCCTTATTGTTGTTGAGTTGGTTTGCGTTCCCCTAGTGTAGCTGAATTGCGTACGTCAGGAGTTTAGAGGAATTGCTGTTCACAGGATGCCAGTGTGCCACCTTGGTATCCGCGGAGGAACCATTCCACACGCTGTTGTGCGGAGCCATGTGTCCAGAGGTCTGGGTTTACTCCTTGACCGGAGTGTTGTTGGATGACATCGTCGCCGATGGCGCGGGCAGTGGTGATTGCTTGTTCTACTTGTTCTTGGGTAAGGGGTTCGAGCAGGGCGTTTGGACCCTTATCGGCATTCGACGCCCACAGTCCGGCGTAGCAGTCCGCCTGGAGTTCTACGCGTACAGCGTTGGAATCTTCTCCTGGATTGTTGTAGTCGGAGAGGCGCAGGGTGCCCTGCAGTTGTTGAATGTGGTGACCCACTTCGTGGGCGGTGACGTACATGATGGAGAAGGGGCCGTCGCTGCCTCCCATTTGCTTGAGTTGCTGGAAGAACGGCACTGACATGTAGACGGACTGGTCTCCCGGGCAGTAGAACGGTCCGGTTTGGGAAATATTTGCTGCGCCACAGCCAGTGTTGAGCATACCTTCGGCTACAAATAGTCCGTTTTCGACGTAATCGATGCCACCTTCAGTTGGCAGCACTTCGGACCAGAATTGGTCGAGGGATACTTGGGTAGCCAGGATGCGGCAATCGTCGTATTGGTTAGCGTCTGCTACAGTTTGGCAGTGCGCAAAATCGCTGGACCCACTTTGGGTTTGTTGCGTTTGCGTTTGTTGGGTGGATTGTTGTCCACCTCCGAGTATTCCTCCGCCACCGTTGGCTAGGAAGAATCCGATGATACCTACGATGATGAGTCCAGGAAGGCCAAACTTTCTACCGACCAGACCCATGATGAGCATGAGCAGTGGATTTCCCCCGCCTCGGCCACCGCCGAGGTTGAATCCACCACCGCCACCGCCGTTGCCTGCGGAGCTTCCGCGACTAGCGTAGTCATTTCCAAGGTTATTGTTAAAAGTCACGCTAATCATTGTTCCATATAGTTGTACGGTATGCTGTGAGGTCGAGCGTGGTATGTGCACTCGTGCCACGAAAAACTTGAAAACCTCCAGAATCAAATGCGAAAGGGGAAGCACCAAGTGCTTCGTACTCACCTTGCGGGCGAACTACGTCCGGAGAACATTGGCCAAGAAGTTACCCTGACGGGCTGGGTCGGTCGCCGTCGTGACCACGGTGGAGTGATCTTCATCGATATGCGTGATCGTTCTGGCATCGCTCAGGTGGTATTCCGCGAGTCTGATGTTGCGGAGCGCGCTCATGATCTTCGCTCTGAGTACTGCATTCGCATTACTGGTGTGGTTGAGGCTCGTCCGGAGGGTTCGGAGAATCCGAATCTGGCGTCCGGTGGTATTGAGGTTAATGTTTCTGCGTTGGAGGTGCTGAATGCTTCCGCTGCGCTGCCATTCCAAATTGATGATGCGGCGTCGGGTGGCGAGGTAGGCGAGGAAACCCGATTGAAGTATCGTTACCTGGACTTGCGCCGCAAGACCCAGGGTGATGCGCTGCGTTTGCGTTCACGCGTAAGCCGGGCTGCGCGTCGTGTGTTGGACGAGCATGATTTCGTGGAAATCGAAACGCCAACGCTGACTCGTTCCACCCCGGAGGGTGCCCGTGACTTCCTGGTTCCTGCGCGTTTGAAGCCAGGCACGTTTTACGCCTTGCCGCAGTCTCCGCAGTTGTTTAAGCAATTGCTGATGGTTGCGGGTATGGAGCGTTACTACCAGATCGCGCGTTGTTACCGAGACGAAGATTTCCGTGCGGATCGCCAGCCAGAGTTCACCCAGCTCGATGTGGAGATGAGCTTTGTGGATCAAGAAGACGTCATTGCTCTTGCCGAACAGATCCTCGCTGCGGTGTGGAAAGAAATCGGCTACGAGTTGCAAACGCCGATTCCACGCATGACCTATGCGGATGCGATGCGTAAGTACGGTTCGGACAAGCCGGATTTGCGTTTTGATATTGAGATTGTTGAATGTGCGGAGTTCTTTAAGGACACCCCGTTCCGTGTGTTCCAGTCCGAATATGTCGGTGCAGTGGTGATGGAAGGTGGCGCTTCACAACCTCGTCGTCAGCTCGATGCTTGGCAGGAGTGGGCAAAGCAACGTGGCGCAAAGGGCTTGGCGTATATCTTGATTGGAGAAGATGGCGAGCTCGGCGGTCCAGTCGCGAAGAACCTTTCCGACGCCGAGCGCGCAGGCATCGTCGCCCATGTGGGTGCAAAGCCAGGTGACTGTGTGTTCTTTGCTGCAGGTGAGACGAAGGCCTCGCGTGCGCTCTTGGGAGCTGCCCGCGGCGAAATCGCCAACAAGCTGGGCCTGATCAAGGAAGGCGATTGGGCATTCACCTGGGTAGTGGACGCGCCGATGTTTGAGCCTTCTGCAGACGCCAAGGCTTCGGGCGATGTTGCCCTTGGTTCTTCCGCATGGACTGCAGTGCACCATGCATTTACGTCTCCAAAGCCAGAGTTCTTGGACTCCTTTGACACCGATCCAGGTGCCGCACTGGCATATGCGTATGACATTGTTTGCAATGGCAATGAAATTGGTGGCGGCTCGATCCGTATCCACCGTCCAGATATCCAGCAGCGGGTGTTCAAGGTGATGGGTATTGACGAATCCGAGGCGCAAGAGAAGTTTGGATTCTTGCTTGATGCATTCGCCTTTGGTGCTCCACCGCATGGTGGTATTGCGTTTGGCTGGGACCGTATTGTTTCCCTCCTCGGTGGTTTCGATTCCATTCGTGACGTCATTGCGTTCCCGAAGTCCGGCGGCGGTGTTGATCCGTTGACGGATGCTCCTGGTGAGATTTCCGCGGCTCAACGAAAAGAAACCGGAATCGATTTCAAGCCAAAGCAGTAGTGCCAGCGCGGCTGCAGGATTGCTTGGGAAGGATTAGGCACATGACGGAAACTACGATTTCGCTTGCGGAGGAGTTGCTTTCCGCCCGCTTTGGCGGGTTGTGTGAATTGACGAACCCAGAAGTGCTGAGTGGCTCTGGCAGCGCCACCGTCTTGCGTTGCCGGGTGGTGCCTAATCCGTTCTTGCAGGAACGTTCGGTGGTGGTGAAGCAGCTGCCAATGGATGATCCTGCCGACCTGGCGAGCCGCGGGGTGACCCACAATTACGTGGCGCTGGTGCGGGAAATCATCGCCTACCAGTACACGAATACGCTTCCTGAAAATGCTCGTCCCGGACCGCTCCTTTTGGCGCATGATATTGACAACCGCATCCTCGTACTCTCCGACGTCGGCGACGGGGCCAATTTTCAAGAAGTGCTGAATTATTTCTCTGCCGAAGATCGCATTTCAGCGTTGCGGAAGCTGGGGCGCGCAATGGGGCGGATGCATGCGCACACGTTTGGTGATAGTGAAGCCTTTGGGGTGCTGTACCGCAGGCAATGCAGCCGCCATAACCTTTCACCTGCACAACTTGCGGAATATGATCTGGCCATTCCTTCGTTGATTCGAGGTGGCATGGCACTGATGGAACGTAACGGGATTGCCATTGATCCGGTGATTGCCGAGTTGGCCGAATATTCTGCGGAAGCGAATGCCCAACCAGGCTTTCAAGCATTCACGCCATTTGATCTCATTCCGGACAACATCATGTTGGCGCACAACGTGGTGTTCTTGGATTACGAATGGGCGAATTTCCGTGATGTAACCTTCGACGTTGCCTGCGTCGTAGCTGGCTTCCCTCAGGACAATTCCACCCCTGCCTTGAGTACCGAGGAAGCTCGTGAGTTCATTGGTTCATGGCGTGCGGAAATTGCCCCAGTTTGGCCAGAGATTCGGGACGATGAGCTGCTGCGCAAGGTCATCATTGCTTCCATGATTGGTTGGGCATTTACGTCGTTGATGTTGTTGTACTACGGTCGCTTGGCCTTAGAAGAACATGCAGACTCGATCTTGCGCAATGAACAGCAAAATTCCAAGGCTCATTTGGAGCAGATGTCGAAAGACAACTTGGAAGATATTGCCACCACGGTTGATGCAATTCGTCAGTTCGCGGTCGATCAACCTTCCATGTATACCGAGGCGGTAGTTGGGTATGCGACGACCCTGCGGGAAGTGCTGAGCAAGTTGGGAGCATTCCCAAGGATCCGTCGTGATCCGGCCTAGCTGGCACATTCAGCGAGGAGGCTGAGCATGTCGATGGACAGTGCGGCATATTTTCATCCAGGTGGTCATGCCCCATTGGCTGTGAGGATGCGACCGCGAAACCTCGAAGAGGTAGTGGGGCAAACCAAGGTCTTGGGTCCGAATGCTCCGCTGCGGCGGCTCATCAATGGGGAGGGTGGTACCTCTGTCATCTTGTATGGACCTCCTGGGACCGGAAAGACCACCATTGCGTCGCTGATTTCACAGCAGGCTGGCCGGCATTTTGCGGCGCTCAGCGCCCTCAACGCTGGAGTGAAAGAAGTACGAGCCGTGATCGAGGAAGCTCGTAGCCGGCTGGTATATGGCGAATCAACCGTGCTGTTCATTGATGAGGTTCATCGCTTTTCGAAAACGCAACAGGATGCGCTGCTCGCTGCCGTGGAGAACCGAACGGTGTTGTTGGTTGCCGCAACAACGGAAAATCCGTCCTTTTCAGTGGTTGCTCCGTTGTTGTCCCGGAGCTTGTTGATACAGTTGGAGTCCTTGAGCGACGCAGATATCGGGGAACTTTTGGAGCGAGCTGTGCAGGATGAACGGGGGTATGGCAATCGTCTGACCTTGGATCCTGAAGCGAAAGCGTTCTTGGTTGCCCTGGCAGCAGGCGATGCCC
>JBHAQQ010000111.1:0-6173 GCA_041830435.1 Corynebacterium sp.
CGTACGATGACCACCCTGCACCAGCATGAACTCCACCACATCAGCGCCACTCGAACCGACCTGCACCCCGCCCAGCGCCTTGCCCTCAAACGGCCGCACATCAACCTCCACAGCAGAAGACATGAACAGCCCCCGAATCTGCTCTGTCACCGCCGCACCAAAATCTTTCGCAGCTGCGGTCCTCCGCTTGGTCAGTTCCCGCGCCAACGCCAACATCGCAGCCTGCCGCTGTTCCACTTCCTCCTGCAACGCGGCGATCGCATCCTCAGACACATCAATATTGGACAAACGCTCCCGCGCCGAATCCCGCCACGCCAACGCCCCATCCACATCAGCTGCGAATTTCCGCAACGCCCGCAACTGTTGCTGGCGCTGCAACAACCCATCCAATTCAGCAGGATCAGGTACTTCGTCCAAGACCCGTGCAACATCACTCGCTACATCCCCCACAAGCACAGCGAGTTCTTCAAGGCGATCAGCAAGCCCCCGCAATTGCTCATCATCACCATCCAACGCCCGGACTGCAACCTGCAACAACGACAACACATTCGACGCCTCAGCGTCCAACACATCCGTCCCGTCCAACACCGCCAACGCTTGCGCCACCCCTCCACGCAAGTCATCAACATCCTGCAAGCGACGAATCCGCGCCTTCAACTCATCGTCTTCACCAGGCTGCGGATCCACTTCATCAATCAACGCCAACGCCTGCGTCAACGTCTCCGCTTCCAACGCCAACTGTGTCCGCGATTCCAACCGCTCATGCAACTGCTTCGCCACACCGCGCCACAACTTCCGCGCAGCCTGGAACTCCGCACGCAACTGATCCAAACCAGCGAAATTATCCAAAGCTTCAAGTTGCCTCTGCGAGTCCAACAACCGAAGCTGATCATTTTGCCCATGAATCGTCAACAACTCTTGCGCAAAGCGGCCCAACACCCCAACCGGAACAGCCTTGCCACCCAAATGCGCGCGCGAACGCCCTGCAGCACTCACCGTTCGGCCCGCGATGACTTCCCCATCATCGATCTCTGCATCAATTTCCCTCAACAGGTCCCCGAGCGCACTGTCAGTGCTGGTGTTGCCTGAGTCGGTACTGCCTGAGCCGGTGCTGCCTGAACCAGCTGCGCCGGCAGGGATGACAAAATACCCCTCAACGCTGGCCTTATCACTGCCCACTCGAACCCGCGAAGCATCCGCCCGTTCACCCGACAACAGGCGCAAACTGGACACCACCATGGTCTTACCGGCACCAGTTTCACCCGTCACAACGGTCAACCCACCAGCGAATTCCGCGACAGCGCCCTCAATTACACCCAAATCACGGATGTGCAATTCCGAAAGAATAACGACCCCTTAACCTCAAATAAAACATTCAGCCACAAACACACATTGGCGCACGCAATCCAGCGCACTCTAGTGACGTGGCCCCCGCCAACCAGTGACTGGCAACCTGAACTTGTGCACCAATCGGTCCGTAAACGGTGCCGAGTCCAAACGGACCCATCGAACCGGCTGTGCCCCGCGACGAATCTCTACACGCGCCCCCGGCGGCATATGAATCTGGCGGAAACCATCCATCACTGCAGTTGCTGGCGACGTCAATGGATTTGTCTCCACCGCCACCGAAGAATTCGGTGAGACCACAAGTGGACGGCTGAACAGCGTATGCGCATTACTTGGTACAACCAGAATCGCATCCAACTCAGGCCACAACACGGGCCCACCAGCAGAAAACGCGTACGCAGTGGATCCCGTTGGGGTGGAAACCAGCACACCATCACAGCCGAAGGAACTCACTGGGCGTTCATCTACTTCGAGAATGGTATCGAGAACACCTTGGCGATTGAGGTTCTCAACAGAACATTCGTTCAAGGCCCAGCCGGTTCCGAGCACTCGCCCATCCATGTCACGGGCCGTGATCCCCAAGGTCATACGATCTTCAATGCGGTAATCCTTGGCAATAACCCGGTCAATTGCTTCCTGCAAGGATTCCTGCTCCCACTCAGCCAAGAATCCAATGTGTCCCATATTCACACCCAGCACCGGCACATCGGCAGAATGCGCAATATCCGCAGCTCGGAGGAAGGTGCCGTCGCCTCCCAACACAAGCACCATCTCTACCCCACTGGCAGCTTCCTTGGTATGCCCATAGCGACGAAACCTGCCCAGAATCTCATGACGTGCAACTGGCGCTGGATCTCCAGTAGCCATGACACGAACGTCCACCCCGCCTTCTTTCAAGCGGCTCGCTGCTTCTGCAGCTAATCCAAGATTTTCATGCACACCGGTATGTGCAACGAGCAAAATCTCACGCTTCGCAGATCCCGCTTGCTCTTGGGTCATTGTGGGCCTTCCTGAATGGCAGTATTCACCATTGCTTGCAGTGTTTCCTGTGTGGGTGCTGATGCGCCGCCATCATTGACGAGCCATAAGAAGTATTCTACGTTACCGCTCGGCCCCGGCAACGGAGACGCCACCACATCCTTTGTGGACAGCCCATGCTCGAGTGCAGCTTGTGCAACGCGCAACGTCACCTCCGCACGGAGTGCCGGGTCACGCACCACCCCTCCAGCACCGAGGCGATCTTTGCCTACTTCAAATTGTGGTTTCACCATCGGCAGCAGGTCACCGCCTGGTTTCACACAAGCGGCCAGTGCAGGCAGCACCAGTTCAATACTGATAAACGACAAATCCCCGACCATCATGTCCATTTGCCCACCGAGAATGTCGGCCGTGAGGGTGCGTACATTCGTCCGATCCAGCACATCAACACGTTCGTCATTTTGCAAGCGCCAGATCAATTGGCCGTAGCCCACATCAACGGCCGCGACCCGACTTGCCCCGCGATCCAAACACACATCGGTGAACCCACCAGTAGACGCACCGGCATCCAGCACTGTCCGCCCCTCAACAGTGAGGCCCTGTTTAGAAAAATGATCGAGCGCCCCAATGAGCTTATGAGCCCCGCGGCTTGCCCACCGATCGTCTGCGGATTCAGCAACCCGAATTGAAACTTCACCACTGACACCAGTGGCTGGTTTCAGTGCCGCCATGCCATTGACTGTCACTCGACCGGCTTTGATCATCTCTTGAGCATGTTCACGACTTCTGGCGATCTTGCGCTTGACCAGTTCAGCATCCAACCGTTGGAGTTTCGCCGCCTTCTTAGCCATTGAGCGCCTCACTCACTAACTGCTGAGCTCGCTCAAGCACTTCTGCTTCTTCTGCGCCATCAACGTCCCGTGCCAGCAGTGCCTCCACAGCGGTAGCCAATTCCTCGGCCTGCTGCTGGACGCGTTGCATTGGGTCTAGTGGTGGCCCTGGTTTCGGAGCGGTGTTTCCCATCTGATCAGCAATATTCATGTTCAAGGCCTTCTACCTCCATGCACCAATAGCTGTCTTGGCAAACGTGTCGTTGCCTTCAATGACAATGTCGCCTGGTGCCACGCCACTATCAACGTATGCCCAATACAACGGCATAGCAACGGCTAGTGCTTCTGCCGCCATGACGGAAGTGGCGTCGATTTCCTCAGCTTGCGGTTCAGTCCCCTCGGTGAGGTGATGCAGCTGTGTCGTACCAGCTGAAACTACGATCCGGTGTTTCCCATCTACCGAGGATTCAGCCGACGCCGACCACCCCGGAAGATGATCCCGAAGATTCGCAGCCACATGCGTCGGTCGATGCGCAGCTGGTGCCCGCAACACATCCCAATGGCCAGACACACCGGTGGCGGTAAACAATGTATCGAATCCTGCTGCGTTGCCTCCGGCAATGTCGGTATTCAATCGGTCACCAACTGCCAATGGTTGAAAACTCCCCAGGACTTCCTGAGCTTGGTGAAACATCGCGGGACCTGGCTTTCCCGCAGCTTCTGGGACCACCCCGGTAGCGCTCGAGACTGCGGCTACCATGGAACCATTGCCCAACATGAGCCCTCGTTCTGTCGGCAACGTGGTATCTAGATTCGTGGCGATGTACAACGCACCCCGCTGAATCGCCAATGCACCTTCAGACATCGTTTCCCAACGATTATCGGGGCTATGCCCATGCACAACCACGTGGGGATGTTCATCTGCGGAATTCACCACAGTAAACCCTTCATTGGCGCAGGCCTCACGCAGCGCTTCGCCGCCAATGACGAACACGCGAAGCTGCTCCTCGCCTGGATGGAGTTCCTGAGTCCGAACGTAGGCGAGTTTTGCACCGGCCATTGCGGAGGTCAGGACGTGTTCTGCAGCTGTATCGAAACCGAGCGACGTGAGGTGTGCTGCTACTTGTGCGGGCGTACGAGAAGCATTGTTGGTTACGTACATCACCTGGTGTTTTTGACGGTGGTGGGCCAGTCCTTCAGCAGCTCCCTCAATTGGACGAGAGCCTTCGAAGACGGTTCCGTCGAGGTCCACCAATAGTGCATCGTAACCGGCGAGAATTGGGTGCATCGGATGCCTTTATGCCTCAGCCTCGTTGAGCTTGTCCAACCGTGCTTGGGCATCGAGAACATCTTCCGTATCAAGTTCCAATGCCTGCTGGAAGGCGAAGCGTGCTTCAGCTGTTCGTCCCATCCGTTCGAGCAGATCAGCGTGAGCGTAGGTAACGCGCAAGCGACTGTGCTCTGGTGCCTCTGGATCCTCTAGGTGTTCAGTAAGCAATTCGAGTGCGGCGTTGTTGTTCCCGAGTTCTTCATGCGCGCCGGCTAGTACGATGGCAAGTTCTACTGCGGTTTCTGGGTCGAGTTCAGCGTCGGCAAATTCAGCAGCTACTTCTAGCGCCTTTTCTGGACGGCCGAGTGCACGCTCGCAGTCAGCGAGAACTGCTAGAAGTCCTGGGCCACCGGACATGCGCCGAGCCGCACGCAGTTCGGCGATTGCTTCCTTCCACTCGCCGTTGTGATAAGCCACAATGCCACAGGTTTCACGAGCAACCGCAACGCGACCGGCACGGTCTTTTGCAGCACGAGCGTGCTTGAGGGCTTGCTCAGGTTGATCGTCGAGCAACAGCGTGGCCATGATTAGGTGCTTGGCGACCATGTCAGCGTTATCTTTAGACAGACTACGGAGTTCTTGTCGAACCATTGGGTCGAGGTCTTTTGGATTGATGTCCTCAGGGATGCGAGGCTCGTTCATACGTTTATTAATGCGTTCTTCACGGTACCCGGAACGCTGTGGTCCCGAGTGTTGTGCACGGGATACACCATCTCGGTCCACACCGCCTCGTTGGCTATGACGACGCGGGCCGTTTCCATCACGATTTCCTGAACGGCCACCACGACCGTTGCGGTCGTCGCGACCATTACGATTGAACCGGTCAACGCGCTCGTTACGGTCGTTGCGATCACCACGGTAGCTGCGGTCACTACGATCGCCGCGTTCGTTGCGTGGGTTGAAGCGGTCACCATCGCGGTTGAACCGGTCACCACGGTTTTCGCGGCGGTCGCCACGTGGTTGATTGCGGTTGTTTTCGCTTCGACGGTTGTCGCCGCGGCCGTTGCCGCGTTGGCCGTCTCGTGATCGGCTGGAGTTCCCCTGTTGGTAGCCGTTGCGCCCGTTTCTGCGTTGGTGAGATTCGGAGCGTTCGTTTTCGTTGAAGTCAGCCATATAAATAAATTGAGCCTTCCCTGTTCAATTTTGTCTGTTCTGAGTCTACACCTCTGTTTTCGCTGATGGTAATGCAGTCGTTTGAGGTTGATCTTGCCTTGTGACATGCGTGCATTGAAGATCAATTTGAAGACCCAATCGTAAGAAGCTCCCTCTGGTCCGGGGTGTCTACTTGGGAGTGTTGCCTGCTGTGTGAATCGATGGATCTTCAACATACAGCATTGGCTATCTGTGGGCCTGGTGTGTGGTGAGGTGGTGAACAAAGACAAGGTCTTCCACAGTAAACGCACAAAAGGGGGCGGATATTGCCGCGTATCAAACGCTGTGTAGCAATACGAAAGCAGCGGTTGGGAACCGCCATGATACTTCACGTATCAGTGTGGTTCCCAACCGCTGCATTCAAAAGGGGGGGGGTTGTATTCAATTATCTTTACTTAGGTTTTGATGCCGGCGGTGACCTACTCTCCCACACCCTCCCAGGTGCAGTACCATCGGCGCTGACGGGCTTAGCTTCCGGGTTCGGAAAGGGACCGGGCGTGACCCCGTCGCTATAACCACCGACAAACACAAACGAA
>JBHAQQ010000112.1:0-3285 GCA_041830435.1 Corynebacterium sp.
GATTTGCGGGAGGGTTCGCCGACGTTTGGTCGTTCGATTGCGGTGGAGCTTGGGATGCCTGGCGGTGACGTGAGTGCTGCGGGGTGTGCGGTGGTGCATGTGCCGATTGGGGTGGGACATGGGTTTGCTGCGACGTCTGATGTGGCGGTTGTGGCGTATTTGGTTTCGGAGGCTTATAACCCGCAGGCGGAGTGGGAGGTGTATCCGTTTGATCCGGAGTTGGCGGTGGATTGGGGCGTTGGTGCTGGGGAGGCGTTGCTGTCGGCGAAGGATCAGGCTGCTCCGCGATTGCAGGAGGTCCGTGGTCGGTTGCCGCAGTTTCGAGAGTCACGGGGTTGGGAGCAGGAGTTGCAGCGGGAGTGGCAGTTGGCGATGGATGCTTCGGAGGGGGACTGGGAGTAGCTGCCGGGGTGGCGCATTGTTAGGTTGTGTGCATCGAGTGGGCTTGTCTGTGAAGGTTTGCCCTCGTGTGTTGGCTCGTGGGCTAACATGGTGTGCATGAAAGGCATTGTTCTCGCTGGTGGTACTGGTTCACGGTTGTGGCCGGTGACCTTGGGTGTGTCGAAGCAACTGGTTCCGGTGTACGACAAGCCGATGATTTACTACCCGCTCACAACGCTCCTGTTGGCGGGTATTCGCGACATCTTGATCATCACCACTGTGGAGGATGCACCGCAGTTTCAGCGTCTGCTGGGGGACGGCGCGCAATTTGGGGTGAATTTGCAGTACGCTACGCAGGCCGCGCCTAACGGTTTGGCGGAGGCGTTTGTGGTGGGCAAGGACTTCATCGGTGGGGATTCCGTGGCGTTGGTCCTGGGGGATAATATTTTCTACGGTTCTGGTTTGGGAACACAACTGGAACGTTTTAAAGATCCTGCTGGTGGCGCTATTTTTGCGTATTGGGTGGCCGATCCTTCGGCTTATGGTGTGGTGGAGTTCGGGCCGGATGGTAAGGCGTCGAGTTTAGAAGAGAAGCCGGAGCACCCCAAGTCGAACTATGCAGTGCCGGGGCTGTATTTCTACAACAATGATGTGGTGGGGATTGCGGAGTCGTTGCAGCCTTCGGCGCGGGGCGAGTTGGAGATCACGGATGTGAACCGGGCGTATCTGGAGCAGGGGCGGCTGGATGTGAGCATGTTGCCGCGAGGAACGGCCTGGTTGGATACGGGAACGGTGGATGATTTGGCGGCCGCTGGTGACTTTGTGCGCGCCATTGAACAACGCCAAGGTTTGAAGGTTTCGTGCCCGGAGGAGGTGGCGTGGCGCAAGGGGTTCATTTCGGATGAGGATTTGCGGCGCGCTGCGGATCGTTTGGGGAAGAGCGCGTATGGGGCGTATTTGCAGGGTTTGTTGCTCCGTGGTCGGGATGCGTAGGAGGTTGTGACGATGGTTGCTTTGCATAAGGTGCCGGAGATGGTGCGGAATACGTGGCGGGATTTGCGGTGGGAGTCGGAGGAGATTCCGCCGCAGGGGATGGATCATGCGGTGGTGATTTTGCGTGGTATTTCCACGTCGGAGGGGGAGTTGCAGGGGATGGTGCCGGAGGCGATGGTGGTGCGTGTGCCGCATGAGGCGGAGTATCGTGCGCAGGTGGCGTTGGAGTCTTCGATTATTTCGCAGTTGTTCCGTGGTTCGGAGGTGCGGGTGCCGGAGACGGTGCGGTTGGCGTATGCGCGGGGGACGTTTGGCACACCGAATCCGGTGTTGTTGACGTTGCAGACGGAGGTGGCGGGGCGTCCGTTGGATCGGGGGTTGTGGTTGGAGTTGGACGAGGGGGAGCGTGAGCGGGTGGCGCGGCAGTTGGGTGGGATGTTTGCGGTGATGCATACGATGAGTCCGGATTTGTTGCCGGTGGTGAATGTGGAGCCGTGGTGGTCGGATGGGGAGGCGACGAGTGTGTTGAATTATCATCCGCGGACGGTTCCGGGCCGGTTGCAGGTGATGAAGGAACGGGTGGGGGAGTTGTTGGCTTCGGAGGTTTCTGCTGCGGAGTTGGAGGTGGTTGAGGAGACGTTTGAGCAGATGGATCGGATGTTGGGGCGGGGTGCTCAGCAGCGGTGTTTGACGCATGGGGCGTTGGTTGGTGAGCATGTGTTGTGGCAGCCGGATGGTGGTGTGGGGGTGATTGATTTTTCGGACATGACGGTGGGGGACCCGGCGGTGGATTTTATGCATTTGTCGATGATCGACGCCGGTCTCCCGCAGCGTGTCCTGGATCATGCGAAGGTGGCGCATGAGGTTCGGCGTGCGGAAGCTCGGAAGCGGGGGACGACTGATTTGATGAATATGGGGGATTTGTATGATCAGCCGAATATTTTGCAGCGTGCTGAGGTGTATAAGCGGTGGGATGATATTGCGTTGTTGATGGAGTTTTTCCGCACGGGCCGTGGTGAGCGGGTGCAGTTGGTGTAGGGGTTATTCTTCGGAACCGTCGGCATCGTCGGCATTACCGGAATCGCCTGGCTCTCCAGAGCCTTGGTCGTCTTGATCGTCTTGTTGGGCATTGCCGTTTTTGTTGCGGCGTTTTTTGTGCGCTTCTTTTTTGAGGTTCCAGAGGAAGTCGGGGTCGTCGTCGGGTCCGCGGGGTGGTTGGTTGATGCTTTTGCGGTTACTGCCTGGGCCGAAGGGGAGGCGCCAGGTGGTTGGCGCGAAGGCTTGCCACAGCATGTATGCCGTGAAGATAACGAGGATCAGTAACGCGAGCTTTCCCATGGGGTCGAGTGTACTGAAGTTCGTTAGGGTTGCGGGTTGGTCGGCTAGCCGCTAGCCGCTGCCTGCTGGGGCTGGGTGCAGGCCGCCGAGTGCTGGGGCTGGGTGTTCGGAGTATGATCGGTGGCTGTGACTAGCTCTACGAAATCTCCGAAGCTTTCTGGTGCCACCAAGAAGGACATTGCGCTGTATGGTTTGTTGCGCTTGGTGCTGTTCTTGGTGTTGACGTTTGTTATTCACAGCATCGTTATTGCATTGGGGATGGCTTATACGTTCCCGCTGCTGATGAGTGCGTTGTTGGCGCTGATTTTGGCCTTGCCGTTGTCGATGTTGCTGTTTAAGAAGCTCCGTCTTCGGGTGACGGAGCAGATCGGCATTTGGAGTGCGGAACGCCGGGCGCATAAGGATGAGATGCGCGCCCAGCTTGAAGGTCGCGTATAGCGCCGCGCCGTGTTACGCCACGCCGCGTTACGCAACGCTGCGTTACGCCACGCCGCGTTGCGTTCGGTCGCAACGCCCGGTCGTGGACGGCGCTGCGGCACTAGAACGCGAACACTCCAAACAGCGCACCAACCA
>JBHAQQ010000113.1:0-14949 GCA_041830435.1 Corynebacterium sp.
ATCTTCAAGCCCGAGGACCAGCAGGCCGAGTGGTACGACGCCCAGGAGGGCGTCGAGGTCGCCACCGGGGCCGGCGTCGGCGCCGGCGGTTACGTCACGGGCTTCGACGAGGGCGACCACATCGCCTTCACCCCGATGGCCATGGTCCACGCCGCCACCGGCGAGACCATCGACTCGAAGGATCTGCACCGCCGCATCGACGTGGACTACAACGGTTGGTGGATGTGCATGATCCCACGCGTGGTGGCGGACACCATTGGACAGCCGTTGCCACTGTTCATCAAGTGGGATGATGGTGAGTTTGGTTTGCGCGCGGGCGATCATGGATTCCCGACCGCCTCGTGGCCAGGCATCGCGATTTGGCACATGGCGTGGTCGGACAAGGATGATGCGATTGACTGGCAGGCCTATTTCCACCTCCGTAACCGTTTGATCGTGGGTGCGTTGCAGCACAATGGATCGACCCGCGGCATCATTACGTCGATGGCGAAGGCCACTGCTAAGCATCTGCTGTGCCTGGAGTATTCCACGGTAGCGATTCAAAATGAGGCGATGAAGGATTTCTTGGCTGGTCCGGAGCAGTTGTTCGGGATCTTGGAGTCCACTTTGCCGCGCATCAATGCGATGCGTAAGGAGTATCCGGATGCGGTGGTGCTGCCGACCGCAGCGGATTTGCCGAAGCCTTCCGGTGCGCGACCAGATTTGACGCGGATTCCTTTGTCCTTGAAGTCGAAGGTTCAGGTGTTGTCGCAGGCGGTGTTGAACAATGCGAAGCCTGCTAACCCTGCCCATCACACAACTCCGCAGGTGAGTTTGCCGCCGATTGAAGCTCGTTGGTTTAGCTTGTCGCGGGTTGATGGTGCCACGGTGACCACGGCTGATGGTCGGGGAGTGGTGTTCCGGAAGCGTGATCGTGAGCGGATGCTGGCGTTGGCGAAGGAATCGATGCGTTTGCAGAAGGAAGTGGCGCAGCGGTTTGATGAGATGCGTGATCGCTATCGTGCCGCGCATGGTGAGTTGACGAGTCGTTCTGCTTGGGCTGGCATTTTTGAGCCGGAGTTGGTGGAGTATTTCAAGGCTGCTGAGGCTCGAGATGGCGGTGTGTCGTGACACGTGTGAAGGGTGATCCGTTGCACGAATCCAAGGCTTTGGTTGCGGTGCAGCGGACTTTGGGCAGCTGGCCGGGTTCGGTGGTTGCGGCTCGTGGGTTGAGTCATTTTGGTGAGCACGCGTTGGGCTGGTTTGGGGTCGCTGCTGTTGGTATGGCGGTGGATCCGAAGCGACGCGAGGGGTGGGCGCATGTTGGGGTTGCTGCGTTTGTTGCGCATGCTGCCTCAGTGGTGATCAAGCGGATCGTTCGACGCCCACGTCCGCATCATCCGGATATTCAGATTGGTGTGGGCACTCCGTCGAAGTTGAGTTTCCCTTCTTCCCATGCGACGAGTACGACTGCTGCATTGTTGGCGATGGCTTGGACGTTGCGGAGTCCCGCTCCGTTGGCGGGCGTGCCGGTGATGGCGATGTCTCGTTTGCTCTTGGGTGTGCATTATCCAACGGATGTGTTGGCGGGTAGTGCTGTTGGTGCTGTTTCTGCGGCGGCGACGCGTCCGCTGATGCCGGCGGCGTTGCAGATGGCGGTTGCGTCGGTTGGGGCAATTGCCGGTGTTTCCCGTACAGTTTTCGCAAAGGTCCGTTCTACCAATGGTGATGTGGCGGGTTCGCGGCGAGTAGGCGCATTGATTGATGGAGTGAAGGAGTAGCGATTCTGTGAGTAATCAACCTGAAAAGCGTGTGTTTGGATCGGAGCCGCATACTTCGGCGTTGGATGACGCCTCGCCGGTGCAGCAGTCGGGAATGCGTGAGGGCGCGAAGCGTGCCCAGGCGGATTCTGCGGTTGCGGTTGAGGACGCGTCGTTGCGTCCGCCGCGCAACATTGTTGACGGCATGATCAAAGCGATGCGCCCGAAGCAGTGGGTGAAGAATGTGCTCGTGGTGGCTGCACCTGCAGCTGCTGGTGGGGACATGTTGTTCAAGGGCAATGTGATCCTGGATGTGGTCATTGCGTTTGCTGCGTTCTGTTTGGCGGCGTCGTCGATTTATCTCATTAACGACGCCCGCGATGTGGAAGCGGACCGTGCCCACCCAACGAAGCGTTTCCGTCCGATTGCGGCTGGGGTGCTGCCTGTTGGCATGGCGTATGCGATGGCCGTGATCCTGATTGTGGGTTCCATCGGGCTGTCGTTCCTGGCTTCCTCTGGTGTTGGTTTGCCGATCGTGATGGCCGTCTACATTGCGCTGCAACTGGGTTACTGCTTTGGTTGGAAGCACCAGCCGGTTATTGATATTGCGCTGGTGAGTTCTGGCTTTATGCTGCGCGCCATGGCCGGTGGTGTGGCCGCTGGCATCGTGCTGTCGCAGTGGTTCTTGCTGGTGGCGGCGTTTGGTTCGTTGTTCATGGCTGCCGGTAAGCGCTATGCAGAGTTGAAGTTGGCCATGCGTTCGGGGGCAAAGATCCGTAAGTCTTTGGAGAGCTACACACCAACTTATTTGCGCTTTGTGTGGACGCTTTCTGCTACTGCGGTGGTGCTGAGCTACGCGCTATGGGGCTTCGATTTGTCGCAGCGGGTGGATGGTGCCCAGGCGGTTTGGTACCAGATTTCGATGGTGCCATTTACGGTGGCGATTTTGCGTTACGCGGCTGATGTGGACCGTGGCGAGGGTGGGGCGCCGGATGAGATTGCGTTGCGTGACCGGACGCTGCAGGCGTTGGCATTGCTGTGGATCGCGACGATTGCGATTGCGGTGTACATCATTCCGATGTTCTAATTGCGAGCCCGCGTTGCAGCGGGGGATGCAGCAACCTGTTACTGCTGTGACTGGAGTGGTTAGTGTGATTAAATCTGCAGGTTGAACGCGAAAACGCTTTCCGCGAAAGCGGTAACTCTGTTAGGCTAAGTGGAGCTTTTGCCCTGTTGTTTTGTCGTTTGGCAAACACAGGGCGCACACGACAAACAGGAGACTTTCGTGAAATTCACTAGCCTCAAAACTTTGAACACGCGCCTCGTGGCGATGCTTGCAACCATCGCCACCGTCCTGGGAATGGCGGTTGCAGTTGCTCCGCAAGCACAAGCCGACAATCGTGGTTGGCTGCGCCCAGGTTGCAATTGGTCTGCATACCAATACTTCGTCCAAGATTGCTGGGTGCACTCGAACGCAATGGGAGAGGGCATTCGCGTCCAAATCAAGCCGGCTTCGCGTGGTGGCAACGCCGGCCTGTACTTGCTGGATGGCTTGCGTGCACCTGATACCGGAAGTGACTGGGTGTGGCTTGGCAATGCACCACGACACTTCGTAGATGACAACATCACCTTGGTCATGCCAGTTGGTGGCAAGGCGCAGTTCTACACTGACTGGGTGGGTCCGTTCGGTGGAACCAATGGCCCACGCAATCCGAAATGGGAGACCTTCCTAACCCGTGAACTTCCGGGCTACTTGCAGGCAAACTTTGGTGTGAGCCCAAATAACAACGCTATTGGCGGCCTTTCTATGGGTGGCACCGCAGCAATGAACTTGGCTGCTCATAATCGCCATCAGTTTGTGCAAGCATCCTCCTTCTCTGGTTACCTGAATCCAACGTGGCCAGGTATGTATGCGGCCCTGCAGGTTGCGTTGGCTGACGCTTCTGGCCCAGGTGCGCAGATTTGGAACATGTGGGGTGGACCGCTGGATCCAGCACGATTCCGCAATGACCCATTGCTCAACGTGGGGAATTTCCGCGGCATGCCAGTGTACCTGTCCGCAGCGGGTGGCATGACCACCAAGCAGGAAAATATCCTCGCAGACCCATATGGTGCAGTGGTAGGTTCTGGTTTGGAATGGTTGAGCCGTACCTCTACCGTGAAATTTGAACTGGCTGCTCGGGCAGCTGGCGCAAACGTGCAGGTTTCTTACCCAATTGGTGGTATTCACGCCTGGAGCTATTGGGAAACTGAACTGGCGAATGCGCGGGCGCAAATTCTGAACGCCACCGGTGGTTGGTAAGCGCCAGCGACGAATCGCACTGAGGGAGTTCCGCACGATTGTGGATCTCCCTCTTTGCTTTTGCGTTCGCTGCGGTCTGTAGAGAGCAATTGCAACCTCAGGTACAACCTTCAAGGAAAACTTCAGACTTTTCGGTGTGTTTTGAGTTAATATTGTGACGCAAGTGCAATAATTGCACGCGATAGGTGCTGGCTGTTGTCGATGTAGGCGGGGAACTTACATTGGTGCGGCTGGTAGTGAAGGTCCATGAATTAGTCATGATCGGTACCTCACTGTCCCGGGCTACCAGCCTGGCGATGATGAAGTACGACTACGGGCTGACTTAACTACTGCCTAAAACCACGAGACACACAAGAGAAAGACCAACAGATTATGCGAATTGTAGCGAAACTTTCGCGTCGCCAGCGCGCGGCAAGCCTGGCTGTACCAGTGGCAATCGCCATGGCGCTCCCAGCGGTTCCTGCTGCGCAAGCACAGTTGGGTAGTTCCGGTTCTGTATTTGGATCCCTGTCCTCCAACTGGGGACCAGGTTCTTCCACCTCCTACCTGGATCCGGAGAACATCCCAACCCGTACCCCAATCAAGGTAACGGACCAGGATCTCCAGGGCTTGCCAGAAGGAGTATCCGTTGACCGTGTGGAATGGATCCGCGACCGTTGGGTCAACGTATACATCAACTCCGCAGCTATGCCAGACAAGCCAGTCAAGGTACAAATCCTCTTGGCTCGCGACTGGCACTCACAGCCAGATCGCAAATTCCCAGCGGTTTGGGCGCTGGATGGATTGCGTGCTCGTGACGACGAGTCTGGTTGGACCCTAGAGACCAACATCGCCAACTTCTACGCAGACAAGAACGTCAACGTGGTTCTGCCAGTAGGCGGAAATTCGTCCTTCTACACTGACTGGCTCGAAGAAGACCAAGGCGTTCACCACAAGTGGGAAACCTTCCTCACCCAGGAACTGCCAGCGGTACTTCGCGAAGGCTGGCGTACCACTGAGGACCGGGCTCTCGTTGGCCTGTCCATGGGCGGCACTGCCGCAATGAACTTGGCAACCCGTTTCCCACACATGTGGAAGTTTGTAGGCTCCTTCTCTGGCTACCTTGACACCACTTCCTATGGCATGCCTGAGGCAATCGGTGGCGCAGTCAAGGACGGCAACGGCGGCGACGCAACAAAGATGTGGGGCCCATACGGCTCCCAGGGGTGGATCGACCACGATCCAAAGCTTGCGGTTGACCAGCTCAAGGACATGACAGTCTACGTTTCTGCTGGTAACGGTAATGCTGGCCAGTATGACGAAGAAGGATCGATCCCTGGTATGCCAACCAACATGGCAGGATTCGGCCTGGAAGCGATGTCCCGCATGACCTCGGAAACCTTCGTGCAGGCTGCCGCAAGGGCAGGCGTACCAGTGGTGGCAAAATTCCGCCCATCCGGTACCCACTCGTGGCCATACTGGCAGTACGAAATGAGCCAAGCATGGCCATACATTGCTGACGCATTGAATATTCCAGCAGAGGATCGCGGCGCAACCTGTACTACCGAAGGTGCAATTGCTCACCGTGTTGGTGAGTTCCCACAGCTGGGTGCATGCATCTCTGGTGAGTACGCTGGCGCAAATGGTGGCGTGATTCAGGACTTCCGCGGTGGCCGCGCATACTGGAGCCCAACCACCCCAGATCAAACGGCGCGCTTCCTGTGGGGCGCAATCGGCGGTCTGTACACCGAAATGGGTGCGACCGAGTCCTGGCTGGGCTACCCATTGTCTGAAGAAATCACCATCCTCAACGGTGCCGGCCGCTTTGAAGCCTTCGAACATGGCAATATCTACTGGTCCCATGCGACTGGTGCAGTTGCCGTCAAGAAGGACTTCATCGACAAGTGGGGTGAAGTTCGAGACGGTAATGGCGGTTGGGAGAATGGTCCGCTGGGCATGCCAACCGCTCCTGAAGTGGAAAACGCCGGAGGTTCCTGGCAGAGCTTCCAAAATGGTGTGATTGTTCGCAAGCCAAACGGCCAGGTTGAGTACGTACGTGGCGCAATTGCTGCGAAGTACGTCAAGATGGGTGGCCCAATGTCAGCAGCAGGATGGCCAACCTCCGGTGAGATCCCACTCGCTGGTGGAGCATTCTCTAGCTTCGACAACGGCAACATCTACTGGTCTCCATCAACGAATGCGAACTTCATCAAGTACGGACAGATCTTCGACACCTGGGGTGCGAACGGCTGGGAGAACGGCAAGTACGGTTACCCAACTGCCGATACTGCCCAGATTCCATCTGGTGGTGAAGAACAGCAGTTCCAAAATGGCACAATCCGTTTGGTAAACGGCCAGATCCAGGAACAGTAGCAGAGCTATCAGCAGGCTGAGTTGCTGGCACCTCGCCGGCCTCGGCTTTGCATCGAGGGAAGGATCTTCCACATGCGAACTATTCGATCAACACAGGAAAACCGCTGCCGTCTCGTGGTACCACTTGTGGCTGGCGTAGCAGCGTTATCTTTGGTGGCATGTGGAGGGGCTTCCGTCGACAATTCTGCGGTGAGCTCTACAACCCCGGCAGTGGCAACGACGTCCGCAACCGCGGATGCTGCGAAGAACAGCGCAACGGATACTACGGATTCGGCTGCTGCTGCACCGGCAACGAAGCAAACCAGTCAGCCACGATCGACTCAATCTGCCGTGCAGGCGCAAGATGGTTCCGTTGAACGCGTGGAAGCGCCACCAGCGGGTGCGGAACGCACTGCAGCGGATAAGGATTTCCTAGCAACGCTTCAGCAACAGGGTATTGACTTGCAGGAAGCTGGCGAGAAGGCCGCAGCTGCCGCTGCAGAGTTGGGTATTGAACAGCCGGCTTCGGCGGCTGAACTTACCCGAGGTATCGAGGACTCCCTCATCGCGGCGGGTCATTCCTATTGCAACACTCCAGAGGGTAATTCCGATCTGTTGATTCCTCTGGCTGCTGGTCAATTGCAAGCCAAGGGCCTGGTTGCGGATCCGCGGGAAGCTGAGAAGATCATTATCGACGCCGCACGTTCCGCGTATTGTCAATAATTTCAGCGCTTGAACAGGGCTGGTAGAAAGGGGTCGCAGGGTAAGAACTCGCGGCCCTTTGTCATTGAAATGGTGCGAATTGCCCCGCGTAACAAACGCACCGCGAATGCCTGAAGCATGGACGGTGCTTCTCCAAAGGATTGGATTTCCTCATTATGCGTAAAGTGTTCACCATTATTGCAGCATTGATTCTCGTCGTGGTGATTGGTGCTGGCATTGCTCAGCAAATCAACAGCCGCAACGTGGTTGGGCCGCAAGGGGGACAGTCAACAGAAGATGCCCAAGCGCAGCTGGGTGCGAATCCGCCGGGTTGTGTAGCAGTGCAGGTTTTGGCAGCTCCGGGAACGTGGGAATCGCGAGCCGATGACGATCCGCACAACCCCACCGCGAATCCGAATTCCTTGTTGCTCCATGTGACCCGCCCGCTGCAAGAACGCTTCAGTGCCGAGCAGGTCGATGTGTGGACACTGCCGTACACGGCCCAATTCCGCAACATCAACGCCATGCATGAAATGTCGTACGACGATTCTCGCAATGAGGGTTTTGCCACCTTGTCTGCGGAAATCGCCCGCATGCATGCAGCCTGCCCGGCCACGCGCTTTGTGCTGATTGGTTTCAGTCAGGGTGCGGTACTGACAGGAGATCTGGCGCATGAGATTGCGCAGGGGCGGGGACCAGTGTCGCCGGACTTGGTGTTGGGTGTTTCGCTGATTGCGGACGGCCGCATGGAGCATGCACGTGGTCAGTTTGTTGGCCCGGCCAACCTGGCGGGTGTTGGTGCAGAGATTGCATTGGAACCGGCAAATGCGCTGGTGCAGGCGGTAACGCCAGGAGCGACGATGCGGGGTGCTCGCTCGCAAGGCTATGGCTCGTTGCAAGATCGCGTGTTCAATATTTGCGCCCGTGGTGACCTGGTCTGTGATGCGCCGCAGGGTGTGGGGAATGCGTTGGCGCGGGCGCACGAAATGGTCAGCGGCAACGTGGTGCATACGCAATATGCCACGAATATGGATGTGGTTGAGGGGCAAACCGTTCCGCAGTGGGTAGTGAGCTGGGTGGAAGGATTGATTGCTGGACTGATCTAAACCAGCGCAGCAGGAGGGGGGCGAAGCGCGGAAGTGGCGTCGAACTCCCAGAAAAACAATAGTCACAAAATTCACAGCAGTAACGCGTGTAACGGGGAGCGAATCCGCAGCGATGTGGTTAGCTAGAAACTCGATAGAAAAAATCCAAACGAGCCTCAAAACGATCACGCACACAGAACAGGAGCACAACGTGGAAATCACCTCCGCAATGCAACAATTCTTCGACGAAGAAGGCAATATCAACATCCCAGAGCAGCTCACCCTCTCCGGCATGTACGAAATGCTCTACACCATGGCGCTCATGGAAGGGGGAGTGGACGACACCCTCATCCGCTACCACGACTTCTCCAACAGCCGTGAAGGCGAAGTGCGTGAAATCACCCGCGCCGAAGCAAACACCCGCATCAAGGCCGTCTGCGTACGCCTCCAACAAGTCGCCGAAAAGGGCGACCGCATCGCGATCCTCATGAACAACTCGCCAGAGTACATGTTCGCCTTCATCGGCGCGCTCTACGCAAAAATGGTGCCAGTGCCGCTCTACGACCCAACTGAACCAGGACACACCGGCCACCTCACCGCCGTGCTCGGCAGCGCCGAACCAACCGTGGTCCTCACCAACAAGTTCTCCGCAGCAGCCGTCCGCCAACACTTCGCCGACACCCCAGCAGCAGAACGCCCACGCGTACTCACCGTCGATGCACTGCCAGATTCCCTCGCCGAAGAATGGGTCAATCCAATGATGGCAATCCTGGCCGACCCATCCCTGGCGCCAAAATCCACCGAAGAAGCATTCCTCCAATTCACCTCCGGTTCCACCCGCACCCCAGCTGGTGTGGTGCTCACCCACCGCTCCATCGTCACCAACGTGCTCCAGATCTTCGCCGCAGCTGGCCTGAAGCCACCAATCCGCCTGTCCACTTGGCTCCCGCTGCACCACGACATGGGTATCATCCTGCTGGCCTTCACCATGATCCTCGGCATCAAGTCCGAACTCATGAGCCCACGCGACTTCATCCAGGACCCAAGCCGCTGGCTCAAGCAACTCCACAAGCAAAACGACGAAGAAAACGTGTACACCGTAGTGCCGAACTTCGCGATGGAATTGGCAGCCCGCTACGCTAACCCGAGCGAGCACCCAGAACTGAAGGACCTGGACCTTTCCCGCGTGGATGGCGTGATCTCCGGCTCCGAACCTGTGCACTTCAGCACCGTGGACCGCTTCGCCAACATGCTGGAGCCATTCGGCCTGCGCCGCGACACCATCCGCCCATCGTACGGCCTGGCTGAGGCAACGCTGCTGGTCACCACCCCGCAAACCATGGAACGACCACTCGCTACCTGGTTCAAGCGCGATGAGCTCAGCGCCGGCACCGCAGTTGTCACCGAACCTGGAACCGCCGACGCCTTGCCATTGATGTCCCTCGGCCAAGTATGTGCACCGCAGGTGATGGTGATCGTGGACCCAGAAACCGGCAAGGAAGTCGCTGACGGAACCGTCGGTGAAATCTGGGTCAATGGTGACAACATGGCAGCCGGATACCTCAACCGTGAAGAGGAAACCAAGGAAACCTTCCGCAATGTTCTGCCACTCGCGAACCGTTTGGAGAACACCCGTGCGGGTGACGCACCGGAAGATAACTGGATGCGCACCGGCGACCTGGCCGTCATTGTGGACAACCACACGTACATCACTGGTCGTTTGAAGGACCTCATCATCGTCGCTGGTCGTAACCACTACCCGCAGGATATTGAAGCGACCGCAGATGAAGCTACCGAGCAAACCTTGCCTGCAGTGATCGCTGCCTTCGCAGTGGAAGCAGACGAGATCGAAGGCCTCGTGATTATCGCGGAACGTACCCCAGAAGCAGATCCTGCAGGGGACGAGGAAGCAATTCAGGCAATGCGCGCAGCAGTCACCAAGACCCACGGTGTCCAACCAACCGATATCCGCATTGTGAACCCTGGCGAGCTGCCTCGTTCCTCTGCAAATAAGATCGCTCGTCGTGTTGCCCACAAGGCATACATTGAGGGTAAGTTTGAAGGTTAGGTTCTTGTGAACTGGGCTGTGTCTCCAACCAATTGGCTCCATCCAATTGGTTCCAGTCCAGTTCATGTGACTTTCCTGGCGAATGGTGCCAATCCTTGGCAGCGTTCGCTGAGCATGTCCATGCTCAACCCCACGGTTGAATATTCAATTCGGCTCTGTTGCCCACAGTGCCGCGCGAATTCAACCCTTTCGTTTTCCTAGTTATTTCCCAAGGATTTTGCGTGTCGGATCACTCCACCAACCCGGATACCAATGGTTCCCTGTCAATGCCATCCACAGACGACGCGGTAACAACCGTCGCTGACATGCGCGCGTGGTTGCGCCAGTGGGTAGCCGCCACCGCCGGGATTTCCTTGGCGGAAGTCACCGATGAACGCTCCATGGAAGAGTTCGGGCTGTCATCCCGCGACGTGGTGGTGCTATCCGGCGACCTGGAACGGCTCACCGGCAAAACCTTGGATGCCACCGTTGCCTACGAGTTCAACACCGTAGCGGCATTGGCGAACTTCCTGATCAATGGTCGTGGTGGGGCAGGGGGCACCGCAACGGCAGATACCTTTGGCGATTTCGCAGCACATGGCATGGCGAACGGCGAAATGTTGGCGCCGGAAGATCGAGACATCGCAATCGTGGGCTTGGCAGGTCGCTACCCAGGCGCGGAAAACGCCAAGGACATGTGGAAGATGATGTCCAGCTACCAGCACGGAATTGGCGAACCACCTGCCGGACGCTGGGCGGAATATGCCGGCGACCCAGAAATGGTTCGCCGCATGGCAGAAGCAGAACTCGTCGGTGGCTACATTGAAGACATTGCGTCATTCGACGCCGAATTCTTCGGCTTGTCCCCAGTAGAAGCTGCGAATATGGACCCGCAGCAACGCATTGTTCTGCAGCTGGTATGGGAAGCCCTGGAAGATGCACATATCCCAGCAAATACGCTGCGCGGCACCAATGTTGGTGTATTCATGGGCACCACAAATAATGACTACGGCATGCTCATCGCTGCCGACCCGGCGGAAGCGCACCCATATGCGTTGACCGGTAACTCCACCTCGATCATTGCTAACCGTGTGTCCTACGCGTTCGATTTCCGCGGTCCGTCCATTGCGTTGGATACCGCATGTTCGTCGTCGTTGGTCGCGATTCACCAGGCGGTGCGGGCGTTGCGTGAGGGTTCCGCAACCTTGGCGCTCGCCGGTGGTGTGAACATCTTGGCCAGCCCATTTGCCACCGTGGCGTTTTCGGAGCTTGGGGTGCTCAGCCCAACCGGTGCGATCCACGCGTTCTCTGAAGACGCAGATGGTTTCGTCCGCTCCGATGGAGCTGGTGTGGTGGTGCTCAAGCGCCTATCCGACGCCCGCCGCGATGGCGACAACGTCCTGGCAGTCATCAAGGGCTCGGCAGTGAATTCCGACGGCCGTTCAAACGGCCTCACCGCACCGAACCCCGACGCCCAGGTGGATGTCCTGCGCGCAGCATACTTGGACGCACGCATCGACCCACGTCAAGTGGACTATGTGGAAGCACACGGCACCGGCACCATTCTTGGTGACCCAATTGAAGCCACCGCACTCGGCGCTGTACTGGGACGTGGACGTGAAGCTGGCAACCCACTGCTGTTGGGATCTGCAAAGACCAACTTTGGCCACACGGAAGCCGCCGCAGGTGTGGCCGGCGTAATCAAGGTTGTGCAAGCCATCCAAGAGGGCACAATCCCACCATCCCTGAACTACTCCGGACCAAACCCATACATCGACTTCGATAAGGAGCACCTGGAAGTTGTTGAGGATGCTCGGGAATGGCCTGAGTACTCTGGCCAGCCGATTGCCGGTGTGTCCGGCTTCGGTTTCGGCGGCACAAATGCGCACGTCATTATCGCGGCGGATGATGCAGCGGCTGCGAAGGCTGCTGCGGAGGAACGCGCCGCGAAGCCTGGCGTCGGGGAGTTTGGCACGTACCTATTGCCAGTTTCCGGTTTGCTGCCATCGCGTCGCAAGGTAGCGGCTCACACTCTGGCAACCTGGATGGAACAACATGCAGATGCTGCTGCCGCTGGCAAGGTAGACATTGCCGACGTGGCACGTGCCCTGGCAGGATACAACCACGGCCGATCCCGGGGTGTCGTTGTTGCGACCGACTGGGAGTCCGCAGTTGATGGGCTGCAGCGCATTGCTGCCGGCAAGTCCGGTGCAACTGTGAAGTCCGCAAATGCGCCAGCACCATTGGGCCCAGTGTGGGTGTATTCCGGCTTTGGTTCCCAGCACCGCAAGATGGGCAAAGACCTGTACCAGCAATCCCCAGTATTCGCAGCATCGCTCGATGAAATTGATGCCATCGTACGCCGCGAATCGGGCTGGTCCATCTTGGAAAAGATGCTGGATGATGAGCAGACGTTTGACACCGAGTCGGCACAGATCGGCATCACTTGCATCCAGATTGCCCTCACGGATTTCCTCGCGCACTTGGGTGCCCGCCCAGCCGCAGTTGTCGGGCAATCCATGGGTGAAATCGCTGCCGCATATGCCGTTGGTGGCCTCAGCAAAGAAGATGCTGTCCTGATTGCCTGCCACCGCTCGCGACTCATGGGCGAAGGTGAAGCAAATCTGCCTGAGGACAAGCAAGGTGCCATGGCGGTTGTGGAATTCGGAGTGGAAGAACTCGCCAAGTTCTCCGCCGAGCATCCAGAATTCGCTGCGGTGGAGCCAGCTGTCTATGCAGCCCCTGCTATGACCACCGTGGGTGGACCACGGGAACCAGTAGCCAAGCTGGTGGAATACCTGGAAGGTGAAGGCAAGTTTGCGCGTTTGCTGGACGTCAAGGGAGCCGGTCACACCTCCATGCTTGATCCAATTTTGGGTGAGCTGCATTTCGAGATTTCCGAGATCGCCCCACGGGCTATTCACACCCCGCTGTATTCCACTGTTGATCGCGGCCGTGTCTACGCGCCGGGTGAAGTGGTCCACGACGCCGACTACTTTGTGCGCTGCACTCGCCAACCAGTGTGGTTCGCTGAAGCGACCGGTCAGCAATTTGCGGACGGATACCGCACGTTCGTGGAAATCGCGCCAAATCCTGTGGCGCTGATGCCATTGATGAACAACGCCTTTGCCCATGATGCAGGCGATTCGGTGCTGACATACGTGTTGAAGCGCAAAGAGCCAGAAGCGCAAACCATTGCTCTGCTATTGGCTGAGTTGTACTCCCAGGGAATGGCCATTGATCTGCGGGCATTCGTTGGTGAAACGGCTGGCACCGGTGGGCTTGCTGAGGTTCCAGGTATCACGTGGAATTTGCAGCGCCATTGGACAAACGCGCGTCCATCCTCCAGCCCAACGGTGGCACTGCCGGGTACCCGCGTGGCGCTCCCAACCGGCACGGTGGTGTACTCCACGCAAGCTGAAACTGTCCCTTCCGTTGCTGCTCTGGTCGACGCCATTGCGGCCGACATGCAGGCCGCACAAGGCAATGAATCCGCAGGGGCGGTCGCTCCACCAGTTATTGCTGAACACGCGGTACTGCCAAGTGGTGGGGCACTGACCACCATGGTGAATGCCAACCTCGGTGGCTGGGCAATGCAGATTCACGACGCATCCCAGCCAGGCCTACCGTTGGTTGCAGAAGCGTTCGTTGCGACCTTTGGAGCTATCGTTGCTGGAAACAATGGAGGCAACAATGATGCCGCAGCCAGCGTCACCGCGGCGCCAACGGTGCCAAATACCACCGGCACCACCGGAGCAACCACGGCAACCAATGACACAGTCACGCCGAACAACAAGCTCCCAGAACTCGATACCTCCGCACAACGTTGGGATCCACAAGGAACCGTCAGCGTGGCAGAACACCTCCGGTTCATTGTCTCCGAATCGATGGGCTACGACGTCGAAGACCTCCCTGGTGAACTCCCACTCATCGACCTGGGCTTGGATTCCCTCATGGGCATGCGCATTAAGAACCGCGTGGAATTCGATTTCGACCTGCCACCACTGAACGTGCAAACGCTGCGTGACGGATCCGTCGATGACGTCATCGCCATGGTGGAAGCCATGGTGGCACAACGCTACGACCTTAACGCACAGGGCGGTGCCCAGACTGGCGTCGAAGAAACCACAGCAGTAGCTGAGGAAACAACCACCGACTACACCGTACGACAAGGCGGCGTGGCACCACGCGACGCATCCGAACGACTCGTCTTCGCGACCTGGGCAAAAGTCACCGGAAAAGCCGCACCAGGCGTAACCAGCGAACTGCCAACCATCGACGCGGAAACTGCCGAAGCGGTAGCCGAACGCCTCAGCGAACGCTCCGGCGCTACCATCACCGCCACCGATGTGCTCAACGCCGCCACCCTAGAACCACTCAGCGACAAGGTCCGCGAAACCCTGGAAACCGAAGTGGAAGGCAATATTCGCGTGCTCCGCGCCCGGGGAGAAACCCCAGAAGCACAAGCGGCGCCAGCTGTGTTCCTCTTCCACCCAGCCGGTGGATCGTCGGCGGTATATCAACCGCTCACCCGACGCCTCCCAGCACACATCCCGGTCTACGGCGTGGAACGGCTCGAAGGGGAACTCTCCGAACGAGTCGCACAATACCTCGACGAAATCGTGGAACTCGCCGCCGGAAAGCCAATCATCCTCGGCGGCTGGAGCTTCGGTGGTGCCGTAGCCTACGAAGCAGCACACCAACTATTGGAACGCGAAGCGGCTGGCCAACCATCCGCAACCG
>JBHAQQ010000114.1:0-10979 GCA_041830435.1 Corynebacterium sp.
CGATGCAGATGCAAGCCGACGCCGAAGGTGTCACAAAGCGCGTGGCGATTACCGTCGATGGGGCCATGAGCAATGAAGAAGCCAAAATTGCTGCCCGTGTGGTTGGCCGTGACAACTTGTTCAAGTGTGCCATGTTTGGCTCGGATCCGAACTGGGGTCGCGTGCTCGCTGCTGTTGGCATGGCACCGGTTGCGATGGAACCGGATGCTATCAGCGTGGCGTTTAACGGGCAGCCTGTTTGTGTGAATTCCACGGGTGCGCCGGGTGCTCGGCAGGTGGATCTTTCTGGAGTGGATATTGATGTCAATATCAACTTGGGCACCGGGGGTTCTGGCACCGCGACAGTGTGGACTACCGATTTGTCTTACTCCTACGTGGAGATCAATTCCGAATATTCAACCTAGGCTCCCTAGAACCGCATAAACGAAAAGACGTGACATGAATTCCGAAAATCTCACCGCTGGCCTCACCCCTGAATTGCTGACCCCAGCATTGCGCAGCCATGTGCTCGCCGAGGCATTGCCGTGGCTATTGCATTTCCACAACAAGATTGTGGTGGTGAAGTATGGCGGCAATGCAATGGTGGATGACGAACTGCGTCGAGCCTTCGCCGCTGACATGGTGTTCTTGCGGGCAATTGGTGCAAAGCCAGTGGTGGTTCACGGGGGCGGCCCACAGATCAATGACCTCTTGAACACGGTTGGTTTGGAAGCTGAATTCAAGGGTGGTTTCCGGGTTACCACTCCGGAAGTTATGGATTATGTACGCATGGTTTTGGTCGGCAAGGTCGGTAGGGAATTGGTTGGCTTGATCAATGAACACGGTCCATATGCCGTTGGCACCTCAGGTGAGGACGCGGGGCTGTTCACCGCCGAAAAGCGGATGGGTGTGGTCGATGGGGAAGAGGTTGATCTGGGCCGTGTGGGAACCATCGCCCATGTCAACACGAACGCGCTCATGGATTTGATCGACGCCGGGAGGATCCCAGTAGTTTCCACCGTCGCACCGGATGTCAATGGCGATATTTTCAACATCAATGCGGACACGGCTGCTGGTGCGTTGGCAGCTGCGTTGGAAGCGGAACGCTTGGTGGTTTTGACGAATGTTAAGGGCCTGTATACCGATTGGCCGAATCAGGATTCACTGGTTTCTCGCATTACCCCGGAGGATCTAGAGGAACTGCTTCCGAGGCTTGACAGTGGCATGATTCCAAAGATGGAGGCGTGCTTGTCTGCTATACATAGCGGTGTGAAAGCTGCACATGTGATTGATGGTCGTATTGCTCACTCGGTTATTTTGGAACTCATGACCGAAGGCGGCATTGGCACGATGGTCAGCAAATCTGAATGGGAGGACGTTCATGGGTAGCGACACAGCGTCAAACCACAAGGCGCAACAATCAGGCAGCTCTGCCTGGAAGGAACAATGGGACCAGCACGTGGCCCCAACCTACGGCACACCGCAATTGCAATTAGTGAGTGGCAGCGGCGCATATCTGCAGGACTCTGAGGGCCGTTCATATTTGGACCTGCTCTCCGGAATTGCTGTGAATGCTCTCGGGCAGGCACACCCGGCTATCTCCGCCGCGGTAACCCAGCAGTTGCAAACCTTGGGTCATGTTTCGAATTTTTATGCTCATCCACAGGTTATTCGTTTGGCTGAACGTCTCAGCTCATTGGTGACGCTCCACCTTCCTGATAGGAACGCAGCAGAAGCGCTGTCTTCGCAAACCACGGTGTTTTTCTGCAATTCTGGGGCTGAGGCCAATGAAGCTGCGTTTAAGATTGCCCGGACCACAGGCAAGACGAAGATCCTGGCTGCTCAGCAGGGGTTCCATGGCCGGACCATGGGCGCGTTGGCCCTAACTGGGCAACCAGATAAGCAGGCGCCATTTGTGCCCTTGCCGGAAGGTGTCGAGTACTATCCGTTCGGGGATTTTGCGACTCTTCGAGAGCTCGCTGACGAGCAAACCGCCGCGATCATTCTCGAGTCGATCCAAGGTGAGACTGGAATTATCCCGCCTCCTCCTGGCTTCTTGACCCAGGTTCGGCAGCTCTGTGATGAGCTCGACATTCTCATGATTGTCGATGAAGTGCAGGCCGGCATGGGGCGGACCGGCCAATGGTTTGGATACCAAGTGGAACCCATTGTTCCGGATGTCATCACTTTGGCGAAGGGCCTGGGCGGTGGTCTCCCTATCGGTGCATGTATCACCTTGCCGAAGGGGCAGCGGCTGGCCAAGGGCCAACACGGTACGACATTTGGCGGTAATCCGGTGGTCTGCGCGGCCGCAAATGCGGTCATTGACGTGATCGAGGAAGAGCGCCTCCTCGATCATGTTCAAGAGGTCAGTTCGTATCTGGTGGAGGCACTGTCGGCTTTGCCGGAGGTTGATCACGTTCGGGGCCGTGGCTTCATGCTCGGCGTCGTACTTCAGCAGCCTTTGGACGCTGACCCTCACGAGTTCGGATTGATCCTTAACCGGCCTGCCCCGAATGTTCTACGCCTGGTTCCGCCGCTGACGTTGACGTTGGAGGAAGCCCAGGAAGGCGTGGAAAAAATTCGCCGGATTTTAGCCCAAGCACGCACCTCAGGAGAATAACGATGTCCCACAACCCACTTCGCCATTTTCTAGCAGATGACGACCTCACCCCAGCCGAGCAGGCCGAAGTCCTTGCTCTGGCAGCGGAATTGAAGGCTGATCGTTACCACAACCGTTACCGTGATCTGCTTGATCGCAAGTCCGTCGCAGTGCTCTTCGACAAGACGTCAACGCGAACCCGCTTTTCCTTTGATGCCGGGATTCATGAATTGGGTGGCAACCCGATAGTGGTTGAATCTGGCAGCTCTCAAATGGGCAAGGGGGAAACCCTGCAGGACACAGGTGCAGTGTTGTCGCGGTTTGTCTCGGCAATTGTTTGGCGTACCGGTGCACATACGAATTTTCATGCAATGGCTGAGACTGCCACGGTTCCGATCATCAATTCGCTTTCTGATGACTTCCATCCGTGCCAGATTCTTGCCGACTTGCAAACAATTCAAGAGCACAAGGGCACCCTCGCGGGCTTGCACGCTGTGTATTTTGGTGACGGCGCGAACAATATGGCCAATTCCTACATGCTGGGTTTTGCAACCGCCGGGGTGAATATCACTATTGCAGCTCCTGAGGGTTTTCAGCCTGCGCCAGAATTCGTTGAACGAGCACGGGCGCGTGCCGCTGAGACAGGTGCCACCGTCACCGTGACGGACTCTGTTGATGCGGCGGGAGCTGATGTTGTGATCACGGATACCTGGGTGTCAATGGGCATGGATCCTGACCTGGATCGTAGCGCGTTGCGCGCCTATCAAGTTGATGCGGCGTTGATGGCTACCGCCAAGCCCGACGCCATCTTCCTCCATTGCCTTCCAGCCTATCGGGACAATGAAGTCACGAGCGACGTCATCGATGGCCCCCAGTCAGTGGTGTTTGATGAGGCAGAGAACCGACTGCATGCGCAAAAGGCGTTGATGGCATGGCTGCTCCGCTAAGTCGAACCGCTCGCCAAGATCTCATTGGTCGCCTGATCGGCAATCAAAAAGTGGGCAGCCAGCGCGAACTCCTGGGTTTGCTCCAGCAGCAAGGTGTGGAAATCACGCAGGCCACACTGTCCCGCGACTTGGTTGACTTGGGCGCCCGGAAGGTACGCAACCAGGGCGAGGTGTATTACACCCTTGCCGTGGATCTGCGGGTGGATGGTCCGGATAAGTTGCGCAGGGTACTGGCTGAATTGCTGGTTGATTATGACTATTCGGCCAATATTGCGGTGCTGCGGACCCCGCCAGGTGGCGCGCAATACTTGGCGAGTATCCTGGATCGCAGTGACGTCAGCAAAGTTGTGGCCACAATTGCGGGTGATGACACGGTATTTGTGCTGGCACGGGAACCATACGATGGAAAAGAGCTTGGCGAATACTTCCATAGCCTTGCTCACAGTTAAACTAGAACAATTGGAAAACGAACCGAAAGAGGGAATGTCATGAAGGATCGCGTAGTACTTGCTTACTCAGGTGGCTTGGATACCACGGTTGCTATTAGCTGGATTGCTAAGGAGCGCAACGCAGAAGTTGTTGCTGTTTCTATAGACCTTGGTCAAGGCGGCGAAGATATGGAGACGGTTCGCCAGCGTGCTCTGGGTGCCGGTGCAGTGGAATCCATTGTTGTGGATGCTCGCGATGAATTTGCCAATGACTACTGCTTGCCAACGATCAAGGCAAACGGCATGTACATGAAGGAATACCCACTGGTATCTGCGATTTCCCGCCCGCTGATCGTCAAGCATCTCACGGATGCGGCGAAGGAATTCAACGGCACTGCGGTTGCTCACGGCTGCACGGGTAAGGGCAACGACCAGGTTCGCTTCGAGGTTGGTTTCGCGAATACCGCTCCTGACTTGGAGATTATCGCTCCAGTGCGTGACTACGCCTGGACGCGCGAGAAGGCTATTGCCTTCGCTGAAGAGAACAATATTCCAATTGAGCAGTCCAAGAAGTCTCCATTCTCCATCGACCAGAACGTGTGGGGCCGTGCGGTGGAAACCGGATTCCTTGAGGATCTGTGGAACGCTCCAACCAAGGATGTGTATGCATACACCGAGGATCCAGCACTTGGTCAGGCACCGGATGAATTGATCATTTCTTTCACTTCAGGTGTTCCTACCGCAATTGATGGCCGCCCAGTAACGGTATTGCAGGCTATTGAAGAGCTCAACCGTCGTGCAGGTGCACAGGGTGTTGGCCGTTTGGACATGGTGGAAGACCGTCTGGTGGGCATTAAGTCCCGTGAGATCTATGAAGCTCCAGGCGCAATCACGTTGATCCGTGCACACGAAGCATTGGAAGCAGTGACGATTGAGCGCGAGTTGGCTCGTTACAAGCGCAATGTTGATGCAGAGTGGTCGCATCAGGTGTATGACGGCTTGTGGTTCTCCCCATTGAAGCGCTCCCTCGATGCCTTCATTGAATCCACCCAGGAACATGTCACTGGTGACATTCGCCTGGTGCTCCATGCCGGCAACATCATTATCAATGGTCGCCGTTCCAACACCTCGTTGTACGACTTCAACTTGGCTACCTACGATGAGGGCGATTCCTTCGACCAGTCCATGGCTCGTGGCTTTGTTGAGCTCCACGGTCTGTCCTCCAAGATTGCCGCCAAGCGCGATCTTGCGAACTAATTCTGCGAAGCAAAGGATTTGCAAGTCATGAAGCATGGCACAAACGAAGGTGCACTGTGGGGCGGTCGATTTTCCGGCGGGCCGTCTGAAGCGATGTTTGCTTTGAGTGTGTCCACGCACTTTGACTGGGTGCTGGCACCGTATGACGTGTTGGCTTCCCAAGCTCATGCCAAGGTGCTGCATGCTGCTGGTTTGTTGTCCAAGGAAGACTTGGACACCATGATTGCTGGTTTGCAGCAATTGGGCGAAGCCGTGGCAAGTGGCGAGTTCCGACCTCTGCCTACCGATGAAGATGTGCATGGCGCGATGGAGCGCGGGCTGATTGACATCGTTGGTCCAGAAGTTGGCGGTCGCCTGCGTGCGGGACGTTCCCGAAACGACCAGGTAGCAACCTTGTTTCGTATGTGGGTACGGGATGCCATTCGGGATATCGCTGATCAGGTGCTGGATCTGGTGGATGCGTTGTCCACGCAGGCGGAGGCGCACCCTGGTGTGATCATGCCTGGCAAGACACATTTCCAGGCAGCGCAACCAGTGTTGCTTGCACATAGCCTGTTGGCGCATGCTCAGCCACTGTTGCGCGACATTGAACGCCTGCAGGATCTTGATAAGCGTTTGGCTATTTCGCCATATGGTTCTGGGGCATTGGCCGGCTCTTCGTTGCAATTGGATCCTGAGGCCATTGCTGAGGAGCTGGGATTTTCTGCGGCTGCAGATAACTCCTTGGACGCAACTTCTTCTCGCGATTTCGCTGCCGAGACCGCGTTTGTGTTGGCGCAGATTGCGGTAGACATGTCGCGCTTGGCGGAAGAAATCATTGCCTGGTGCACTCCAGAATTTGGTTATGTCACGTTGGATGATGCGTGGTCAACTGGGTCGTCGATCATGCCGCAGAAGAAGAATCCTGATGTAGCTGAACTGACTCGCGGTAAGACGGGGCGTTTGATTGGCAACTTGGCTGGTTTGATGGCCACGCTCAAGGCCATGCCGCTGGCATATAACCGCGATTTGCAGGAGGACAAGGAACCAATTGTTGACTCCGTGACCCAGCTGAATTTGCTGCTTCCAGCAATGACTGGTCTGGTTGCAACGCTGGTGTTCCACCCGGAGCGCATGCGGGAGATCGCGCCTGCTGGTTACACGCTTGCCACGGACTTGGCTGAGTGGATGGTGCGCGAAGGCGTGCCGTTCCGTGAGGCCCATGAGGCTTCCGGTGCTTGCGTTCGCATCGCGGAAGCTCGCGGTGTGGGGCTCGATGAGCTTACCGACGAAGAGTTTGCAAGTGTGGATAGCCGCCTGCATGGGGGAGTACGAGCTGTACTCACTGTGGAAGGTGCGGTCGCTTCCCGGGCAACTCGGGGTGGAACTGCACAGGTCCGCGTTGATGAGCAACGTGGCCGGGTCAATGCAGCGGTAGCGAACTACCGGGATTGGGCGCGGACAGCAGTGCGTTCCTGATACTGCTGCCCAACACGCTCGGTAGCAAGCCAGGCGCATCACGCCGGGGAATTAGATCCCAGGAAATACACAGCGGGCTTGGAATCACCACGATGGTGAGTTCCAAGCCCGCTGTTCGCTGAGCTCTTGCTCTTATAGCACTGCGCTACGGATTGCAGCCCATGCTGGGGTGAGTTGTGGTCCGAAGGTGAACCAGCCGTGTGCTGCCTCATCCTTGTACTCGACGGTGTGAGCGATTCCGTTCTTCGTCAACGCCTCGCTGAATGCCTTAGTGCATTGGTAGGAGCCATTTTCCAACAGCGTGCCGTTGAATTGGGACAGGGGACCGGACTTGTCGTAGGTTGGGTAGCCATCTTCAGGGATGGTTCCTCGGCCGGCAAACAAGTAGATTGCAGTGCCGGCGAAGTTTGCGGCGTTGACCACCGCGTCATGTTCTGCCCATGCTGCGGATCCATCAGGGCCAAACATGTTGTTGACATCGCCATGGCGGGTACCGACGGTCAAATCCAGCGTTGAGCGACCAACTGCATCAGTGGTGGAGTAGCAACCGGAGATAGCGCCGATGCCTTGGAAGAATCCTGGATTCTTTACAGCATTGAACACTACTCCGCCTGCACCCATGGAGAGACCCAGGGCAGCGCGCTTGCCGTTGTGGTTAAATTCAGCTTCAACAACTGGTGCAAGTTCCTCAGTGATAAAGGTCTCCCACTTGTTACGACCCAGATTTGGGTCGTCGGATTCCCAATCGACATACATGGACGCTTCTGTGACGCGTGGGTAGATGAGTGCTACGTTGTCATTTCCAAAGGCAATGTCAGCGTCACCGCGGGTAACCCAAGGGTGATCGGCAGCAGCATTGACTCCTCCATACAGGTACACGGCAGGTGCTGGTGTTGATGGATCCTTAGGAAGGCTGACGGTTACGTTTACCGTACGGCCCATAGATGGGGACTTCACTTTCCATACTTCGCGACCCTCAGCAAGTGGGGTGCGGGAGGTGATGCCCAAATCTGTGATCGCAGGGTTGATTGCGCCGGGGGTAGGCACGTGGCTTGTTCCCATTGCCTCAATGATGATTGCGCGCAGACTGCCGAGGATGCGGAAGAAGCCGAGGAAGAATTTGAGGAGGCCGTCATTCAGTTGCACATTTTGCGTGACGGAGCGTTGGTAGTCCAACAGCCAATTGGTGAAGGTGCGCTTTGGGTTGCTCGCGGAAGATCCAGTGAGTTGGTCAGCTGCGTCGACGGAGCCGATGATCGAGGTGGTGATTGGACGGCTGGAGAGAAGGTCGCCCGAACCTTCAATGGCTGTTGGTGCACCATCGGCGATATCACCAATGCTGGATTCTGCACTTGCGACTGGGCTCTCGGAAGATCCTTCTGAGGATTGGTTGATCGATGCCTTTACGCTGCCCACCAGGAGGTCGCTCACGTCTTGAGCGTGGGAGACTGGGGCCTGCGTCATGGTGATGCTGGTGGCGAGGATGGCGGCGATGGTAGTTCGCTTGATCATCGATCGCTCAGTGGAGGTCGTTGAAATCGTCATATCCATGAACTTTAATCATTCCTTATAAATACACCAATTTTTGTGGTGAGTATCATGAGAGAAGCTTGCGAGGGGGGATGTAATCCCTTGGGTGACCATGAATGACACTTCGAAACCCAGGCCAATCGAACTGGGGCCGCGATTCATTAAGTCAGCTGCCGTAACGTCGTTCGCAATGCGTGCGCTTGTCCAGTAGATTCTTAGATCATGGTTGCCTACCACGTGTTATCGAACCGGAGCCGCCCCACGTTACGCACGTCGTTGTTTGCCGTGCTGCTCGTTGCCAGCGTTGGCGTTGCAGGTTGTTCCGCTGATACTGCTTCGCTCGACGCCGCAGCGTCCACCGCAACCGCTCAACCGACGCCAGACTATGCAGCTATCATCATGACGCAGGAGGATAGCCAAGCAGCGGCGAGGCAAATTGTTCACGCTGTTGATAGCCAAGGACGCACCATTGGGGAACTGCAGCATGCTGTGTCTGGTATTGCGGGGAACACTGTGTTGAAATTTGGGGACGGATATGTCGTCCCAACAGTCGGGGAAGTACAGGTCTTGGATCAGGAACTGAATCTTCAGCAGCGCATCCCGGTTAAAAGTATCGGGGCCAACGCCGAACTCGTGGCGGCCGATGTTGCTCAAGGGCAGAACGCTGCGACAGCGGCACTGACATTTGCCCTTCCGCCGGAACATCGAGCAACCACATCTGCCTACCTCACGCTCGTACTCACTGGGGAAGAGGGTAAGGAAGTTTCGGTTCACTCAATGATTCGAAAGTCTGAGGTGGAAGGGCTCACCGCATGCGCAGATGGCACGCTGGTGTGGCTCGAATGGGCGCCGCTGACTGTACGTGATGAAGATGGTGCAGGCTTTGCAAGTCTTGTTTCCTGGACTGCCAACGACGGGGTTGTCCGGTTCCCGATTGAAGAATCTTTTGCAGGTAAACCATGGAGTTTCAATCAACTCGATTGCAATCTCCACCACCATCGACTCCTGGCGCCTCATGCTCGAGGAGCAGTTTCGAATATTGGTGTCCGCCTGGACACTGCAGAAAAGGAAGCCTTCGTCGTCAAGGGGCGACGTACACTCAAGGGTAAAACAGCGGAACTGCCAGCTACGACACTCCAAGCCAACCCAGAACTCAGTAACATTACCGGGGATCGCCTCACTGTCATGAACGACAAAGGTGAACTCACGCTGATTAACATGTACCAAGGTGCGGAAGAAACGCAGGTTCACCCCGAATTGCACCAGCAGCTAGCAAAGACGTATCGAATGCAATCGGCGCACTACGAGGATTCTTTTGCTACGTGGGTGTGGGAGCCCCGAGAGGAAGCGGCGTCGGGTTCCCAATCCCATACCACCACGCTGTCATACGCTGATCTGGAACATCCAGACTGCGTCAATCAGCTCCTCCTGCGAACGAACGATCACGTTCAAGCCGCAATCGTCAATGCTTCAAACAATTCCCTAACCTGCGTGCGATAACAACGGCGCAACACGCTAGACTGAGAACCATGATCAAACCGACATTGATGCAGATACTGGCATGTCCCCAAGACAAGCTCCCACTCGAAGAGCACACTGCTCAAGGTCAAAGTTATCTGGTGAACCCAAGACTCAATGTCGCTTATCCCATCAACGAAGGCATCCCAGTCCTGCTCGTTGATGAAGCTGTGGCATGGCCGCTGAACAGCGAGCACAATCAATAACTCGAACGATCACAGCACCCAACAACTGACCCAACTACCGAACCGACAACTGACCCGAAAGCACACACATGGCTGACAACATTATCGATGAACTGCAATGGCGCGGACTCATCAACCAATCCACCGACATCGAAGCGCTCAAAGAAGCAACGGCAAACCCAATCACGCTGTACTGCGGCTTTGACCCAACCGGTAGTTCCCTTCATGCAGGCCACTTGGTACCGCTTATTATGTTGCGCAGGTTCCAACAATTCGGCCACAAGCCACTGACGCTTGCCGGCGGTGCAACGGGCATGATCGGAGATCCACGCGATGTGGGTGAACGAAGCATGCTCACCGAGGTGGAAATCGCCAAGAACATGGAATCCATTAAGCAGCAGCTCCGAGCATTCGTAAATTTCGACGAGCAAGCAGGGGATAGTCAAGCGGTCATGGTCAATAATGCAGACTGGACTGCATCCATGAATGTGATTGAATTCCTCCGCGACGTGGGCAAGAACTTCAGCCTCAACACCATGCTCGATCGGGAGACAGTCAAACGTCGTCTCGAAAGCGATGGCATCTCCTACACCGAGTTTTCCTACATGCTGCTGCAAGCCAATGACTATGTACAGCTCAACCGTGAATACAACTGTGTGCTGCAAATCGGTGGTGGCGACCAATGGGGCAACATCATTTCCGGAGTGGACCTGAACCGACGAGTAAATGGCAAGAAAGTGCATGCGCTGACCGTGCCATTGGTGACCGACGCCGAAGGAAATAAGTTTGGCAAATCGACCGGCGGCGGAAAGCTATGGCTGGACCCAGAGCTGACCAGCCCTTACTCCTGGTACCAGTACTTCATCAATGCCGGGGATGCCGTGGTTATTGACTACCTGCGGTGGTTTACCTTCCTTAGTCGAGACGAGATTGCGGAACTGGAAGAGAAGGTTCGTACTGAGCCATTCAAGCGCGAGGCGCAGCGCGTGCTCGCTCGGGAACTTACCACCCTGGTCCATGGGGCGGCTGCGACCGCTGCAGTGGAACTAGCGGCCCAGGCGCTGTTCGGTCGTGC
>JBHAQQ010000115.1:0-5359 GCA_041830435.1 Corynebacterium sp.
GCGATAGCTCACGCCGTAGCGGCAGTACCACCGCACCGCCCACAGGATGATTTCACGAGGGAACTGCCGACCGGAGAAGATGCCCATGGACCTGATTATTCCACGCCGGTCTTCCTACTGCCCCAACTTTGCAACAGCACCGCGTTGAGGAAGTAACCGTAGGCCTTGTCGAATTTGCCTTGATGTGTGAATAGCACAGTATTGGTGCCCACTGGTGGCGGGGTGACCGTCCGATCGCGCAATCCTTGCAGTGAAGCCTCAAGTTCATCCGAGTCGCTGAAATTCAGCGATCCGGTGAGGTCGCGATGCACAGCGACGGGAACAGGCATCGCCTCGGCAGCATGCTGATACACAAAGTAGTACTCACTGGCCAGCGCCTTGTCGATCGGGATTTCCAGTCGCTCGTAGGTGGCCCGCAATTGTTGCATTGCCTCCACGCTAGATTCGCTAATGCGCTGCCCATCGTCGATGAAGCCAGCTGGTGCAGGGTCAGCGTTCCGTGGACGCGTGGCACCGGTGTATCGGTGAATGATCACCAAGCCACCTTCCTTGAGCTGTTGGGCTAGATCGGCAGGAGTATCGGGGGTGGGATCTCCCAAATTATCTGTGGTGGCTCGAATCAATTGTTCGTCTCCTGCTTGCGTCGCAGGTGCCGTTGTGGATTGTGCCTGGGTCGCTGAGGAATCAGTGTTAGTGGCTGTGCTGGAACCCGTGGTGCTGGAGCTAGTGGCGCTGGAACCGGCAGCGCTGGAACCCGTGGTGCTGGAGCCGGTTGTATTGGATGTGTCTGGTCCGGCTGTATTGTCGAACGCCGACGAGCAGGCCGACATGGTGAGCAATGTCAAGAGGCCGGTGGCAATTTGCTTTTTCATGATGTTCGTAACGCCTTTCCTGATGGTGCAAGGTGCACGGCGCAAGTCGTGCAGGAACACATCAACTTCGCAGTGGTTGATGTATCAACTAGGTTATCAGGGTCTTGGAAACCGTGTGGCGAATTTCCAAAACCTCCCAAGAATCTCCCAATTGGCTCAGGAGAGGCACAGGCGGAATCCGAACGTAACAAAGGTCCTTGCATCGATGGACGATGCAAGGACCTTCAGCTATGGAGTTCCAACCCTAGAATTTATCCAGGGCAGCCAATCGGCTTAGTGGAACTGACCCTCCTCGGTGGAGCCCTTCAGAGCGGTGGTGGAGGAGTTTGGATCCACGGTGGTGGCGATCTTGTCGAAGTAACCTGCGCCAACCTCGCGCTGGTGCTTCACAGCGGTGAAGCCGCGCTCTTCCGCAGCCTTGAACTCGCGGTTCTGCAGGTCCACGAAAGCGGACATCTGGTTGCGAGCGTAGCCGTAAGCCAGGTCGAACATGCCGTAGTTCAGGGAGTGGAAGCCAGCCAGGGTGATGAACTGGAACTTGAAGCCCATTGCGCCGAGTTCGTTCTGGAACTTCGCGATGGTGTCATCATCCAGGTGTGCAGACCAGTTGAAGGAAGGGGAGCAGTTGTAAGCCAGCAGCTGATCTGGGAACTCGGAGCGAACGCCCTCAGCGAACTTCTTCGCCAGCTCCAGGTCAGGGGTACCGGTCTCCATCCAGATCAGGTCAGCGTATGGAGCGTAAGCCTTCGCACGAGCGATGCAAGGCTCCAGGCCAGCCTGAACTTCGTAGAAGCCCTCGGAGGTGCGACCACCGGTCAAGAATGGCTTATCGCGATCATCAACGTCGGAGGTGATCAGGGTAGCTGCCTCAGCGTCGGTACGTGCAATCACAACGGTAGGGGTGTTTGCAACGTCAGCTGCCAGACGAGCAGAGTTCAGGGTACGAACATGCTGCTGGGTAGGGATCAGTACCTTGCCGCCAAGGTGACCACACTTCTTTTCAGAAGCGAGCTGATCTTCCCAGTGGGTGCCTGCAGCGCCAGCCTTGATCATTGCCTTCTGCAGCTCGTAAACGTTCAGTGCGCCACCGAAGCCAGCTTCACCGTCAGCAACGATTGGAACCAACCAGTTGTCAACAGAGGTATCGCCCTCAACGCGAGCAATCTCGTCCGCACGGAGCAGCGCGTTGTTGATGCGCTGAACAACGGAAGGAACGGAGTTTGCTGGGTACAGGGACTGGTCAGGGTAGGTGTGACCGGAAAGGTTTGCATCACCTGCAACCTGCCAACCGGACAGGTACACAGCCTTCAAGCCAGCGCGAACCTGCTGAACAGCCTGGTTACCGGTGAGAGCGCCCAGAGCGTTGATGTAGGAATCGTCACCCTTGGTAACACCTTCCCACAGGATCTCTGCACCACGACGAGCCAACGTGTGCTCCTCAACAACGGTGCCCTGCAGTTCTGCAACCTGCTCAGCGGTGTAATCGCGCTTTACGCCTGCCCAGCGTGGGTTCTCATCCCAATCCTTCTGGATTTCTGCTGCGGTACGTGCCTTGCCAACATTAGACATAAGTGGAATCACTTCCTTCACTAGGAGACTGTGTCGTCAGTAACAAAGAATACCAACGCACACACACCCGTCAATGGGATTATCGGCGACGTTGGCATTTGGGGGTGACGTGCATTACCAACGGAACAGCTATCTTCCCTCCCGTACTTCACCCCCGCAGCAAGCAAATGAGCAGCTCAAAAATATCCGATGACCTTGAAACCCAGGAAGAAGAGGGGGTGGAAGGAAGTGGCGTCGAACACATAAAAAAAGACACATCACGCGCCCGCACTTAGGTAACAATGGGGGTAAAAACCGCGCCCACACAAATCAAAACAGCGCTATGGGTGACAGCGGTCACCAAACCGGCCTATTCTGTGAGAGATGGTCGGGCCCCAAACGCCCCAACCGAAGAAACCCACAAACAAGGAGTCAACAACCATGACCTCAACCCAGACTGAGCGGATTACCGTCGGCGGCCTCCAGGTCGCCAAGACTCTCTACGACTTCGTCACCAACGAGGTGCTCCCACGCATTGGCAAGAGTGCCGAAGCAGACCAGGCAGCATTCTGGGAAGGATTCGGCAAGATCGTCGCCGAATTCACCCCACGCAACCGAGCACTCCTGGCGAAGCGCGACGAAATCCAAGCAAAGCTGGACGCATGGTAC
This sequence comes from Corynebacterium sp., assembly GCA_041830435.1. Lineage (GTDB taxonomy): Bacteria > Actinomycetota > Actinomycetes > Mycobacteriales > Mycobacteriaceae > Corynebacterium. The sequence continues at coordinate 3,090 of JBHAQQ010000115.1, forward strand.
GCCGAAAACCCAGGCGAACAAGACGCAGAAAAGTACACAGCCTTCCTCAAGGAAATTGGCTACCTCGTAGACGCACCAGGCGACTTCGAAATCTCCACCCCAAACGTTGACGCAGAAATCGCCGAAACCAATGGCCCACAGCTCGTTGTTCCAATCCTCAACGCCCGCTTCGCGCTGAACGCAGCGAACGCTCGCTGGGGATCGTTGTACGACGCCCTCTACGGCACCAACGCCATCTCCGAAGAAGGCGGCGCTGAAAAGGGCAAGGGTTACAACAAGGTACGCGGCGACAAGGTTATCGCTTGGTCCCGCAATTTCCTGGACAAGGCTGTCCCACTGGAGAACGGTTCCCACGCTGATGTCACCAAGTACAGCATCGAATCCGGCAAGTTCGTAGCCGAAATCGACGGCGCAGAAAACTACCTCCGCGAGCCAGAAACCTACGTTGGCTACACCGGCGACGTAGCAAACCCAAGCTCCATCTTGCTGCGCCACAACGGTCTGCACATCGAAATCCAGATCGACCCAGAATCCCCAGTCGGCTCCACCGACAAGGCCGGCGTGAAGGACATCGTCCTGGAATCCGCAGTATCCACCATCATGGACTTCGAGGACTCCGTCGCTGCCGTCGACGCCACCGACAAGACCCTCGGATACCGCAACTGGTTCGGCCTCAACACCGGTGAACTGGTCGAAGAGCTCGAAAAGAACGGCAAGACTATCACCCGCCGCCTCAACGAAGACCGCATCTTCACCGGCCGCGACGGTGAAGAGATCCGCCTCCACGGCCGCTCCCTGCTCTTCGTACGCAACGTTGGTCACCTCATGCAGAACCCAGCGATCCTGGATGCAGAAGGTGAAGAAATCTTCGAAGGCATCATGGACGGCGTGATCACCGTCGCTGCCGCCATCCCAGGCCTCGACGAAAACAACACCAAGCGCAACTCCCGCAAGGGCTCCATCTACATCGTGAAGCCAAAGCAGCACGGACCAGAAGAAGTAGCCTTCACCAACGACCTTTTCAACGCCATCGAAGACCTCTACGGACTGGAGCGCTACACCCTCAAGGTCGGTGTAATGGACGAAGAGCGTCGCACCTCCGCCAACCTCGACGCCTGCATCGCAGCAGTACAAAACCGCCTGGCATTCATCAACACCGGCTTCCTCGACCGCACCGGTGACGAGATCCACACCTCCATGGGCGCTGGACCAATGATCCGCAAGGGCAACATGAAAACCGCCGAGTGGATGCTGGCCTACGAAGACAACAACGTCGACGCAGGCCTGGAGCACGCGCTGCCAGGCAAGGCGCAGATCGGTAAGGGCATGTGGGCAATGACCGAACTCATGGCAGAAATGCTGGAGCAAAAGATCGGCCAACCAAAGGCCGGCGCAACCACTGCATGGGTGCCATCCCCAACCGGCGCTACCCTCCACGCAACCCACTACCACGAAGTAGATGTCTTCGAAGTACAGGACAAGCTGCGCTCCGAAGGTCGCCGCGATACCCTCGCGAAGATCCTCACCGTCCCAGTAGCAGGTGCAAAGGTAGGCGAAGGCCAAGCAACCTGGTCCGAAGCTGAAATCAAGGAAGAACTGGACAACAACTGCCAGTCCATCCTGGGCTACGTGGTGCGCTGGGTCGAACAAGGTGTGGGCTGCTCCAAGGTTCCAGACATCCACGATGTGGACCTCATGGAAGACCGCGCAACGCTGCGCATCTCCTCCCAGCTCCTCGCGAACTGGCGCCGCCACGGAGTTATCTCCGACGAGCAAATCATCGAATCCCTCGAGCGCATGGCGGTCAAGGTCGACGGCCAAAACGCTGGCGACGACGCTTACCGCAACATGGCTCCAAACTACGATGACTCCATCGCATTCCAAGCCGCAAAGGACCTCATCCTCAAGGGTGAAGAATCCCCATCCGGCTACACCGAACCAATCCTGCACGCACGTCGCCGTGAGTTCAAGGAGAAGAACGGCATTGCGTAAGTTCTAACAAACTTACGCAATGTAGGGGAGTCGACGAACTTCCGCGATGGGGGAGTCGATGAACTTCCGCAATGGGGGAGTCGATGAACCCACGTGATGCGAGGTGTTGATCGGACCCGCAAGCATACGGGGTTCGCGCCGCAAGGCGTGAACCCCGTATGCTTTTGCCTATGAGCCTCGATCAACCCAGCCTCGCCCAAACCCTAACCACGCTCGAAACAGCCGGCGCACTGCTCTTCGACCTCGACGGTGTGATCACCCCAACCGCCGACTTGCAC
>JBHAQQ010000116.1:0-3023 GCA_041830435.1 Corynebacterium sp.
CTGTGGGCAACCATGGAGCAGGCGAAACAATAAGGAAAACTCACCAAGCGGATGCTTGGTTGTTGGGTGGAGAAGAGAGTCGCGATGGATCCTTGGGTGAAGAAGGGCGGGTTGCTGCGCGGTACGCGCTATGTGACCACGTTGGAACCGATTGAACGGGAACTGTTGGGTAATTCAGCAGTGTTGTTGTCCGACGCGTTGATGGAGCGGGCTCGGACCGCACCGAAAGACGAGTTGGCGGAATTGACGGGGATGGTGGCTGGCCATGCTGAACCCCCAAAGGACCCGGCGTTGGCGCGCGTACTGCCGTCGTTTTTCCGGCCAGGTGCCGAGCAGGTTGAGGGGGAGGCGGCGATGTTACGGCAGCTCAACGAACCGGACATTATTCGCCACAAGCTCACCAATCTGCGGTTCTTGATCGACGCCCTCGGCCCCAACGGATCCATGCACCTGTCACTGAGCGGCGAGCAAGCGCAGGCGTGGATCGGGGCACTGACGGATTTGCGGCTGTTCCACTCTGCACAGTTGGAGGTGTTGCAGTTGAACTCAGACTTTGGTCAGGACGACGGGGAACAGGCGCAGTTGTTCTTGGATTGGCTGGGGTATGTGTTGGATAGTTTGTTGCAAGCCATGACGGGCTTGCATAGTGGCGAACAACCATGAGTGTGGAACTTTGGGGCTGCAAGCCGGGCCCCGCGAATGCACTGACAGACATTCCTGGACTGTTGTTGGGCCACGCGGTCTGTGATGAGGGAGCGGGAGATTCCGGCGTATCCGTGGTGATTTGCCCGGAAGGCGCCACGGCATCGGTGGACGTGCGCGGGGGTGGACCCGGCACCCGCGAAACCGATGTGTTGGAACCCTATAACACGGTGGATCGTGTCCATGCTGTGGCCTTATGCGGAAGCTCAGCATTCGGCTTGGATGCCGCCAGCGGGGTGATGGCGGAATTGGAGAGCCGGAAGATTGGCTTCCCGGTTCTGGGGCCGGAACATCCGGACAAGGTCATTCCCATTGTGCCTGCTGCCGTGATCTTCGACTTGTTATTGGGACAATGGGATTCCAGGGTTACCGCGGAAACTGGTCGCCAAGCAGCTGCCCAGGCATTCGCCGCAGCGACGCGAACTGAAATGCAGCGTAATGTCGCTGAACTTGGTGCTGAACTAGGCGCTGAACTAGGCAATGTCGGGGCAGGACTCGCGGCTTCAGCCGGCGCTGTGAAGGGCGGGTTTGGGCAGGCGAGTGCGGAATTTACCGATGGCCCACTCGCCGGGCATCGCGTGGCAGCCGCGGTGGTAGCCAACCCGCAAGGAAGCGTCTTCGATCCAACCACTGGCCAATTATGGGGGTTGCCAGCCCTCTTCCCAGAAGAATTGGAGGGCCTTGACCCAGCTGGCGCATTGCGTATGATTGCCCCCGCCCGAATTGCAGAGCTGGCGGCGTTGAACATCGCTGGCACCAAATTGCGTGCTGAACATGTGGGGTTGTCGGGCGCGCCGGGCGCAGCGGGGAATGCGGCGTCGGTAGCGATGCCAGATACGGGGATCAACACCACCATCGGGGTGATCGCCACAACTGTTCCACTGTCCAAGGCACAGTGCAAGCGTTTGGCAATTGCTGGGCATGATGGCTTGGCCAGGGCTATTCGTCCCGCCCATATGCCATTGGATGGAGATACCCTCTTTGCCTTGTCGTTGGGCCAAGAGCCACAGGATGCGGCATTGTTGGCGGCACTGCACAGCCCGATTGCCATGACGATGCTCTCAAGTACGGTTGCTAACTGCGTGGAGCGAGCAATCGTCCATGCGGTACTTGCTGCGCAGCCAGCATTTGACGTGCCAACGTACCGAGAGATAGCTGGCCTACAGGATGACGGTGTGAGCCTGGACGAAAGCGGAGTAGAAAGAACTCATGAGTAATAATGCGCCAATCGGCATTTTTGATTCGGGCGTGGGAGGTCTCACCGTGGCCCGCACCATTGTGGACCTGTTGCCCGATGAAGATGTGATCTACATCGGCGATACCGCGCATGCTCCCTATGGAGACAAGCCACTGGCCGAAGTCCGGAAGTATTCCGAGCGCATTGCCGATGAATTGGTGGCCCGAGGTTGCAAGATGATTGTGATTGCCTGCAACTCCGCCAGTGCCGCATTTGTTCGCGATGCCCGCGAACGCTACCCAATTCCTGTTGTGGAGGTGATTCTTCCGGCAGTTCGTCGTGCTGTGGCTGCCACCCGCAACGGCAAAGTGGGCATCATCGGCACCACCGCCACGGTCACCAGCCAGGCATATCAAGACCTGTTTGCTGCCAGCCCCCAAGTCACCGCCACGGCACAGGCGTGCCCCCAGTTTGTGCCATTTGTGGAACGAGGCATTACTTCTGGTCGGCAGATCGTTGGACTCGCGGAAACATACTTGGAGCCGTTGAAAGACGCCGGAGTGGACACCGTGGTGTTGGGATGCACCCACTACCCACTGCTCACCGGAGTGATCCAACTGGTGATGGGGGAAGATGTCACGCTCGTGTCCAGCGCGGAGGAAACCGCAAAGATGGTGTACCGAACGCTGAGTGAAACCGATCAATTGGCAGAACCAGGCGGGCAACGATCGTTGAGCTTCGAATCCACGGGCGATCCGCAGCGTTTTGCGAATCTCGCAACCCGTTTTCTGGGGCCGGCAATCACTTCAGTCTCTCAGATCCCGGACCTGTTCACGTGACAAAATTCACGGCCGCCAGTGCGGTGTGATCTTGTTCGAATCAGTGCCTGTGAACTGCATCGAATCCGCATCCTCGTGAAACAATGGTTCGCATGGAGCTCGTTGTACTCGGATGCTCTGGTTCCGTGCCAGGCCCACAAACTGCCGCCTCTGGCTATTTGGTGACCGGAGGAAACGCGCAGGATCTATTGCTGGACTGTGGCTCTGGCGTACTTGCCCAACTCCAGCGGGAAGTCGGAGTGCAGCCTCAGCATTGTCACGTGGTGTTTTCCCATCTGCATGCAGATCACTGTTCAGACTTTCCA
>JBHAQQ010000117.1:0-2900 GCA_041830435.1 Corynebacterium sp.
CTGCGTCTTTCCTGCCCCACCCTGGGGTGAGTTCGTCCATGGGAAAGCTCATGACGTCGGTTGGTCCGGGGAGATCCATCCAGCGCATGTGGAGATCGGCCATGGTGTCGTTGTCCACGATGTGGATGCAGAGTTCTGCTGCTGGGTGGACGTCCATGGTCCATAGGGTGTAGCGGGCTACGTCGATGAGTTCTTCTTCATTGATTTCGCCGCGACCGGATTCGTTAAATACTTCGATACTCATTGAGGTCTAAGTCTAGTCGAAGTGGGGTTGATTACGGTGTTTTACGTGCCGCCGGGCTTCGTCGCGCCGGGTTTTGGCGGCTGGGGTGTTGTTGCCGGGTTAGTTGCGGTTGGCGAGTTCGTGGGCGTCGTATGCTTCGACGATGCGGGAGACGAGGCGGTGGCGGACTACGTCGTCGGCATCGAATGGGCTGACGTGTACTCCGGGTACGTCGCGGAGGATGTGTTGGGCGATGTTGAGGCCGCTTTCTTGGTTGTTTGGCAGGTCGATTTGGCTGAGGTCGCCGGTGATGACCATGGTGGTGTTGAACCCTAGGCGGGTGAGGAACATTTTCATTTGGGCGGGTGTGGTGTTTTGGGCTTCGTCGAGGATGACGAAGCTGTCGTTGAGGGTTCGGCCGCGCATGTAGGCCAGGGGCGCTACTTCGATGATTCCGGTTTCCATGAGTCGTGGGATTGTTTCGGGGTCGACCATTTCGCGGAGTGCGTCGTGGAGTGGTCGGAGGTATGGGTCGATTTTGTCGTTGAGGGTGCCGGGGAGGAATCCGAGTTTTTCTCCGGCTTCGACGGCTGGGCGGGTGAGGATGATTCGGCTGACGTCTTTGCGGGTGAGTGCTTGGACGGCTTTGGCCATGGCGAGGTAGGTTTTGCCGGTTCCGGCTGGGCCGATTCCGAAGATGACGGTGTTGTTGTCGATGGCTTCGACGTATTCGTGTTGGCCTGGGGTTTTGGCGCGTACGGTTTTGCCTCGGTAGTTGACGATGACTTCGGTGTTGGTGGGGAGGGTGCGGTGTGGGGCGGTGTTGTTGGTGGTGCTGTGGTTGTTGGTGTTGTGGCCGTTGTTGTGGATGGTTTCGGCGAGGCGTCGTACGGTGTCGGTGTCGATGGCGTGGCCGCGGGTGGCGATGTGGTTGAGTTCTTCGACGATTTGTCGGGCGTGGGCGACGTCGGCTGCGGCGCCGCGGATGGTGATGTGGTTGGAGCGGACGAGGATGTCAGCTTCGGTGATGTTTTCGATGGTGCGGATGTGGTTGTCGGCGGGTCCGGCGATGGTTTGTGCGTGTGCTGGGTTGACTTCTACGGTGGTGCTGGTGATGCGGTTGCGGGTGCCGGTTTGCTTGGGGGTCATGGGGTTTATCTTAGGTGGTGTGTGGTGGTTGCTGCCATCGTGGGGTGAGGGCGCCGATCGCTGCGAGGCCCACCATCGCTGCCGACGCCGTTCTAAGCACTTCTGGTCCTAGGAGGACGGGTTGTGCGCCGAGGTGTTGGAGCTGTTTGAGTTCTTCGGGGCTGATTCCCCCTTCGGGGCCGACGACGAGGACGATGTGGTTGGTGGTGCTGTAGTCGATGGTGGTGATGGAGGTGGTGGCGTTTTCGTGGAGGGCGAGGATGAGTGGTGGGTGTTCTGGTGTTGGTTCGGTGGCGCCTGCGGATTGTGCGCTGGTGTTTGCGGCGTGGACGGTTGGGGTGTTGCGGAGGCGGTTCGGTAGGTCTGCGAGGTTGGTGAGGTATGAGTCAATGGTGGGAATGGTGAGGCGTCGGGATTGTTTTGCGGCAGCGAGGGCTGCTTGTTCCCATTTGGTTTTGGCTTTGTCGGCTTTCTTGTCCCATTTGGCGATGCAGCGTTGCGCTCCCCAGGGAATGATGTGGTCTGCGCCGGCTTGCACCATGAGGTCGACGGCGAGTTCGGAGCGTTCTGATTTCGGGATGGCTTGTACCACGGTTACCCGTGGGTTGGGGGTGCGTACTGGTAATTCCGCAAGGATTTCCGCGTGCGCCCCATCTGTTGCGGTGCCGAGCCAAGCACACGTCGCGGCGCGTCCGTTGCCATCCGCCAGGACGAAACGTTCGCCGGCGCGGAGTCGTTTCACTTCTGCATGTTTTGCCTCAGCGGCACTGAGTGCAACGGTTGCTCCTGGTTGCACGTGTGCTGGCAGCTCGCCGTAGAACACCGGATCGGTCATGGTTTAGCGCCCAAACTTTGAGCGGAGGCGGGCGAATAGCCCTTGTCCGTCACTGGCCTTCGTGCCGACTGTGGCTGCTTCTTTTTGCTCTGCCCGGAGCTGCTCGTAGAGATGCTGCTCTGTCTTCGTTAGTTGCTGCGGGATGACGACTTCTACGTGGGCGATGAGGCTGCCAAATTGTCCCTGTTCGCTGCGCATGTGTGGCATACCAAGTCCTGGGACCCGGATCGCAGCTTCTGGCTGGGTGCCTGGTTGGATGTTCAGTTGGTGGGTGCTGCCGTCGAGCATGCCGATTGGCACTTCTGCGCCGAGGGCCGCATCTACGTCTGGGACTCGGACGGTGACGTGCAGGTCGTCGCCTTCACGAAGGAAATATGGGTGCTCTTCGGTTTCCACATCAATGTAAAGGTCCCCTGCTGGTCCTCCGCCTGGCCCGACTTCGCCCTTGCCGGACATGCGAATGCGCATGCCGTCGGAAATGCCCGCTGGGATATTTACTTTCAAGGTCTTGCGCTTACGGACGCGACCATCACCTTGGCAGTGCTCGCATGGGTCCTTGATGACTTCGCCGGTTCCGCCGCAGGCACGACAAGTCCGGGCAACTTGCACACGACCCAGCACGGAGTTTTGGATCTCCATCACTTCACCAACTCCGTGGCAAACTCCACAGGTATCTGGCGCGGATTTGGAAGC
>JBHAQQ010000118.1:0-14881 GCA_041830435.1 Corynebacterium sp.
GCCACACTCCAAGGGCTTCATCTGCAGGTTGACCGTATGGCACTACTCGGGTTTTGTTGCCCTTACCGGTTACGCGGATGAGGCGTTGCGGCCGGGTGAGATCGTTGATATTCAGCCCGGTGAGTTCGCTGACGCGGATTCCGGTGGAGAACAACAATTCCAACATGGCCCAATTGCGTACTGCCATGGTGTCAGCTTCTGGTTGCGTGGCCTGTGATCGCAGGGTGTCAAGCAATTGCGTTGCTTGGTTAGCGCGCAGCACTTTCGGGAGTGAGCGCTGAGCTTTGGGGGCTTTCAGCGCGCTCACCGGGTTGCTTTCCAGGAGCCCTTTGTGGTTGAGGAAGCTGCCGAATCCTTTCATTGAGCTGACGAGTCGGGCGATTGTTGCTCTGCTGTCTCCTTTGTCGACTGCATATCCGAGGACATTACGAGCGTGGTCGAGGGTAAAATCCTCGAGGTTTTGCAACCCTTCGAGTGCGGCATTCAGGTCACTCAAGTATGCCTTGATGGTGTGTTCGCTGCGTCCCAGTACGTGTCGCAAGTGCTCTTCATAGGTGGTGAGCGCTTGCGCAATGGGATCTGATTGTTGCATGTTCTCGATCCTAATCGATGTCGTACGTGGTGGCGGTGTCACTTGGTCTGTTGTGCTGCCCGCCGGTACCCTGACCCTTCGCGTCTGGCGAGTTCTAAGTGTTCCAGTCTGCGGAGATGCCGCACGATGATGTTGAGGGGCAGTCCGGTATCTTGTTGAATGCCGGCTAGGGACATGGCTTGGTGTTTGGGCAGCGCATCGAATACGGCGGTTTCTTCCCAGCTCAGTGCGGGCCCTGCGGTTGGTTGCGGTGACCTGGTGGAGGGGTCGTCGAGGGTGAGTTGTACGCCCTGGACGGGTTCGGTACTGCCGATGGGCTGCATGACTTCCACGACATCTTGGGGATGCGCTGCAAGCATTGCTTTGTGATCTTGTATGGCTTTGTGGGGGCCTTGGGCTGTGATGGATTGGACTGATCCGGGGATTGCAAATGTTGGCAGGTTCATCCCATTTGCCCAGTTAATGGTGTTGAGTGCTCCGCTGCGCAGTGCGGCTTCGACAAGCACAGTTGCTTGTCCCAATCCGGCCGCGAGGCGATTGCGGGTGAGAAATCGGTGCCGTGCTGGGGCGGTTCCTGGTGGGTATTCGGAAATCAACGCCCCTCCTGCTGCCACGATGTCTTGGAAGAGGTCTCGGTTGCGGGCGGGATAGGTGGTTTCCAAACTGCCGGCGGTCACGACGATGGTGCGGCGGGGTTGATTTCCGATGTGCTGGCCTTGCAGCGCCGTTTGGTGGACCACGGTGTCGATGCCGAGTGCTCCTCCAGATACGAGTGTGTAGCCTTCGTCGCGAAAATGTGCGCTCCAGGTTTTTGCTATGTGCTTGCCGTATTGACTTGGTGCTCGGGTACCGACAACGGTGACGGCGCGATTGCTCAAGTGTGACAGTGGGGTGTTGCTGCGGACCCACAGGGCGAAGGGTCGGTGGTGGATGCCGCGGATGTCTGTGTTGAGTGATGCTACGTTGAGTGCGAGGTTGGCGAAATTGCGGGTGAACTGTTTGGGCCAGTGGGCGTGGCGTAGGTGTATCAGTTGCCAGTGTTGAGCTTCGGCGAATTCTGCGTCTCGACGTGGGTCGATGAATCGCCTGGGGGTGACTCGTTCGAGCCATGCTTGGTCGAGTTTGCTGTCCCCGATCAGGATTGATTGGGCTAGGTGTCGGGCGTCGAGGTTCTGGTCGAGGAGCGCATTGATGTAGGGGTCCGACGCCTCGATGAGACGGCGAAGGTACACCCAGCTCAACATTTCATCGTCGAGCAAACTCATGGGGAATGCATAGGTTGGGGCCTCGTTGTGCATCATGGTGCTGTCCTCTCCTTGCTGTTACGTGTTATTGGAGTTGGTACGTTGGTTGTTCATTCGTGGTCTCCGAAGTGTTCGAGTGCGTCGAGCACGTGTCCAACGTCGGGTTGGGGTGCCCCTGCGAGGTCTGCAAGGCTCCAGGCCACCCGGATCGTGCGGTCCACTCCGCGTTGTGTGCATTCCCCTGCATGGAGGAGTTCTTGCAGAACCACGAGCGCTTCATCGGTGGGCGGGAAATGCCGGCGCAGTAGTTTGCCTGGAATAGTGGCGTTGCTATGGTTGGTCGCTCCCCCGGCATGTGCGCGACGCCATCTGTGTGCGCTGCGATCACGTGCTTCAAGCACTCGCTCACGAACAGTCGCGGTGGATTCCATGGACTGTTCGCCCAACAGGTGAGCAGAACGGTTGCCTTGTGTTTGGGCAAAAATATCCACGCGGTCACGCAGTGGTCCACTGAGGCGTTGTCGGTAGCGCAATCTCACCCCTGGGCGGCACGTGCACCGTTGCACTTCTTGCGCCCCGCACGGACAGTAGTTTGCTGCCATCACCAGCTGAAAGTTGGCTGGAAAGGTGACGCTGCGGCGTTGCCTGATGAGTTCCACGGTGCGGGTTTCCATCGGTACGCGCAGAGCGTCGAGCACGCGGGGTTCAGCTTCCGCAACTTCGTCAATGAACAGCACCCCTTGATGGGCCAGGCTGACGGCTCCGGGGCGTGGGTTGTTTCCTCCTCCGAGCAGTGCCGCGGTCGTGACGGAGTAGTGCGGTGCGATGAAGGGCCGATTGCCTTGCCAGATTGATTGGAGATCTGCCCCAATTGTTGCGATGGAATGGAGGCTCGCGACTTCGGCTTGTTCTCGTTTGTCGAGTGGTGGAAGGATTCCCGGCAGGCGTCGGGCCAGCATAGATTTGCCGCTGCCTGGCGGGCCGGTGAACATCAGGGCATGTCCTCCGACTGCTGCCACTTCCAAAGCCTTGCGCGCCTCCTGTTGCCCATGGACGTCTGCCAAGTCCAATGGCTGTTCATGTTGGGTGGTGGTGGATTGAAGTTCGCGTTGGGCCGTTGCACACCGGGTGGGTTGCGTGGCCACCGCTCCGGTGCGCATCCATTCCACCAGTTCGCGCACACTTTCAACTAATACAATCTGGCAATTATGCTCCAGGAGCCATTGTGCGCGCTGCGCTTCGACGCAATTTGCTGCTGGCACCACGACCGTAGTGAAGCCTTGCTGCGCAGCCGACAGAATGCGGTGGATGACACCAGGGACTCCCCGTACGCTACCGTCGAGTCCCAGTTCTCCCAGGATAACGGCCTGCGCTATCCGCGCATGGATTGCCGCCCCTGCCTGCGATTCCGGCAATTGCGCCGCCAACATGGCTACGATCATTGGGGCATCGAATCCTGCACCATGCTTTGGCATATCGGCTGGCGACAGGCTCAGCACGGTGCGCGAGCCAGGCCACTGCAAGCCCGAATTGGCGAGCGCTGCTCGGATACGATCTTTTGCTTGCACTACCGCTGCGTCGCCCATCCCCACTATCGAAATGCCAGGTAGTCCCCTGGAGATATCGCACTCCACTGTCACGATATGGCCTTCGAGCCCCTCAAGTACCACGGTCAAAGCCCGCCCCACAGTCATTGTTTCCCCCTTTTTCTTGAGTTACCAGACGTTCGTAAGGTAGTCACGCAGCCCTGCCGGGCCCACATCGGCTACATCTATGCGAATGGTTTCCAATGGCCCGGGCACCGTGTTCCGATGTTGCTGAAGCCAAGCACCGGCAGCGCGGCGCAGCCGGCGGAGCTTGGTGGCTGTGACTCCGGCAACTCCCCCGCCATCTTTGGTGCTGGCACGATATTTCACTTCCACGATGGCAAGCGTTCGGTCGGTTTGGGAATAGACTACGATGTCGCATTCCGTTTTGGTTTGCTCCAGCATTACCACGGCATTCCGTGCAAGAACTTCACCCCCTTGTTGCTCCAGCCAGTCTGCGACCAGTTGTTCTGCTTGTCGACCTGTAGAAACTGTGTTCATGTTCCCCCTCCGGTGTGTTGCGCCATGCTGCGCTTGCCGAATTTCACAACAACTTCGACCAGTCCCATGCTAACGCCCGCTGTACCTACCCCCCCGCCCCGACGCGTTGCCACAGCATAAGAAAACCGCAGGTCGTGAATGTTCATTCCAGGCTGTGGAAAACTCCACTACCCTTGTGACCTGCGGTTGATTGAATCTAGGAAAAAGTTTTCCACGGATTTCCCTGCTGACTGCGATTCACCCTATGCGATTCACCCTATGGGTTTCGCAGCCCAAGCGTTGGGCGAGTCTATCCTTCTGGCAATTGCAATTCTGGCTTGTCTAGCTCTTCGATGTTGACATCTTTGTAGGTAATCACGCGGACGTAACGAACAAATCGAGCTGGCCGGTACATGTCCCATACCCATGCATCCGACATGCGTACTTCGTAGTAGACCTCGCCACCGGAGTTCCGCGGGATGAGTTCCACTGCATTTGCCAGATAGAAGCGTCGTTCGGTCTCTACAACATAGGAAAATTGGCTGACCACATCGCGATATTCGCGATACATTGACAGCTCTACGCTTGCTTCGTAATCGTCTAGTTCTTCTGCGCTCACGACGCCTATCTTCCTTTACCGACTTGACTTCGCCAACCAGGCGGCATGCGCTTGGCTCACATTCTTGTAAGTGTAGCGGTGCTGCGGAGTACCCCCGAGGAGACTCACCGCATCCATATGTACCTTTGTGCCATATCCCTTATGCTTGGCCAATCCATACCCTGGGTATTCACGATCGAGATCACACATGTATCGGTCTCTCGTTACCTTAGCCAGAATCGACGCCGCACTAATAGAAGCAGATACCAGATCACCCTTGACAATTGGAAGGTGTGGCTGCGATAGACCGGGTACGTGGACGGCGTCGGTCAAAACATAGCCCGGTTGGGTTTCGAGGCGAGCAATTGCCCTGCGCATGCCAGACACATTTGCGTGTTGTATTCCCCACCTGTCTATTTCTGCAGCGTCGATTAGCACCACCGCATGGGCAACTGCATGGGTGATGATGAGGTCAAAGTAGTGTTCCCGACGGCGTTCCGTGAGTTTCTTGGAATCCGTCAGCCCAGCGAGGGCCTCTGGCAGCGTTGCTACTGGTTGGCCATCACTGTCGTAGTTCAACGAGAAGGGCAAAATGCAGGCGCCGATACTGATCGGGCCGCAGCACGCGCCACGGCCCGCTTCGTCAACGCCAGCAACCGGGCCAAGCCCAGCTGCAAGGAGTTGTGCCTCCATGGTTACTGCTGGAGATCAACAGCGTCGACTCGACCAAACCGGCCGATCGGCAGCACAATCTGTTCGACACGGCCGACCACATTTTCCACACCGATGGTGCCCTGGAATTCATCCCCCATGTGGCCACGCGAATCCAAGGAATTGGTCCGGTTATCGCCCATCATCCACAAGCGGTCTTCAGGAACAGTGACTGGCCCAAAGTAGTTTCCTTGGCAGGCCTCGGAGCCAATTGATGGGTCGATTGGGTTAGCCATTGGCTGTAGGGTGAAGCTGTCGTCGATTCGTTGCCCATCGACCATGATGCCTGGGTCGCCTTCAAGACATTGAACGGTTTGTCCTCCCGTCGCAATGACACGCTTCACGAGGGTGTTTTCATCAGGTGCCACGATGCCAATGTAACTCGCGGCGTTTTGGATACTACGCAGCGCACTGTTGGTTGAGCGTTGTGACACATAGGTGGTGTTCCATGAGTCTTCACCAACGAATACCACCACGTCGCCAGCTTGTGGTTCTTTGTCACCGGCATACGCCAACTTGTTGACGAAAATACGATCGGGAGTACAGCCAGCACAGCCATGCAGGGTTGGCTGCATGGACTCAGAAGGGATGAGATACATGCGGCCAACAAACGTATTGAATGCACCCAGCACCAGCAACGTCACGAGAATAATGATTGGCATTTCTACCCACCATGGGTACGTCTTCTTCGGAGACTGCTGCTTGGGTTGGTCTGTCGCTGGGGTCGCTGCTGACTGTTGCTGATTCACGAGTTTCTACCTTATCACTGGGGCAACCACACTTGGGGAGCACTGGGCAGGAATCCTGGACTGGACTTCTGGGGGCAGTAATCCTGGGCTGGATTACTGGGGCCGGATCATTGGGGCCGGATCACTGGACAGGACGCAACAGCCCCATTCAGCCGACTGCCCCGCGCGCGTGCGGCTACGACGATTCCAGCTCATCCTTCGCTTCACGCTTCTCAATAACCTTCTCGTGAATAAGCGCTGCCACAGAACACACAAACGCCACCACGCCAGCCCATAGTCCGTACTCAAAGAATTGCGACATTCCTGCCACCCCACGGTTACTTTGGATGATGGCGAATCCCACCAGGATGACAGATGCGGCCCAGAGGGCAAGAGAAATTTTGAGGAATGGGCTCATGAAGTATAAGGCTAGCGCAGAACGGTTTTCATGGTGGGAAGGCGGGTCGCTGCACACAGAAAGCAACCCCCAAACACTGCGTTGTATGCAGGTCGAGGGTTGCTTTCTAGGAATCCAGCAAATTCGTGCTGGGTTATGATCAGCGCTTTTCCTTGATCTTTGCTGCCTTGCCACGCAGGTTGCGCAGGTAGTACAGCTTTGCGCGGCGAACCTTACCGCGGGTCAGAACATCAATGTGGTCGATATTTGGGGAGTGTACTGGGAAGGTACGCTCTACGCCGATGCCGAAGGATACCTTGCGAACGGTGAAGGTTTCGCGGATACCAGAGTTCTGACGACGGATAACTACACCGCGGAACACCTGGATACGGGACTTGGAACCTTCGATAACCTTTACGTGCACGTCAAGGGTATCGCCTGGGCGGAAGTCTGGAATGTCGTTGCGGAGCTGTGCTGCATCGACCTTGTCGAGAATATGCATAGTTTTTCCTTTATGCGAGTCTGGATAGAGGATCCTCGCGGCTTTTCACACACGATTGTGCGCCTACGGGTTCGTACCCACAACAAATGAACTGAACTAGTATGTCATGAACTGCAGTTAATTGCCAAAACCTGCGCGCTTCAGCGCGTCGGCCAGGCTACCTTCGGCGCTACCAGATGCACTACCGCGTTGTGCCTGGCCAGAACGCCCTTGACGATGTGCGTTCGACGCCGTGCGCCCAGCGACATTGCCCTGCCGGCGTTGCCTATCGTCAGTGTTTCCACCTCGACGACCACCCGTCTGTTTTGAAGCCCCGCCCGAACCTGGTTCATCCCCAAGACGCAGGGAAAGCGCAATACGCTTCCGGGCCACATCTACTTCCAAGACCTTAACTCTCACAACCTGACCGCTCGACACCACGTCATGTGGATCGCTGACATAGGAATCCCGCATGGCAGAGATATGTACCAAACCATCCTGGTGAACCCCAATGTCCACAAAGGCACCGAAGGCAGCCACATTCGTCACGGTTCCCTCCAGCACCATGCCTGGTTCCAGGTCATTCAACGTCTCGACCCCTTCGCGCAAGCTTGCCGTAGCAAAGCTCGGGCGAGGGTCGCGGCCCGGCTTATCCAATTCAGCGAGAACGTCCGACACAGTCGGCACACCGAATTCCGTATCTGCAAATTCCTGCGGGCGCAACGACTGCAGCACCGCGGTATTACCAATCAAAGCGTCGACATCTACCCCGACGGTTCCTACAATGCGTTCCACGAGCGGATAGGCTTCCGGGTGTACCGCAGAGGCGTCGAGCGGGTTCTGCCCACCCTGGATCCGCAGGAATCCAGCAGCTTGCTCAAACGCCTTCGGCCCCAACCGCGGCACCTTCAACAGCTCCTTGCGCGAAGCGAACGCTCCATGCTCATCACGATACGCAACGATATTGTCGGCCAACGTACGGGTAACACCGGCGACGCGCTCCAACAATTCAGCACTTGCGGAGTTCAGATCAACTCCCACTGAGTTCACGGCATCTTCCACCACATTTTCCAAACCTTGAGCCAACAGCATCTGGTTCACATCGTGCTGGTACTGCCCCACACCAATGGATTTCGGATCGATCTTCACCAATTCCGCCAACGGATCTTGCAAACGCCGCGCAATCGAGACCGCCCCACGCAAGGACACGTCCATGGTCGGGAATTCTCGGGCAGCGACCTCAGAGGCTGAATATACGGAAGCCCCAGATTCACTCACGATGACCGTTTGTGGCCCGCGCGGATTGGCGCCGGCTCCCGTCACTGTAGCTCCGCGTGATTCTGTCACCAGCGCACACACTTCCTTGGCCAACTTCTCTGTTTCACGGCTAGCCGTACCATTGCCCACGGCAAGCAATTCAACCTGGTGTTGTGCAACGAGCGTTGCCAGCGTTACCTTGGCCTCTTCCCACTTGCCGGCACCGGTATGCGGGTACACGATGACGGTGTCGAGAACTTTGCCAGTGGCATCGACCACAGCGCACTTCACACCATTGCGGTATCCAGGGTCCAACCCGAGGACTGCGCGCTGACCAGCCGGGGCGGCCAACAGCAGATCTTTCAAGTTTCGTCTAAACACCTGCACAGCTGCTTCATCTGCCTGTTCTTTCAACCGCATGCGGGTATCAACAGCCGAGGAAACAGCCAATTTGGTGCGCCACCCAAAACGTGCGCATTCTGCCCGGAAGGCATCAGCAGCATCGCCTTGCGGTTCCAGCCCTCCCAAAGCTGCGACGCGCTGCTGGAAATACTCATTCGCTTCCTCCGGGTCCGCACCGCCTTCAAAGCTGAGGCGCAAGATCCCTTCGGACTCCGCGCGCAGCAACGCCAAAATTCGGTGCGAAGGCAATTGTGTGAATGGTTCATCGAAGTCGAAATAGTCTCGGTACTTCTCCCCTGCCGCTTCATTGCCTTCCACGACACTTGCTTTGACATGACCCTTGTTGAAAAACTCATCACGAATGCTTCCCACCAGGTCCGCGTTCGTTGCAAGCTCATCAATCACAATTGCACGGGCACCCGCGAGTACGGCTTTGGCGTCGTCAAATCCTTCAACAATGAACCGTGCGGCGAGTTCATTCGGGTCGGTTTCCGTCCCCGTGCGGAGCGTATCGGCGAGTTCCTGCAGCCCAGCCTCGCGAGCGATGGTTGCCTTGGTGCGACGCGTGGTCTTGTATGGCAGATAGAGGTCTTCGAGTCGAGCCTTATTTTCAACGGTGAGGATAGCCAGCCGCAGTTCATCGGTGAGTTTGCCCTGTTCCTCAATCGATTGCAGAATGCTTTGCTTACGCTCTTCGAGTTCCCGGAGGTACGTCAGGCGGGTTTCCAACGTGCGCAGCTGCGTATCGTCCATTCCGCCTGTGCGTTCTTTGCGGTAGCGGGCAATGAATGGCACGGTTGCACCCTCATCGAGCATGGTGATCGCTGCGATGACATGGCGGGTGTCCGTGCTGAGTTCTTCAGCGATTTGCTCTGGGATATTGAAGGTTTGTGGATTCATGTTGCCTGTTCTGTGTGTTGGGGGTTTGTTACTCGTCGGTGAGGGTGAGGTTCTGATTTTTTACCGCAGCTATAGGGTGTCGAGAAATTGTTTATCCCGCGCACTGAGTTCTACGTGTTCCAGCAGGTCGGGGCGCCGTTGTGCAGTTCGGCGTAGGGATTCTTCGCGGCGGTATTGGGCGATGGCTGCGTGGTTTCCGGAGAAGAGCACCTCGGGTACGTCGAGGCCGCGCCAGGACCGCGGGCGGGTGTAGCTTGGCCCTTCGAGGAGCCCATCTTGGAAGGAATCTTCTTGGTGGCTGGCTTGGTTGCCCAACACGCCTGGGATGAGGCGTACGACTGCCTCGGTGATGGCCAGCACTGCAACTTCTCCACCGATGAGGACATAATCCCCGATGCTGACTTCTTCCACGCGGTAGCGGTTGGCGGCGTCATCGATGACTCGTTGGTCGATGCCTTCGTATCGTCCACAGGCAAACACGAGGTGTTCTTCTTCGGCCCATTGATGGGCCATGGCTTGGGTGAAGGGGCGACCTGCGGGGGTTGGGACTATGAGCAGGGGTAGCTTATTCGACGCCGCTTCCTGCTGCGTGCCTGGATCTGGAGTTTGGAGGTTGCGTTTGTGGAGGGCTGCGCTTTGAAGACTTGCCTGTTCGGCGGCCGGGCCGGTGCCTGCGGCGACATCGTCGAGGGCCGGGCCCCAGACTTCCGGTTTCATCACCATTCCTGGTCCTCCTCCACAGGGGGTGGAGTCGACTGATTGGTGAACATCGTGGGTCCATTGGCGGAGGTTGTGGAGCCCTACGCTGAGGATTCCTTGTTCGATTGCTTTGCCGAGCAGTGCGTGCCGGAGTGGCTCGAGGTACTCGGGGAAGATGCTGATGACATCAATGCGCATGGTGTTCAGCATAGTGCAATGCCCACCGGCCTTGGGCTGGTGGGCATGTGCTTAGGAGAGTTCCAATAGTCCATCTGGTGGGGTGATAACTATTGCTTCATTGTCAAGGTCCACGATGGGCACAATGGCGTGGCGGAATGGGATAAGCACGGTGCTGCCGGCTGTTGGCAGGTCAGCATCCGAGTCGATCGCTACTTCCAGCAGGGTTCCTGCCGGAGTTTCTTGCACGGCGATGATGGCGCCGATGTCTACTGGTTCCGGCTGTGCACCTTCATAGGCTCGGGCATTGGCGGTTTCGGCATCAACGGGACCACAATTGAGCACCCGCAAGCCTTCCAGCTGATGGTCATAGAAGGATTCTTCATTGTCATCGATCACTGGCTGTGCATAGAATCGCAGGCCCCGCAGCGTTTCCGCCGTGTTGCGGTCTGGAACTTCTTCGAAGAACATCAGCAGCCGACCTTGATGTGGGCGAACGGATTTCACCGTCAGTGTGAGTTCCTTACCGGTTTGTTTGCCGGTGAGGACTGTGCCGATGGCGAATCGTTCTTCTGGCATGTCGGTGGTGGATTCCACGACAAGCTCTCCGCGCACTCCGTGCGGCTTGATGACTCGACCTACTTGTAGTTCCATACGAGGTTTCTCCTAGGACCGTGGCGTGCTGCCGGGACCCGACTAGATCACTCCCTGTGCAAGCATGGCGTCGGCAACCTTTTTGAAGCCTGCGATGTTTGCGCCGATGACGTAGTCATGTTCTTGACCGTATTCAGCTGCGGTGGAAGAGCAAGTCTTGAAGATGCCGCGCATGATGCCTTGGAGACGCTTGTCGGTGTATTCGAAGGACCAGGAGTCACGGGAGGCATTTTGTTGCATTTCCAGCGCGGAGGTTGCAACACCACCGGCGTTTGCGGCCTTACCTGGGCCGAAGTGGATGCCCCGCTTGCGGTATACCTCGATGGCGTCTGCGGTGGACGGCATATTTGCACCTTCTGCAACGTACTTGCAGCCGTTGTCTGCGAGGAGCTTCGCGGATTCCCCGTCGAGTTCGTTTTGGGTAGCACATGGAAGCGCAACATCACATTCCAATTCCCAGATGTTGCCACCTTCATGGAAGGTTGCGCCGTCGATTTCCTTTGCGTAGTCCGAAACGCGCAGGCGACGAACTTCCTTCACATCGCGGAGCAATTCCACGTCCACACCGTCTGGGGTGTGTACGTATCCGGTGGAGTCGGAGAATCCTACAACTGTGGCGCCGAGTTCTTGCGCCTTCTTAATCGCGTAGATGGCAACATTGCCGGAACCGGACACGACAACCTTGGCTCCGTCGAAACGCTCGCCGTGTTCCTTCATCATTTCTTGGGTGAAGTACACGGTGCCAAAGCCAGTAGCTTCGGTACGAACGAGGGATCCGCCCCAGGTCAGGCCCTTGCCGGTGAGCACACCGGATTCGTGCTGGTTTGCCAACCGGCGGTATTGGCCAAACAGGTAACCAATCTCGCGACCGCCAACACCAATGTCGCCAGCTGGCACATCGCGGTATTGGCCAATGTGGCGTGAGAGTTCGGTCATGAATCGCTGGCAGAAGGACATGATCTCCCGCTCAGACTTACCCTTCGGGTCAAAGTCTGATCCACCCTTGCCGCCACCGATTGGCAAACCGGTGAGGGAATTCTTGAAGATCTGTTCAAAGCCGAGGAACTTGATGATGCCCAAGTTAACGGATGGGTGGAATCGGAGTCCGCCCTTGTATGGGCCAAGTGCAGAATTGAACTGCACACGGAAGCCCCGGTTTACCTGTACATTTCCTTGATCGTCGATCCAAGGCACACGGAAGATGATTTGGCGCTCTGGCTCGGTCATACGCTCAATGAGGCTCTGCTCTCCGTAGTGTGGATCCTTTTGCAGGACATACTTGAGTGAATCCAGCACTTCGTGCACCGCCTGGTGGAATTCAGGCTCACCCTGGTTCCGTTGAAGCACTTGGTTGTAGTACTCATTGATTGTTTGATCGACGTTCATGGTTCTCCTGACAATGTGATCGAAAATTCAGGCTTCAATGCCGAACTATAGATTCCCATGTTTGTGAGGGATTCACAAACCCGACCACTGGCCTGGATACGGGAAAGCAAAACACCGTAGAACCTTGGTTCTACGGTGTTTTGTCATCCAGCCCACGTGTTGCGGTGCTGGTAGATTGCGAGAATTACTCTGCAGATTCTTCTGCTGGAGCTTCTTCAGCAGCTTCCTCTGCTGGAGCTTCTTCAGCAGCTTCTTCAGCTTCAGCCTCAGCTGCTGCTGCAGCCTCTGCTGCCTCAGCTTCAGCAGCAGCCTTAGCTTCTGCTTCTGCCTTAGCCTTGCGCTTCTTCTCGGTGATAGCTTCAGCGGTTGGGCCTTCAGCTGCTTCAGCCAGAGCTTCGTTGAAGATGTCCAACTTGGAGCGCTTTGGCTCTGCAACCTTCAGGGTGCCTTCTGCACCTGGCAGGCCCTTGAACTTCTGCCAGTCGCCGGTCACCTTCAGCAGGGCGAGCACTGGATCGGTTGGCTGTGCGCCAACACCCAACCAGTACTGTGCACGCTCAGAGTCGATGCGGATCAAGGATGGCTCTTGGGTTGGCTGGTAGATACCAATGTTCTCAATAGCCTTACCGGAACGCTTGGTGCGGGAATCCGCAACTACGACACGGTATTCAGGGGTACGGATCTTACCCATACGCTGCAGCTTGATCTTGACTGCCATGTTGTTCTCCTTGTGGTCACTGGGCAGTTCGGTCACTCAACAGGATTGTTGAGCCGGTTCAGCCCTTGGTGTTTATGCTGCGCGTGACCACCGGCCGACCGGAGTCGGTGACGGTGTTACACAGACAACCTGAGTAATAGTAGTGCATTTGCAACAAATTACAAAACCCGGTCATGTCGCTCTGTAATGCCCGGTTTGCATTTGTTGCCACCGATGAGGGCTCACCTAGCGTTTTGGAAAATTCAATTTGGACAAATCAATATTTTCGAAGCCAGGAGGCAATTGGTCCTGCATGTTCTGCAAGTCCTTCAGATTCGGCATGCCACCGCCCATACCTGGCAATCCGCCGCCCATACCGGGCATTCCACCAAGTCCTGGCATCTGCGGATTGTTCGGGCGATTGTTCCGAGCTTTACCCTTCTTCCCCTTCTTGCCCTTGCGGTGGTTCTTCTGCTTCTTCGTTGCAGAAACTCCACCCATGCCAAATTGATTGGCCATTTTGCCCATCATTTTCTTTGCTTCGAAGAAGCGCTCGACTAGCTGATTGACTTCTGCAACACTCACGCCCGAACCATTGGCAATACGCTTGCGACGCGAAGCATTGAGAATCTTCGGGTCCTGGCGTTCTGCAGGAGTCATGCCACGAATGATCGCCTGCACCCGGTCCAGTTGCTTTTCATCAACCATGTCGGCCATCTGCGACATCTGGGAGCCACCTGGAAGCATCTTCAAGATGTTGCCCAACGGCCCCATCTTGCGGATCATCATCATCTGCTCCAGGAAGTCTTCCAACGTCAATTCACCGGACATCATCCGCTCTGCAGATGACTGCGCCTTCTCCTGGTCGATAACCTGCTCAGCCTGCTCGATCAGGGTCAGGACATCGCCCATACCCAGGATTCGATTCGCCATGCGGTCTGGGTGGAAGACATCGAAGTCTTCCAATTTTTCACCGGTTGAGGCAAACATGATCGGCTTGCCGGTGACTTCACGAATCGACAGCGCCGCGCCACCACGAGCATCACCATCAAGTTTCGTCAGTACCACGCCGGTGAAATCCACACCATCGCGGAATGCCTCTGCCGTGTGGACGGCATCCTGACCGATCATGGCGTCGATGACAAACAACACCTCGTCAGGTTCCACTGCATCGCGAATATTGCGGGCCTGCCGCATCAATTCTTCGTCGATACCCAATCGGCCTGCGGTGTCGATGATGACGACATCGTGCTGCGTCCGGTACGCCTCTTCAATACCAGCTTGTGCCACCGCAACCGGATCTCCATGCGAGGTACCCATCTCATGCGCGTGGGTTTCCAAACTGGTGCCTGGATCTGGTGCGAATACCTGTACCCCGGCGCGTTCGCCGACGATTTGGAGCTGTTGTACGGCACCTGGTCGTTGCAGGTCGCAGGCCACGAGCAAGGGGGTGTGTCCCTGCTTGGACATGTACTTCGCCAATTTGCCGGCCAAGGTGGTTTTACCGGCACCTTGCAGACCTGCCAGCATGATGACCGTCGGCGGGTGCTTGGCCAGGTTGAGGCGCCGTGTTTCACCACCGAGGATGGTTTGCAGTTCCTCATTGACGATCTTGATGACTTGCTGTGCGGGATTCAGCGCTTCGGATACGGTTACGCCGATGGCGCGTTCCTTGACGCGTTGAATGAATGCGCGCACGACTGGCAAGGAAACGTCCGCTTCCAGCAGCGCCAGGCGAATTTCGCGGGCGGTGGTATTGATGTCCTCTTCGGTGAGGCGGCCCTTTCCTCGCAAGCCTTTCAGGGCTTGGCCGAGGCGATCAGATAGTGATTCAAACACGGGTTGTCGTGGCTCCCTTGCCGGTTTGTTAGCTGCTGTGTGCAGCACTGTCA
>JBHAQQ010000119.1:0-3062 GCA_041830435.1 Corynebacterium sp.
CTGACATGGTTGAAGGCAATCAAGGGCTAGCTGTAGCTAGTCGCCGGTAGCTGGTAGCCGCCGCCGGCTCCTCTTGTAGCTGCACGATGTAGCAGCCAGGTGCACCAAAAACAACAGTGGGCGATCCTCCCAACGAAATGTTGCGGAGGATCGCCCACTGTTGTGTTGCGGCGCGGGTGCGTCGCAGGTGAGGCGCTGTGCTTAGGCTGCCAGCAAGTCAATCACGAAGATCAGGGTTCGGCCGGAGAGTGGGTGGCCTGCACCAGCTGGGCCGTAGGCCATTGCTGGTGGGATGGTGAGCTTGCGGCGGCCGCCAACCTTCATCCCTGGGATGCCTTCCTGCCAGCCTTGGATCAGGCCGTTGAGTGGGAAGCTGATGGATTGGCCGCGATCCCATGAAGAGTCGAACTCTTCACCGGTTTCGAAGTCCACACCTACGTAGTGAACTTCAACAGTGCCGCCGGCTACTGCTTCAGCGCCGGTGCCTACGGTGAGGTCTTCGATGATGAGCTCATCGGTAGCTGGGCCTTCTGGAATTTCAATAATTGGCTTGGTCATGAGGCCCATCATACGCAGGAATGCGGGAACCCCGCCACTTCCATGGGTTGTGGAAGCGGCGGGGTTCCTTTCGCAGTCGCTTGCCTAGGACGTTCCCACTGGCAAGGATTTGCGGTTGGCTTAGAGCTTGCGCTCGCCTGGGCCTACGTAAACCTGGCGAGGGCGGTTGATCTTTGCCGTTGGGTCGTTGACCTGCTCCAAGTAGTGAGCGATCCAGCCTGGCAGGCGGCCCATTGCGAACAGGACGGTGAAGAAGTCCGTTGGGAAGCCCATTGCGCGGTAGATGAGACCGGTGTAGAAGTCCACGTTCGGGTAGAGCTTGCGGGAGATGAAGTAATCATCTGCCAACGCGATCTCTTCCAGACCCATTGCGAGATCGAGGAGTTCATCGCCACCGAGGTGGTTGAGGATCTCGTGTGCAGACTTCTTGACGATTGCTGCGCGTGGGTCGTAGTTCTTGTAGACGCGGTGACCGAAGCCCATGAGCTTCACACCAGGCTCCTTGTTCTTCACGCGGTTCATGAAGTCCGTTGCGTCGCCGCCGTTTGCTGCGATGTCTTCCAGCATTTCCAGAACGGCCTGGTTTGCGCCACCGTGCAGCGGGCCGGACAGGGCGTTGATGCCAGCTGCGATCGATACGAACATGTTGGCGTTGGAGGAACCAACCATACGCACGGTAGAGGTGGAGCAGTTCTGCTCGTGGTCAGCGTGCAGGATCAGCAGCTTGTCGAGAGCCTTGGTTACGACTGGGTCGTTTTCGTACTCTTCAGTTGGGTAGCCGAACATGTTGCGCAGGAAGTTCTGGCGGGCGTTCAGGCTGTTGTCTGGGTACATGTATGGCTTGCCCTTGGATGCGCGGTATGCGTAAGCAGCCAACATCGGCACCTTCGCCATGAGGCGGTAGGTGTTAAGTACCTGGTGTTCCTTGTTCAGTGGGTCAAGGGAATCCTGGTAGTAGGTGGACAGGATGTTCAGGGAAGATGCCAGCACGCTCATTGGGTGAGCGTCGCGTGGGAATACGCGGAACTGTGCCTTGAAATCCTCATCCAGGAGGGTGTGGCGGCGAATGTTGGAGCTGAACTCCTCCGCCTGCTCTGGGGTTGGCATTTCGCCGTTGATCAGCAGGTAGGAAACCTCATTGAAGGTTGCATTTTCCGCAAGGTCGGCAATGTCGTAGCCACGGTGACGCAGGATGCCCTGGTCGCCGTCGATGTAGGTGATTGCGGACTTGGTGGAGCCGGTGTTCATGTAGCCCGGATCCAAGGTGGTCAGGCCGGTTTCGGCCAGCATCTTGCCCAACGCGATACCGGAGTTACCTTCGGTTGCGTGGACGATGTCCATTTCAAATTCGCCACCTGGGTAGTGGAGAACGGCCTTGTCTGGATTATCGGTCGCCATTGACATCCCTTTCTGAATGTTCACGTGCTTCGCGTTTTAGTATGCCCCAAATTACACCTTTCGCCATATTGGTGTTGGCTTGGGTGTGTATGAAATTTCCTACTTGCCCAACACGCAACCCGTGCGCCTATTCTTTCTCCGCAGGTAGGACAGCTGTTTACTACCCCTAACACCCCCATCGGCGAGGGTGGTGGCTCAGTGCACAATCACCCCCGCCATGCGGTGTGGAACACAAAATTGTGGTTTTTGACGCGCTTTCATCCACCCCCACAACCCTGTTTCACTTATATTTTTGCAATATTTATAGGTGTTTTTGTGTGGCGAAGCCTTTATATAGCCAGCGATTCTGCGCTAGGGTTGAGGCAGTCTTTCCTAGGACTCACCTGCCGTCTTGTATCAAGCGTTTGAAAGCGAAGCACATATGAGCACATCGGATTTCCCAACGATTCCAGCTGAATTCATCCCAGCCGACGGCCGTTTCGGCTGCGGCCCGTCTAAAGTTCGCCCAGCACAGCTGCAAGCCATTACCGACAATGCAGCGGTCATGGGCACCTCCCACCGCCAGTCCGCAGTGAAGAACGTCGTGGGCTCCGTCCGCGAAGGCCTCAGCGAATTGTTCTCCCTGCCAGAAGGCTACGAGATCATCCTTTCCCTCGGTGGAGCAACTGCGTTCTGGGATGCGGCGTCGTTCGGTCTGATCCGAAACAAGTCCGCCCACCTCACCTACGGTGAATTCTCCGGCAAGTTCGCATCTGTGTCCAAGAAGGCGCCATGGCTGGCAGAGCCACAGGTCGTCGCCACTGAACCGGGCACCACCCCATCCCCTTCTGAGTTGGATGGAACCGACGCTGACTTGGTCGCTTGGGCCCACAACGAAACCTCGACTGGCGCCATGGTGCCAGTTGTACGCCCGAACACCGACGCGCTCGTCGCCATCGACGCCACCTCCGGCGCAGGCGGCCTCCCAGTAGACATGTCCCAAGCAGACGTGTATTACTTCTCCCCACAAAAGTGCTTCGCTTCCGACGGTGGCCTGTGGTTCGCTGCTTTCTCCCCAGCAGCCCTGGCCCGCGTGGAAGAGATCGCCGCTACTGACCGCTACATTC
>JBHAQQ010000120.1:0-6770 GCA_041830435.1 Corynebacterium sp.
TCCAACTTTGGCGACGACAAAGACCGTGTAGTTATCAAGTCCGACGGCGACGCGGCATACATTGCAGGCGATATTGCCTACATCGCAAACAAGATCAATCGTGGCCATGATCTGTGCATTTACATGCTCGGCGCAGACCACCACGGGTACATTGCCCGGTTGAAAGCAGCCGCTGCAGCCTTGGGCTACAACGCCGATCAGGTAGAGGTACTCATTGGCCAAATGGTGAACCTGGTGAAGGACGGGACCGCAGTTCGCATGTCCAAGCGTGCCGGCACGGTGATTACGCTCGACGATTTGGTGGAGATGATTGGCGTGGATGCAGCTCGCTACGCCCTCATTCGCAGCTCAGTGGATTCTTCGTTGGATATCGACATGGACCTGTGGGCGTCACAGTCCAACGACAATCCAGTGTTCTACGTGCAATACGGTCACGCACGGTTGAGCTCCATTGCGCGGAAGGCTGCGGAGCTCGGCGTCGATCATGCCGGTGCTGATTTGTCGCTGCTCACTCATGAACGGGAAGGCGATTTGATTCTCACGTTGGGAGAATTCCCAGCTGTGGTGAAGTCTGCAGCGGAGCTGCGTGAACCACACCGGGTGGCGCGCTATGCAGAGCAGTTGGCTGCGACGTTCCACCGTTTCTATGATTCGTGCCAAATCTTGCCGAAGCAGGATGAACAAGCTGAGCCGTTGCATGCTGCTCGTTTGGCGTTGGCTGTTGCGACGAAGCAAGTGTTGGCAAATGCGTTGCAGTTGGTTGGCGTAACCGCGCCGGAACGGATGTAGTTTCCGATGGATCCAAATGTGCATTTGCAGCCGCAACCGTTGCGTCACCGGGTAGAGACGGTCGAGGAGTTCAATGCGGTACCTGCAACGATTTATCCGCTGGGGACGGTGCGAGGTGGCGATGGGGTTGTGCACGTTGCGGGTGTCCCGCTGACGGACATCGCCCGTGATTTCGGCACGAGCGTGTTTGTGTTGAACGAGGATGATTTCCGAGGTCGTTGCCGGGCGATGGCGCAGGCGTTTGGCGGAGCTGAACGCGTGCATTATGCCTCGAAAGCGTTGCTGACCAGGGCTATTGCTCGGTGGGTGGCGGAGGAAGGTTTGAGCTTGGATGTCGCCAGTGAAGGGGAGCTACGCCTCGCCCTCGCCGCTGATTTCCCAGCTCACCGGATCACGGTTCATGGAAATAATAAGTCCGACGCCTTCCTCCGCACCGCGGTTTCCGCTGGGGTTGAGTTGATTGTTCTCGACTCTTTGCAGGAAATTGAGCGGTTGAGTGCTGTTGCCCAATCTTTGGGCAAGGTGCAAGATGTGCTGGTTCGGGTCACACCTGGCGTTCACGTCGATACGCATGAGTTTATTGCGACGAGTCATGAGGATCAGAAGTTTGGATTCTCGTTGGCTTCTGGTGTTGCGCGGCAAGCCGTGCTGAATGCTGCTGCGGCTGCTGGGGTGCGGTTGCGTGGCTTGCATTGCCATGTTGGTTCGCAGGTTTTTGATGCTTCGGGATTTGGGTTGGCGGCTGAACGCTTGCTGCAATTCTGGTCAGCATTGTTGGTGGATTTGCCTGCGGAGGCTACGCAAGCGCTCGATGTTTTGGACTTGGGCGGCGGGTATGGCATTGCGTATACCGTGGATCAGGAACCATTGAATATTGCGGCTGTGGCTGCTGATTTGCGTGCAAAGGTTGCGCAGGCGGCGGAGAAGGCTGGGGTCCCGGTGCCTGTGTTGAATGTGGAGCCTGGCCGTGCGATTGCCGGACCTGCGATGTTGACGTTGTATACCATCGGCACCATTAAGGATGTATTGGTCAGTGATAAGTTGTCGCGACGCTACATCGCTGTGGATGGTGGAATGAGTGACAATATTCGTCCGGCGCTTTACCAGGCTGAGTATGATTTCCGCATTGCGAATCGTGAGGTGAGCGGAGAGATGCGTCCGGCTCGAGTGGTGGGTTCGCATTGTGAGTCGGGAGACATTTTGATTAATGATGCGCTTATCCCGGCGGATGTGTCTGTGGGGGACTTGCTGATGATTGGTGGAACGGGTGCGTACTGTTACTCCATGGCCTCGCGTTATAACTTGATGTTGCGGCCTCCTATTGTGGCAGTTTCGGAGGGGCAAGCGCGGCTGCTTGTTCGGGGTGAAACCCTGGATGACGTGTTGGCGTTGGATGTCGCTGAACGCTAAAAGGGTGGTGAAGGTTTTCCTTCACCACCCTTGAGCTTTGCGCCACTGTTGTGCTGAACGCGCTGCGCTTATTCTGCAGCTGGGGCAGAACCTGGAAGTGCAGGCAGCAGCCCCGCTGGCACGATGCCTGCGTTAGCGGCGATGTTGTATACAGCTAGTGCGGCAAAAGCGGTAAGCGGCAGTGCCAGAAGGATTCCGAGCACGGCGATTGCGCTTTCGTATGGCCCGTCAGATACTCCTTCGCTCCAGATATTGGCGGATCCAGTTGGGTTGGAGGAGAGGGTGAATTGTGGGGAGATTGAGCCATTGACCACACCTTCGGCGGATCCGGCGGTGGAGCCAGAAATGAAGACGTCCAACGCTCCAGTTGATTGCGCTTGGGCTGCCGGAGCGGTGAGGGTTCCGGTCAGGAGTGTCAAAGTGGTGCCTGCAACGAGGAGACGACGAGTGAGTGAACGGTTCATGTGGGTGTACCTATCGTTTGCTGGGCCTTCGACCAAGCGTGTGTCTTGGTCTTGGGCTTTCGGATGATATTGTTCGTCATTCTAGTGCAATGGGGGGGCTTGTGGATTAGCGAGTGCCGGTATTTCCCCCTAATATGGCTAGCAATAGTGTTGTCTGCTCAGGGTGAATACTTGCCGCGTGGTGTGGGTCTTTATCGTGAGGTTGGGGCAACGGTATCCAGGTGTTGATTGGTGGTGTTTTGCGCTCGTGCAAGACAGCGTTTTCAACACCGTATGGTCAACATATGTAACGCAAAGATGATCGAGGTTTCTCATGGCTAACGCGAGCAGCGTGGAAGCAGTCCAGAAGTACAACCCTGGTAAGGGAACTGGCCAAACTGTTGGTGTGGCGCTGTTGGGCTTGGGCACCGTTGGTGCTGAGGTGTTGCGCTTGTTGGAGGTTCGGAAAGAGGAATTCGCGGCGCGGGTGGGTGGCCCTTTGGAGGTTCGCGGAATTGCTGTTTCTGATTTGTCTCGTCCACGGCCTGGCGTCGATCGTGCGTTGTTGACCGACGATGCGTTGTCGTTGGTGAAGCGCGATGATATTGATTTGGTGATCGAGGTCATTGGTGGCATTGATTACCCTCGTCAGGTGGTGTTGAGTGCGCTGCGTGCGGGCAAGTCAGTGGTGACTGCAAATAAGGCGTTGATTGCGGCTCATGCTGATGAGTTGGCGGAAGCTGCAGAAGCACAAGGGGTGGATCTGTTTTTCGAGGCTGCTGTTGCGGCAGCGATTCCGGTAGTGGGTCCGCTGCGCCGTAGTTTGGCTGGTGACAAGGTCAATACGGTGATGGGCATTGTCAATGGCACGACGAACTTTATTTTGGATGCGATGTACAGCCGTGGGGCGTCGTATGAAACGATGTTGGCGGAGGCTACGGAATTGGGTTATGCCGAGGCGGATCCGACTGCGGATGTGGATGGGTACGACGCCGCGTCGAAGGCAGCCATTCTCGCTTCTTTGGCATTCCATACGCGCGTGACTGCCGATGATGTGCATACCGAGGGCATTCGCAACATCAAGGTGGAGGACATTGCTGCTGCGAAGGCGGCGAATTCCACCATTAAGTTGTTGGCCATTTGTGAGCGGTTGACCGACGAGGCTGGCAAGGAGTCGGTCTCGACCCGTGTGTATCCAGCTTTGGTTCCGTTGTCTCACCCGTTGGCCAGCGTTTCCAAGTCCTTCAATGCGGTGTTCGTTGATGCGGAATCTGCTGGTTCATTGATGTTCTATGGCAATGGTGCTGGTGGCGGTCCAACTGCTTCGGCTGTGTTGGGTGACGTGGTGAGTGTTTCCCGCAACATTATTCATGGTGGTCGGGGGCCAGGTGAGTCCACTTATGCTCGCTTGCCAATCGCAGATTTCGGTGATGTTCAGACCCGTTATCATGTGGATATGCAGGTAGAGGACCGAGTTGGTGTGCTTGCAGAAGTTGCCAATGTGTTCGCGGAGAAGGGCGTTTCGATCAAGACTGTTCGCCAGGAGGCGATTGAGGGTCACACTGGTGCGCGCGTTGTGGTGATTACGCACCATGCTCGGGAGGAAGATCTCGAGGCGACGGTTGCCCGAATTGAGGAATTGGAAGCGGTACAAAAGGTACGTTCCGTTATTCGAATGGAGGGCTAACCCTGATGGCTGTGGAGATTCCAGTTGGCCGCAAGGCCGTTGTCAAGGTGCCGGCTTCTTCGGCGAATTTGGGTCCTGGTTTTGACACCTTGGGTTTGGCGCTGGGGCTTTATGACCACGTTGAAGTAGAGGTGATCGATTCCGGCTTGGAGGTCACTGTCACTGGTGAAGGCGCTGGCGAAGTTCCATTGGACGAGCGTCACTTGGTTGTGCGGGCGATTCGGGAAACCTTGAAAGCCGCTGATGTGACGGTTCGCGGTCTCAAAGTGACCTGTGCGAATAATATTCCGCAGTCCCGTGGACTCGGTTCTTCTGCTTCGGCTGCTACCGCAGGAGTTATTGCTGCGAATGGGTTGGCAGGCAACGCTTTGAGTGTGGATCAGTGCATTCAAATTGCCTCGGCGTTTGAGGGACATCCTGATAATGCGGCAGCTTCCATCTTGGGTGGGGCAGTGGTGAGCTGGACCAATATCCCAGTTGATGGAAAGACCGCGCCGCAGTATTTCGCTCGTCGGATTGATGTGCATTCCGCGATTCGTGCAACGGCGATTGTGCCGGATTTCCACGCGTCTACCGAGGCGGTTCGACGCGTGTTGCCGAGCGACATTAGCCATCTGGATGCACGTTTCAATGTTTCCCGCGTGGCCGTGATGACGGTGGCATTGCGTGATGAGCCAGAATTGTTGTGGGAGGGTACCCGTGACCGGATGCACCAAACGTACCGTGCCGAGGTGCTCCCGGTGACGGCCGAGTGGGTGAACCGTTTGCGGAACCTTGGTTATCCAGCATTTTTGTCTGGGGCTGGCCCAACCATCATGGTGCTTTCAACGAAACCTGTGGAGGAGAAACTCCTCGACGAGGCGCGTGAACGTGGAATGCGGGTCTTGGAGTTGGACATCGCAGGTCCAGCAGAAGTTGTGGTAACAAACTAACGCGGCTACGAGGTTCGCAATTGCGTTACTTCGAATTGGCCTTCTGCAAATGCTTTGCGGAGGGCCTTTTTGTCATATTTGCCCACGGAGGTTTTCTGGACGGTATTCGTAAACGTGAAATACTCGGGAACCATCCACTGCGGGACTCTGCGCGCCACATGGTCAGCCAGGATTTCGGCAAGCGCGCGATCGCTGAAGCCTGTGAGCTTCTCGTCGTGATGCAGCTCTGCGTGAATCACCGCCAACGGACGCTGTCCCCATTTTGCGTCCTCAATTCCGATAACGGCAGCTTCGACAACCCAATCCACCTCCATGAGGTAGTTTTCCAAGGCTACGGAATAGATCCATTCACCACCGGATCGGATCAAGTCATTCTTTCGATCATGGATCGTGAGGAATCCATCCATCGTTACCGTGGCAATATCGCCGGTGGCGAACCAACCGTCGTGAGTGAATCGCTCCGGACGGGCTTTGTTGTAATAGGCGCCAGTGACAGTATTGCCGCGTACTTGCAGTTCACCGGCGGTGCGATCGTGTGTTTCGATGACGTTACCTGCATCGTCCACAAGACGGTACTCCACCCCGATAGAGAATCGCCCTTGGGATTCCCGGTATCGGGCGCGAGCTTCACCAGACACACCTGCCGGTGGATGCGCAACAGTACCCACTGGCCCCGTTTCGGTCATGCCCCACAGGTGCGTCATGTCCACACCATATTGTTCTTCCCATACTTCGATGAGTGCCGGTGGTACTGGAGAACCGCCCGAGTAAATCTCTTGCAAACTCATGCGCTTGGGTGCATTCACTGCGTAATACTGCAGCAGGTTGATCCATACAATTGGTGCCCCGTGGGCCTTGCGTGGCATCGCTGATTCAATGACATAGGCCAGGTGTTCGGCGGAGGCGGTACGTCCAGTAAACACGAGGGGAGCGCCGCACATGAATGCAGCCAGTGGTACACCCCAACTCAGCACATGGTAGATGGGTACGCAGCACAGAAACGACTCACCATTTCGCACGCCCAAATTGTCTGCGGTGCGCAGCTGCAGGGAATGCAACCACAATGATCGATGCGAATAGACCACACCCTTGGGATCGCCGGTGGTGCCTGTGGAGTAACAAATCGCAGCAGGTGCAGTTTCGTCAAGGGCTGGCCAGTCATAGGCGGTGGATTTTCCGTCTAATGCAGCTTCGTAGTTCGCAACACGCACATGGGACATGCCAAGTGCATCTAGGCGGGAGCGTAGGAGGTTGGCGTCGGACAGATCCGGGCCGATCACGATCAGCGCTTCCACAGTGGGGCAGTCAGGAAGATGCTCAACCAGGGCTTCGGCATATTTCGGATCACACACCACGACCCGGTCTTCCGCATGGTTGATGATGAACGTGATTTGATCAAATGTGAGGAGACGATTGATGGGGTGAAATACCGCACCCATTGCCATGGCGCCGAGCATGGTTTCCAAGTGCTCGTTGCAATTCGACAGGAATGTTGCGACTGTATCGCCA
>JBHAQQ010000121.1:0-6506 GCA_041830435.1 Corynebacterium sp.
AGACAGCAGGGCACGGTCACTTCGCGTGAGCCGTGCCCTGTTCAGTTTCTGCCTGCGGCTGCGCGCGGCTACCTGCGGCTGTGCGCGGTGCAGTCCAGTGCTCAGATTGTGGTGCTTTGGCGGAGATTGTGGTGCTTTGGCGGTATTTTTGGTGCATTCGGTCGGGATTTTGGTGGGAGTCAAGGGTGCGCTACCCAATATTTTCCTTAACGGGTAGAATATTGGGCATTGTGCCCAATCCGCGTGAACAAGTGTTTGCGGGATACTGAAGGGCGAATCGATAACCGAAAAACAAGGGACAACTAACTACCGTGTTTGGCATTTCAAAGATCCTGCGCATTGGCGAAGGTCGCGTTGTAAAGAGCTTGGAAAAGACCGCAGAGCAGGTCATGGCTCTCGACGAACAATACGCTGCACTTACCGATGAACAGCTGCGGAACAAGACCGTTGAGCTCAAGGAACGCCTGGCTAAGGGAGAAACGCTCAACGACATCCTGCCAGACGCCTTTGCAACCGCCCGTGAGGCCTCTTGGCGCGTACTGGGTCAGAAGCACTACAAAGTGCAGATCATGGGTGGTGCAGGTCTGCACTTTGGCTACGTTTCCGAAATGAAGACCGGTGAAGGTAAGACCCTCACCTGTGTACTTCCGGCGTACCTCAATGCGTTGGAAGGCAAGGGCGTACACGTCATCACGGTTAACGACTACCTTGCTCGTCGTGACTCGGAGTGGATGGGTCGCGTACACCGCTTCCTCGGACTGACCACCGATGTGATTCTCTCCGAAAAGACTCCGGCACAGCGTCGCGTGGCATACGCTGCGGACATTACCTACGGCACCAATAACGAATTTGGCTTTGACTACTTGCGCGACAACATGGCTCACACCATGGATGACTTGGTGCAGCGCGGTCATCACTATGCCATTATCGACGAGATTGACTCCATCCTCATCGATGAAGCTCGTACCCCACTGATCATTTCCGGTCCGGTTGGCGGTTCCAGTGAATGGTTTAACGCATTCGCCCGTATCGTGCCACGCATGACGCGCGATATTCACTACGAAGTGGATCCACGCAAGAAGACTGTCGGCGTGAAGGAAGAGGGCGTGGAGTATGTCGAGGATCAACTCGGCATTGAAAACCTCTATGCGCCTGAGCACTCCCAGCTGGTGAGCTACCTCAACAATGCGATTAAGGCGAAGGAACTCTTCGCTCGCGACAAGGATTACATTGTTCGCAACGGCGAGATCCTTATCGTGGATGAATTCACCGGTCGTATCTTGGATGGTCGTCGCTACAACGAAGGCATGCACCAGGCTATCGAAGCCAAGGAAGGTGTGGAGATCAAGAACGAGAACCAAACGTTGGCGACCGTTACTCTCCAGAACTACTTCCGCATGTACGACAAGTTGTCGGGTATGACCGGTACGGCAGAAACGGAAGCTGCCGAACTGAAGGCCACCTACAAGCTGGACGTTGCCCCAATCCCAACGAACAAGACCAACCAGCGTAAGGACCACGTCGACCTCATCTACAAGACGCAGGAAGCGAAGTTCGAAGCTGTAGCGAACGATATTGCCGAGCGCGTTGCCAAGGGCCAGCCAGTGCTCGTTGGTACCACCTCCGTGGAACGTTCCGAATACTTGTCCAAGCTGCTGCAAAAGCGCGGAATTAAGCACTCCGTACTGAATGCCAAGTTCCACGAACAAGAAGCAGAAATTATCGCTCAAGCCGGCCTGCTGGGTGCAGTCACCGTTGCCACCAACATGGCTGGTCGTGGTACGGACATCGTGCTTGGTGGTAACCCAGACATCATCGCCGACATCAACCTGCGTGAACGCGGCTTGGATCCAGTTGAAGATCCAGATGCATACCAGGAAGCCTGGAACGAAGAGATCAAGAAGTGCCGTGAATCCTCCAAGGAGGAGGCAGAAAAGGTACGTGCAGCAGGTGGTTTGTACGTACTCGGCACCGAACGCCACGAGTCACGCCGTATCGACAACCAGCTCCGTGGTCGTTCCGCACGTCAGGGAGACCCAGGCGAAACCCGCTTCTACCTGTCGATGCGCGATGACCTGATGGTACGGTTCGCAGGACCAACCCTGGAAGCAATGATGACTCGTCTGAACATTCCAGACGATGAAGCGATCGACTCCAAGATGGTTTCCAACGCCATCAAGGGCGCCCAGGGCCAGGTTGAAGCTGCGAACTTCGAGATGCGCAAGAACGTCCTGAAGTACGACGAAGTGATGAACCAGCAGCGCAAGGTGATCTACGGTGAACGTCGTCAAATCCTTGAAGGTGCAGATGTAGAAGCAAACATCCGCTCAATGCTGGAAGATACCGTCAACGCATATGTGGATCACGCAACCGCAAATGGTTACGTGGAAGACTGGGATCTCGATACCCTGTGGAATGCGTTGAATACCCTCTACGAACCATCCTTCTCCCACGAGTCGCTGGTGCAGGGAACGGAATACGGCAAGGCCGGAGAGCTGTCCGCAAGCCAACTGCGCGAGGCCCTGCTGAAGGACGCCGGGGCACAATACGACGCGTTGGAAAACGCGGTTGCCCAAATCGGTGGCGAAGAGCAGATGCGCGCCATGGAACGCAGCGCCCTGCTGAATGTCATTGACCAAAAGTGGCGCGAGCATCTCTACGAGATGGACTACCTGAAGGAAGGCATTGGCCTCCGCGCGATGGCACAGCGTGACCCGTTGGTGGAATACCAGCGCGAAGGTGGCGACATGTTCAACCGTATGAAGGAAGGCATCAAGGAAGAAACCGTACGTCAACTCTTCGCCGTACGTCACCAAATTGAAGCCGCACTTGCAGCTGGCACGCCAGAAAACGCTCCAGGTGTGCACGTCGAAACGAATGAAACGAACACCGTAACCGGCGGATAACCGCCACGTGCACAACAGCTAACTCAAACCAACAAGTGCCAAGCGGTCAATGCGCCACATTGACCGCTTGGCACTTTGCTGTTGCTGCACCTCACGCACAGCGCCGCCAGAAATAGCCGAACATTCACCCACCACCGTACGAACGTTGCCGGCAACCAAAATCGTTGCACAGAAACGCACACGACCCTGCCTGCGACTACGTTGGGACTGATACGGGGCAGAAATATGCAATGACGCGACCCGCAGACCCTGCACCTCCAGCGCCACCCGAGTACCCAGCCGCGCACGTAACGCAAGGGACTCGCGCACCACCAGCGGGGCAAACGGCCCCCGCTGCAACCCCTGGATTGTCCGTAGCCCCTGCAGAAACTCCAGCCAACAGCGCATGCAATGCAGTAGAAACGCACGCGGAGGAAGCTCAACCACACCAGACGCATCCTGCTCACCCGGCGCTACCGTAGTGTCACGCACCGACGAGGCGCCCGGAATGACAGGAGCTGCCCCAGATTCAGCAGTCCCCCGGGACTCCACCTCAGACCCCTCAGAACCGTGCACAGCCGCTGCCAATGCATGCTGTTGCCTGCCTGCGGACAGGGAGCTGCCACGTGGGCGTCGAAGATACACAAAACCAGGTAACACATCAGTCTGCTCCACAACCGAACCAGCATGCATCGTCACCACAATCCCTCCCAAAACATTCAGGCCGCCCCACCAAGAAACAACCCCCAATAATTGATGAACAATTGCTGCAAACGCTAGCACACACCCACCGTGCGCCGCAGCGAAAATGCCGAAAATCGTGGCACAATGGAACCCATGCGCGGACTAGTAGTAGATTTTTGTGGAGTTCTGGACGGAACGGAAGAAGATCGTCGCCGATGGCGAAAATTGCTCAAAGCGGTACGCGAAGCGGAAATCCCAGTGGCGATTCTCTCGAACAACCCTGGCGGCGCCGAAGCTGCCCCGGTACGTGCTTGGCTCGAACAGGGGCACGTCGATGCTGTCGTGCTCAGCGGTGAAGTGGGTATCGAGAAGCCGGATCCTCGCATCTTCGCGATCGTCGCTGAGCGCCTTGACTTGCCGCAGCGCGAGCTGGTGTTCGTCGATGACTCGATTCTCAACATTCGCTCGGCTGTCGACGCCGGCCTCGTCGGTGTGTTCTACCAACAATTTGAACGCTCCGTGGTGGAAATCCAGGGCCTCTTCAACCTCGACGGAGAATTCTAAATGCGGGTATATATCCCAGCAACGTTTGACATGCTCGTGACGCTCAATGAGCAGGGCGAGCACCCTATTCGCTCAGGAGTAGCGTTTGCGCTCACCCCAGCGCTGCGGGAATTCTATACCGAAGGCGACGATGAAGACGTTGCGTATATGGCATTCCTGGAGGCAGCTCGCGCGAGCATCCGCCTGCTAGCAACGGGGGAGGTGCAACGCTTCCCAGCGCGCCGTGTGGTGATCTCCGCAGATGTGCCAGATGCGGCCGTCAGCTTCAGTCCTGTGGATGGGGAAGCGGTGGTACGTATCGATCCCGCGGTTGTACAGGTGAAGCACATCAAGGCGTTTCATGTTGATGACGCGGACGGTGAAGCGATCACGGCAAAAGCGATTGCGGTGATTGATGATGCTGATCTTGGTGATGAGGAGGCAGAGTTGATCGTTGGCGATGCCGAAGATAACCTGCTGAGCTGGTATGACGCGAAAGAGCTGCCGTTCCTGGTGGAACTGTTGTAGCTCCTGCTCCCAGTTACAGTTCCTAGGTTTCCCAGTCGTTGTTGGATCGGAGCGCCACGAGGAGCTGGCGTACCGCACGCACGCGCCGTTCCGATACTCCCGTGAGTTGGTCCAGGGCGCATTCAGGGTCCGCTGGTGGGCCGACGTGGCTGCATCCACGTGGACAGTCGTCGATCACCGCGGCAAGGTCATCAAACACATTCACAATGGTTTCGGGGTCCACGTGCGCCAGTCCGAAGCTGCGGATGCCTGGGGTGTCGATGATCCAACCGCCAGCGGGCATGGCGAGCGCCACTGACTGTGTTGAGGTGTGGCGGCCTTTGCCGACCCCACTGACTTCTCCCGTGGCCCGATCGGCGCCCGGTACTAGGCGATTGACCAGGGTAGACTTGCCCACTCCAGAGTGCCCCACGGTGGCGCTAACGGTGCCTGTGATTCTTTGGAGGAGGTCGTTGAGGTCGTTGTCTACTCCGGTGAGGAGTACCGTAACGTCAAGATCGGCAAATTCAGCGGCGAATTCGCTCGGGTCCGCCAGGTCGGATTTGGTGAGACAGATGATGGGATGCAGGCCGCCAACGAACGCGGCGATGAGGGCACGCTCCACGAATCCGGCCCGGGGTGGGGGGTCGGCTACAGCGGTGACGATGAGGAGGTTTTCTGCATTGGCGACGACGATGCGTTCGTAGGGGTCGGTGTCATCTGCGGTACGGCGCAGGACACTGCGGCGTTCTTCCAGCTTCACGATGCGGGCCAGCGTGTCTTTTTTGCCGCTGGTGTCACCCACGATTCCCACCCGGTCGCCAACCACCACATTGGTACGGCCCATTTCCCGCGCCCGCATGCACACCACGTGCACCCCGGTGTCTTCCAGGACTACCCCCCAGCGGCCGCGGTCTTTCGAAACCACCATGCCGAATGCTGCATCCTCGTGGGCAGGCCGGTCTTTCGTCCGGGGGCGGGTGCGTTTACCGGGGCGAACTCGGATGTCGGATTCGTCCCATTGGCGGTCGATGCCGCGTGCGCTGGTGTGCTTAGCCAATGGCGCTGTTTCCTTGTGCTTGTGCGCCCAACATTTCGAGCCATTTCTCCCGGAATCCGGGGAGCGTCTTGGCGGTGGTTTCGATATTCTCGACCAAAATGTTTGGCACTCGTAGTCCCAGGATCGCGCCTGCGGTGGCCATGCGGTGGTCTGCGTAGCTTGGCCATTCACCACCGTGGAGTGGGACTGGGGTGATGAGGAGCCCGTCGGCGGTTTCTTTGACGTTGCCCCCCAACGCGTTGATATTCGACGTCAGCGCCGCGAGGCGGTCGGTCTCGTGGCCGCGCAGGTGCGCGATGCCGTAGAGGTTCGAGGGGGTAGTCGCGAGCGCGGCTAGGGCTACCACGGTTGGAGTAAGTTCGCCGATGTCGTGCATGTCCCAAGTGATGCCCTGTAGGGCGCCAGTGCCAGTGACGATGAGGGTATTGCTGTCTACGTCGTAGTCTACGTCCGCGCCCATGTCTTCGAGGATGGTGCGGAATTGGTCACCTGGTTGGGTGGTTTGGAGTGGCCAATTTGGGATGCGGACGATGCCGTGGGAAGCTGCCGCTGCTGCCATGAATGGGGTGGCGTTGGAAAGGTCTGGTTCGACGTTCCAGTTGTGGGCTTTGATGGTGCCTGGGTGAACGGTCCACTTGTTGAAGGACACGTCAACGGTGATGCCGACTTCGCGGAGCATGCTGACGGTCATTTCAACGTGCGGCTGGCTTGGTAGGGCGTCGCCATCGTGGATGACGGTGATGCCTTCGTTGTAGCGTGCCCCGGCGAGGAGGAGGTCGGTGACGAATTGGGAGGATGCCCAGGGGTCGATGACGACTTGGCCGCCT
>JBHAQQ010000122.1:0-3294 GCA_041830435.1 Corynebacterium sp.
CCGTTAGGCTGCACAGTAGGTCCTTGGTTTGTACGGATGGATTAGACACCCTTATTCCTACAAAGCCAAGGACCCCAATATCTTGTGCCACGCCCGAACCCCCGGCGAACTAATCAATGCACCCTAAAACCGGAAGAGCCCCATATCCACGGAGTTCCTTTACTGCCTTCGCCGATATTTTGGCACTGCGCTGCGCGGACCTACCGGAGCCCTTGACACCACTCACCGCGTGGTTGCGCAACCGGGGCCGAAATACCCCGGCACATCACCTTCCGCAGCTCATCGCCCACCTCCGGCAACTGCAAGCCATGCCCGCGTGGCAGGATTTCGATGTCATCCTCACCCCAATGTTGAGTACAGCACCGCCGCCACCTGGGAGCTTTTCGGCCCTCAGCCCTGCAGAGAATTTCGCGGCACAAACCGCTTGGACTCCTTGGGCAACATTGTGGAATCTCACAGGCTGGGCTGGCATCACTGTCCCTCTGATTCCCACTGCTGATTGCCCCGGTCGATGGCCAATCGCCGTACATCTGGGTGCGGTGGGGCAACGGATTTCTGAGGCGGAACTCATTTCCCTGGCTGAATGGCTCCAGCAGCAATTCCAAACCATGCTGCAATCCCCTGCGCCTCACCGCTCGCTGTGCCTTGACGATGTGACCCTGTCCGAGCCGGGCAGTATCCAGATTCCCCAGATCTACTAAGATCCTTAGGTATGAATCAAGGCGAAACTCCCCGCGATATTTACGCACGCGACCGAAATGGGCGGATCATTACCGACCGTTATGGTCGCCCAGTGCGCAAACGTGACGCTGGAGCAGCCCCACATGATCGATCCTTTCCTGCACAATCCCCGCGACCGCAAACAGACAACCGTGCTGTGCCACAAGCAGAACACCGCGGGGCACCGCAGCCGGGATTCCGCGCCGCACCACAAGCAGGAAACCGCGCCACACCGCCAGCAGGAAATCAGGCCGCAGGTGAACCGCCACGCTACCGCCGATCCACCACCCCAAGCGCACAGGGCCGGCCACCCGCAGCAGGCAGCGCCACTGGTGCTGCCTACTCGCCACAAGTGCGTCCCATGTATCCCGAAGGGTCCGGGCTGCAGCCGAACGGAAATTACCCAGCTGGACCAGCTCCCCGGGGCGGCTACCCGCAGGGTTCGTACCCACAAGGCTCATTCCCACCAGCGGCCAATCCGCGCGCATTCCAGCCAGGCAATCGCACTAGCGCCCCCAGCGGCAACCGTCGGGGTCGCCGTGGGTTCAAGGGAATACGACGGACACTCCTGCTCGTCCTCGTCATCATCCTGGCACTGGTCACAGGAACTGCCCTGTGGGCTGACACAAAGCTCAACCGGGTAGAGGCAATTCAAACCTACGAAAATCGCGTGGGCAATACCGCCGGAACGAACTGGCTCCTCGTCGGGTCCGACTCTCGTGCGGGCCTCACCGCCGAAGATGCAGACCGGCTCATGGCAGGTGACCTTAATGAAACCATCGGCCACACCGACACCATCATGCTCGTGCACGTGCCGTTCGTCGGCAAAGCGACCATGATTTCCCTACCGCGAGATTCCTGGGTCAATATTCCCGGTCACGGGCAAAACAAAATCAATGCCGCATTCTCCCTCGGCGGCGCCCCACTCCTCCAGCGCACCGTGGAAGAAGCCACGGGGCTGCGCGTCGACCGCTATGCAGAAATCGGATTCGGCGGCTTCGCCAACCTGGTCGACGCCCTCGGCGGTGTGAATATCTGCGTCAATGAGCCAATGAATGATCCAATGGCTGGCATCAACCTCGCAGCTGGTTGCCAAGACATGGACGGGGCAACCGCACTCGGATATGTCCGTTCCCGCTACGTCAGTGCCAATGGAGACCTCGACCGTGTGGAACGCCAACGGCAATTCCTCTCGGCGATCGCCAGCAAATTGACCTCCCCAAGCACCCTCCTCAACCCCTTCACCGTATTCCCCACCATCGGTGCCGGTACCTCAACCCTCACCGTAAACTCCAAGGACCATGTATGGAACCTCGCACGGTTGGGGCTTGCCGTGGCCAGCGGCGCTGAACAAGCGACCGTGCCAATCGGCGGCTACATGGACACCTACGCCGGCAGCGTTGTGGTGTGGGACGAAGTAGGTGCCCAGGAGCTCTTCGGATCGATCCGCTAAAGCGGACTTAGCGGATCGTCACTTCACGAGAAATGATCGTCTGACGGGACTTCTGCTCATCCGCAGACAAGGCAGCATCAACCTGCAACGCAGCAGCCAACTTAGCCTCCAAGGCGACCAGGCCATCAGCCCAGGCGTCGTGCGAGCGCGAAGCGTCGAGATCCCAAACAGGCACCAACACACCGTGGGTGCGGAACACCCCAGCGAACTTGGAACCTTCACCCAAGTGCAAATCACCAGCCGCATGGACACGCGCCAGCGCCGGCAACAACTGTTCCTCCGCTTCCGGACGAACCCAACGGATGTGTGCCTTCTCGCCTGGATTGATCCACCACGCTGCGCCAGTCACGTCAGCAGCAACCCGGTCAGACGGCAAAATGGACTCATTTGCCCGCTGCAACATGGCGGCAACCTGCGGGTTTTCCAATTGTTCAGGCGCAACCCACCAAGCAAAATCCTGCGCCACCACGATCTCAGCCTGAGTAGCCGGATCCAGCAGATCCTTCAGTGCTGGCTCAGAACCATCGGCGATACCAACCTCCAGCGTCGAAGCAGCAGGAGCCTGCACAGCCCACTGCAACGCATACGCCAAATCGCGATTCGGATTATCACCCCGACGCTGCGACTGCAACGCCACCAGGGCCTCCACCGCACCATCAGCCGCTTCACGCGTCACCGCAGCAACCGCACCCGGCAATACCGTAGCCAGCAGCACACGACGATCCGAGCCCTTAACAGCAATCTCAACAAATGCAGAAGGAACAAACTCCTGCAAAGCAATCAAATCTGCTTCCATCGCGAAATCAGCATACGGACGCGGATCACGCTCCAACGCCGCACGCTCAGCTGCACGTGCAGCCAACTTCGCCTGACGCCGGCTCATACCCTCCGGCAATGATTCATTCTTCTTATTCTTCTTAGCCACGGCTACCAGTGTAATGCAAAGCACTTACACTCGCGGCGTCTCATCGCGCCACAACTGCGCCTGCTCCGGGAAATCCGTCGCCACCCAACGCAACCCTTTCCGCGCAGCCCACTGCCACTGCTCCAGCGTATTCACCGTCCATACATACGAAGGAGCAGCATGCGCCAAACCCCCAAACCCCGCACCAGAACCCACC
>JBHAQQ010000123.1:0-8246 GCA_041830435.1 Corynebacterium sp.
CGATGCGTGCCGCTGGGGTGGATGTAGTGGCCGCGACCCGGTTTGGTTACCCGTTCATCATTGGGTCGGCGGCTTGGGATCGCGTGGATGAGGTCGATGGGGTTCGGTATCACCGTTTATATTCCCCGTTGCACCCCTGGAATCGCGACGCCCAACGCAACGAAGCTGTCCGTCAATTAGTGGCGCTTGGCCGCGCGCATCGCGCCCAAGCGATACTTACCACCACGAGTTTCGAAAACGCGCTGGTGGCGGCCCGTGCGGCGCAAATTTTGGGTGTGCCGTGGGTCTATGAGTTGCGTGGAGAACCGCAGAAGACGTGGTTGGCGAGCAAACCGGAGAGTCAGCGTACGGTGGCGGAGCAGAGCGAGTACTACCTGGGGGCAGCCGATCAGGAGGATGCTGCAGTTCGGGCGGCGGATGCTGTGGCGGTGTTGGGGGAAGTGACGGCGCAGCGGGTGCGGGGGTTTTCACGGGGAGAGCCATATGTGGTTCCAAATGCGATTGATGCCGCTTGGCTGGAAGCGGATGAACGATTGCCGGGCGACGGCCACCCACTCGGCGCTCATCCAATCGACACCCAACCAACCGACACCCAATCAACCGATGCCCAGGCTACGCGCGAGCAAGTCCGCGCTGAATTGGGCATTGCGGAGTTCTGTGCTGGAGCGACGGTTGTGGGAACCGTTAGTTCACTGGTGGCCTACGAGGGCCTGGATTTTCTGCTGCGGGCGGTGGCGCTACGGAACCAACAGCAAGGCCAGCGTGACCAACAGCAACAGCAAGGCCAGCAATTCCAGCAGGGTGGGCAAACTGTGGCGGAGTCTCCGCGCCCGGTGAAGGTCCTGATCGTGGGAGCGGGTTCCCATCGGGCAACCTTGGAAGCGCTCGCCAGTGAGTTGAACATTGAGCACCTGGTGAAATTTGTGGGCAAACAACCATTTGTGGGGATTGACCGTTGGTACCGGGCGCTGGATGTGTTTGTTGTTCCGCGGCGGGATGACTATGTTTGTCGCACAGTAACTCCGATCAAGGCGTTGATGGCGCAAGCGCTGGGTGTGCCGGTGATTGCGAGCGATCTGGAGGCGCTGCGGGAAGTCACCGGAGGCTTTGCGCGGTTTGTGCCGCCGGAGGATGCGGTGGCATTGGCGTCGGCAATCGATACAATGATGGAAGAAATTGCCCATGGGCGTGCACCTGTTGCGGAAGCTGCATGGCTGCGAACTCGCACATGGGATGCGGTGGGTAAGGAGTACCGCCGTATGTTTGAAGATATTGTTTGGCGGCGTGATTGGAAGGATAGTGGTGATGACTGATCCTCGTGAACATTCGCAGCCTGCTGCCGCGCTTGATGGTGGTAGGCCGGTCATTACTGTATCCAACGCCGGTCTGCACGAGCTGAATGTTCGACCGAATCTGCCGACGTACCTGGCACAATTGTGGCAGCGGCGGCATT
This sequence comes from Corynebacterium sp., assembly GCA_041830435.1. GTDB lineage: Bacteria > Actinomycetota > Actinomycetes > Mycobacteriales > Mycobacteriaceae > Corynebacterium. The sequence continues at coordinate 1,454 of JBHAQQ010000123.1, forward strand.
TTATTCGTGCAGAGGCGAAGGCGAAGGCGTTTCAAACGACGCGCGATTTGCGCTTGGGTAAGGCGTGGTTGCTGCTGAATCCGCTCATTGAGTCCGCCATGTACGGTGTGATTTTTGGGTTGCTGATGCACACCAGTCGCGGCATTGACAATTTCATTGGTTTCGTGGTGCTGGGAATCACCTTCTTCCAGGTGTTCACGAAGCAGATGAATGCCGGTGTGGAGCTGGTGAAGAAACAACAAAACCTCACGCGTTCCTACAATTTTCCGCGTGCTTCGATTGTGTTTTCCGCATCGTTGCGGCTCTTATATGACACGGCGTTGCCGATGTTGGTGGCGGTGGTGTTTGCCCTGGTTATGCAGGGGTTCAAGAATGTGAGTGCCACGGTGCTGCTGGTGCCGGTGTTGTTCCTCATGGCGCACATGATGTCCACGGGGTTGAATTTCATTGCTGCGCGCGCCACCGCATTTATCCCGGATCTGCGGATTGTGTTTGAGCTTGGCAGTCGCGCTTGGTTCTTCACGTCGGGTGTGTTCTTCTCGGTGAAGAATATGAATGTCGAGCCGTGGGTGTTGCAAGTTGTGGAGCTGAATCCTGCGTATCACTTCTTGAACTTGCTACGCACTGTGGTGATGGAAGGCCGTGTTGGTTCCGCGCAGGAATGGACCTACATTGCTGCCTGGACCGTGGGATTGTTTGTGGTTGGTCTGGTGGCATTCTGGCAAGCAGAGGAGCGTTATGTCCGAGTCCGCTAATCCTTCCCAACCTGTTGAACTCGACGCGACCCAACAGGAAGCGACCCAGCAGGAACAGGTACAGCTGGCCCCGCAACCAACGGTAGTTGTCCAAAACGTCACCAAATCCTTCATGGTGAAGCCAGACAACAAACCCTGGGGATCCGAAGCGTTCACGGCATTGCACCGCACCAACCTGGTTGCCTATGAAGGGGAAACCATTGGCCTGGTTGGCCATAATGGTTCCGGCAAATCAACCTTGCTCAGCCTCATCGCCGGATCCGAAGAGCCAAGCACCGGCAAGATTCTGGTCCGCTCCCGGCCAACCATGATGGGCGTAACCGCGGCACTGCAGCCACGACTGTCAGGCGCCAAGAATATCCGCATTGGCCTACTCGCAATGGGCATGGACCCGGCAGAAGTAGAAGCCCTCGCCCCAGCCGTTGAAGAGTTCGCAGACATCGGGGACGCAATTTATCGCCCGATGATGACCTACTCCGCCGGACAGAATGCCCGCCTGCGCTTTGCCATCGGCACATGCATGCGCCCCGAAATCCTGGTCATTGATGAAGGACTCGCCACCGGCGACGGTGCCTTTGCGGCGGTTGCGAAGCAACGGATCCAAGAAATCATCGATGCTGCCGGCACATTCTTCCTCGTCAGCCACAGCATCAACCAAGTCAAGCAATTGTGCAAACGTGCCGTATGGGTACACGAGGGGCACATCATCATGGATGGTCCAGCGGATGAAGTCACCACAGAGTACCAACAGTGGATGACCCTGAAGGCGTCGGATAAAGACAAGGCAGCGGCCCATGCCGAAGCGATCGCGGCAGATTACACGGCACCAATCGTGCGCATCGTGCCAGGGGAACGCGCGGAAGCCTACGGCGATTCCCTGGGAATGTTCACCCGCGACAACCTTGAAGGGTCCGAGGACCTTGAAGGGCTGGTGTAACCCATGGGTTTTGGCTGGCTGAAGCCATATTTCAACAAGGCGCAGCTAGTGCGAACCGCCATGGCGGCGCGCCCTACACTACGCCAAGCAGTACACCCACATGTAGACCATCCGCAGCTCAGCGTGGTGATTCCCTGCCATAACGCAGCACCGTGGCTCACCGGTCTGATCTGGTCTATTCAATCCCAAGACGTTGATAGCCTGGAAATCTTGGTAGTAGACGATAAGTCCACGGACAGTAGTCGCCGTATCCTCGCAGGACTGGCGCAGGCTGATCGTCGTATCCGCGTCCTCGACGGGCCGGGCGAAGGTCCAGGGGTAGCCAGGAACCTCGCGATCGAACAGGCCACCGGGCAGTACCTGACCTTTGCTGACGCGGACGACATCGTACTGCCAGGAGCCTACAAGGCTATGCTGCAGACACTCCAGGAAACCGGAAGTGATTTCGTGACGGGCGGGTATCGGCGTCACCGAAATCAATGGGTTAATCGGCCACGGATTTCCCGCAACGTGCACGCCAAGGATGATCTGCGGGTGCGGCCGGAAGATCGTCCGGATGTATTTGAAGAGCCGGTGCTGTGGAACAAGATGTTCCGCCGTGAATTTTGGGATGCGTTCTGTGGTCCCATCCCGGCTGGAGTGAACTACGAGGATCAACCGCCAATTGCGCGCGCTGTGGCACACGCAAGCAGCATCGATGTGCTGGCCCGGGAGGTGTACTCTTGGCGGCTATCCGAGGAGGGGCAGTCGCGTTCAGGGACGAAGGCGACGTTAGAGGATCTGCAAGGTCGCCTAGCGGTGACGCGATTGATGTGGCAGATCGCGCAAGGACTGGACGAGCCAACTGTGGCGGTGCGTCGCGCCCTGTCGCAGACCATGCTGCGGGTGTGGATGCAACGCGATGTGGCCATGTACCTCCCGCATTTCTCCCGCAAACCGGAGGGGGACCCGTATCGGGGGTTGTTGCGCGAGTGGGCGCGGGACTTGGTGGCGTGGGCGGAGCTGTACCCACAGGTGTGGGACACCATTGATCTCGACGCCCGTCTCGCCATAGTGCTGTTGTCTCAAGGCACAGACGAGCAGGTACTGGATTTGCTGGGTGTGCAGGAAGAAATGGGTCGGATCGTTCCATTGGATGTGCGCACTGGCAAGATCGCAGCGCAATATCCTGTCGACCTCAGTGGGATCGAGGCAGGGAGCGGATCAGTGCGTGCTGACGGGCATGCTGCGGACCTGCTGACGCCGCGTCCCCATGATTTACAATTGCAAGCTGAACTCCTGTCGATCGACTGGTTGCTGGGCAGTGACAATCCAGGCAGCGACAATATTGCAACGCAGGATTGTGCGCTGAAGGTGTTGGTGCGGATGCCAGGAGCCGAGGCCCCGCCGTCGGAGACATTACGGCTGGAAATTCGATCTGCCACGACGGGCGAACTCCTGGAGGTGGCCATTGAGGGGGCTGTGGATCCTAGCTTCGATGTTCGCAATGTGGAACAGTCGCCGTGGTGGGAACAGCCAGCGTTGGTGATGCAATTTCATTGTGCGCTTCCTCGCCAGGCGGATCCGTTGAGCTTCCACATCGTATTTGAACATCCGCAGGATGGCTTGATTGCGGCGAACTTGGCTGAACCTGGTGCGACCGGGCAACCGCTGGTGCGGGTTGCGCCGATCACCCTGAATGAACAATTCCGCAGTACCGCCAGCACCGGCGGGGCGGGAATGGCGGCGTTGCAAAGCGTTGCAGTGGAGGTGGGTGATTGTCGTGAACTGCGGGTTCGACGCCTTTCCAAGGCGAGCAATGCAGGCACAGCAGCACCTTCCAAACTAGCCAACCCGAGTGGAATTGCAGCCCGCGTAGCCCAGCTCGCGCCGCAACAACTCCTCGGAAAACCGCATGTGCTGCAGCGTGCCGCAACAATGACAATCCCACAGCAGCACCCATTGGATTTGCGCCGCTGGGAATACCGCGCTGACGGCACAGCAGAACTGCGCCAATATGCGGCGCGACTCATAGCAGACACATTCCACACCGAAGAGCGATCCACAACGGAAAGCTACCTGGTGGTGACAGGTCGATACCGCCTGCCGCACGCCGCCGCGGGCAGTCGGAAACCGCAACTGTGGTGCATTTCGCAAGCCAATGCAGTTGCGGCAACGATGGACATCCAACCACCTGCAGACGGGGAGACCGACGGCACGTTCATCGCACGGATCCCGGCAGGACAATTGCGTGCGAACAGCTATTTCCTGCGGTGGAGCACCATTGCAGGTAACCGATTCACACGCCTGCCGGTACTGACCGATGCAACGCAAGTCCGCAACCACCAGCCGCAGGTTTGCCTGGGTCAGCACCGCAGCGTACGCATCGAAGCACGCGAGCTCACAACGGTGATCCGCCCCTTCGCCCCGAAACGCATTGCAGAGGAAACAGCGTGGGAAACCCAGCAGCTCTCCCACGGCAGAACGCAACCGCTGCGGAACATGGTCTATATCGAATCCTTTGAAGGAAAGACCATCTGGGAAAGTCCGGGGGCCATTCTCCAAACATTGTTGGCCCTCCAGCAGCAATCCGCGGCTTTGCACCAAACCGAATTTGTCATCGGGGTGCGGCAAGCAACTCAGCTCAGTGAACTCCCGCCAGGCGCGCGTCCGGTGGTCGTTGGTACTGATGCTTGGTTCGAAGCGCTGACAACCGCAACGGTGTTGGTGACGAATAATAATTTGCCGTATTGGTTCAACCTTGCACAAGGACAGCACTGGTTACAAACCTGGCATGGAACACCCGTCAAAAAGCTCCTATTTGATGCACACCCAACGTTCATTGGTTTGGGCTACCGGCGATTGATGCTGCGACAAGCCCAACAGTGGGGAGTGCTCCTGGCACAAACCCCTCGAGCCGGGGAACTGTTAGCCGGGTCTGCCCGGTACACGGGGCCAGTTCACATCGGCGAATACCCACGCAACCAGCGGCTCGTGGACATGCTCAATGGTGGCCAGCAAACCCGCATCGAATTGTTGGATCGCATGGGCATCCCGCACGATGGGGCAGGCAATACGAAACCCATCATCCTGTGGGCGCCAACCTGGCGATACGGCAAACAAATTGAAGATTTCCCAGCGCAAGGGCTGGCGAAGGACTGCGATGCGATTGTGCTCATTCGCGGCCACCACATGCGCAGTTTGCAACGGAAGAACCGCCTCCGCCTGCCAACGATATTTGGGGATGCAGCCACAATTGTTGATGTCAGCGCTGTGCCACGGGTAGAGGATTGCCTGGCCGTTGCCGATGTGCTCATTAGCGACTACTCGTCGATCTTCTTTGATTATGCGTTGTTGGACCGGCCAAGCATCGTGTTTGCGCCAGACCTTGAACACTACGCAACTGCCGAGCGGGGACTGTATGACAATTGGCCGCATTCCTCCGGATTGCCGGTAGTGGAGCACGCGAGTGAACTCCCAGCAGCCGTGCAGCAGGCACTGCGCACCCCAGCCGCCCAGCAACCGGGCACGGAACCAACGCTGCCAAACCCAGCTGTGCAACAACAAGCCGAGCGTATTCAAGCAACCCTCGACTGGTGCGCCAACTGGATTATTGAGCGACTGGAGCCCTAAGCCTCGACGTGGGAGAAATGCAACCCACGGGTTTGCACCTGCCCATCGGCAAGGAAATGCCAATCGGACACATCCCACGTGTGGCTACTGCCAGCATGTTTCCTGCCCCGCACCTGGATGAAATTAAAACGATCAGCAGCATAGATCGTCCTGCCAGCGGCAATTAGCGACCGCAAGAACGCAGAATCCTCCCCAGTGGTGCGCGCCTCAAACGGAACATCCTCAAAGGTCTGGCGCCACCCCACCAACGTTGGCCCCGCCAGGAAATCAACATAACAATGCTCCGCCGTTGGTTGCCGCAACACCAACACATCCAACCCCTCCAAATAGGCAAAATTTGCCCGCTTGCCCACCACATCCGCGCCGGAATACATCAGCGCACGCGTCTGGTCATACAAGTAGTGCGGGAGGTAGAAGTCGTCGTCGTCGATCTTGGCGATGATCGGGTGAGCCGCCGCAGCCACCCCGCGGTTCAAATTCTCGCCAAGCGTCTGCTCCGCATCACACACAACAAACGAGATCGGAAAACCATATTCAGCTGAAAGCGCAGCAGCCCGAGCCTCACTACAGTCCTCAGCGGCATCCCAACCGTGGGCCAGAATAATCGCCTCAAGATCCACATTCACCTGCTGCCGCAGCTGCGCCAACACATGTGGCAATTGCTCCGGACGGTTCGTTGGACACACACAACTCACCGCCGGGGTAGCCGTCCAATCCTGCTGAACCGCAAAATTCGGCGCATCCTTGGCAATGACCTGCAGGATCGTATCCAAGCGATGCTGATACGTATGCTGCTGCCAAATCAACCGCTGCGTCTGATGTAACTGCACATCCCGAACCAACGGATTGCCCACCAACCCCCGCAACAACGACGCTGCCTGCGCCTCATCATGCGCAATCGGAATCTGCTCCTCGCTAAAGAACGCAGCAATCGCCGGGCTGGCCGTGCTCACAATCGTTGCGCCGGCAGCTGGAAACTCGAACACGCGCCGGGCACACATGCTGGCGGAATCCGTGACACTGTTGACGTTCAAGAAAACCTTATGCTGCTGCAATGCGCCCAGCATCTTGTTGTGCTCCAGACTGCCCACCACAAAGGGTTGGAACCGATGCGGGAAGCGGTAACGCCGATCCGCGGAACCATAGCGGGAGAAGATGCTGAGACGCAGACCCGCAGTGTTTGCCAGGGCGCTAGCGGCCCCCAAGAGCAGGTCCATCTGCTCGCGCCGTTCCGGGTATTTGTCCTGAAAATAGGTACCGGCAAAGGCGATGTCGCCCGCCTGGAATTGGGCATTCGGCCGGTTCAGGTTTGGGTGCTTGTGGGCAGGGGCGGAGTTACGCACCGGGTTATGGATGAATGGTTGGGCGGCGAAGGGCAGCAGATGCACCGATGCACATCCGGCTGCGTGATATGCAGGGATCTTGTCCGCATCCGTGGTGAATACGTAATCAAACGCTTGGGCGGTGTGGAGGAAATCGCGAAAATGGA
>JBHAQQ010000124.1:0-2976 GCA_041830435.1 Corynebacterium sp.
AGGTTTCCGAGTTCTCATTGCGTTCCTCCCTGTGGTTCGGTTGGTTCCTCGGCTAGTTCTTCGGGTTCGTCGTCGGCAGCTTCTTCAGCTTCTGCAAGCCATTGGGATTCGGCTGCTTCCAATTCACTTTCGCTGAACTCTTCATCATCGTGAGGCTTGTCGTGGGAATCATCGTGAGGCTGGCCGTGGGAATCTTCGTAAGTCTGGTCGTGGGACTCACCGGCAGGCAGGGATTCATCCCCGCTATCCACTGGCTCTGGGGTTTCCGGCAATGCTTCCGGCTGCTCCTCATCCGTCACGTCGGTAGTTGTGTTGCCCTGTTCAAAAAACGCCGCATCAACTGCCAATGGCAAAGGCGCTGCCGCGAACGGTTGGCCCGGTGTGATCGGCAAGGTCAGGCGGAAGCATGCACCTTGTCCGGGCACACCGGTGGCGTCGAGCTTACCTCCATGCAGCAGCGCATCCTCGCGAGCGATAGCCAAGCCCAACCCGGTACCGCCGGTTCGCCGCTCTCGTGAAGGGTCGGCCCGCCAAAAACGGTTGAAGACCATTTCTTCCTCACCCGGTTTCAGACCCACGCCGTGGTCCACAACGGTAACGGAAACCGCGGTTTCATTGGTTCCCAACGTCACGTCAACCGGGCGACCTTCCGAATGGTCCACCGCGTTTGCCAGCAGATTGCGGACAATTCGTTCCACACGGCGCGAATCGATCTCCAGCGTGATTGGCTCCTCCGGCAAATGCAGCCGCACGTCCGCTCCCGCTTCCTCGGCGATGGCTCGAACTTGTTCCCGTGCAGAGCGAATGATGCCGCGAATGTCTACAACTTCGTTGGACAAATTCGCCACACCTGCGTCGTGACGGGAAATTTCCAGCAGGTCACCCAGGAGGCTTTCGAATCGATCCAACTCTTTGTTCATCAATTCCGACGCCCGTGCCGTGAGCGGATCAAGGTTTTCAGCGTTGTCGTGAATGAGGTCCGCCGCCATGCGTACCGTGGTGAGAGGGGTGCGAAGCTCATGGGAAACATCCGAGGTGAATTGGCGTTGCAGGTCACCGAATTCCTCAAGGTTACGGATCTGGGTGGACAGCTTCTCCGCCATATCGTTGAAGTTCAACGCCAAACGCGCCATCTCATCTTGCCCGTTGATCATCATGCGTTCACGCAGGTGCCCAGCTGAGAAGCGTTCAGCTACACGTGCAGCTTGGCGCACTGGTTGTGTCACCTGCTGCGAGAATGCCCACACAATGAGCATGAGCAACACTTCCAGCACAATCGAACCGCCGAGGAGGAGGCCCCGCACCAGCGCCAAGGTGTTTTCTTCAGTTTCCAACGGGAAGATGAGATATAGCTCAGTGTTCGGCAGGTCAGTCTCCACTGGGGAACCAATCACCAAGAACTTCGCCTGCTCACCATTCGCGCCAGGCAAGGTGACATATTGGGTTGCGACTTGTCCTTGTCTCACGAATTCCCGGAGCTGCCGGGAAATTTGCGCGGTTTCTGGAACAATGACTTCTCCGGAATTGAAATCGGTTGTGACCAGTACCGGTTCGTAGATTGCCAATCGTCCCGCTTCTGCGCGGCCAGCGCGTTCCGTGAGCGCGGTACGGGCCGCGGTGAGCTGCACCGTTGCAGAATTGCCGGTGTTTGCCACCCCAATGACGTCTTGCACGACAATGCGGGCACGATCGAGTTCCTCAATGGCAGAATTCGTCTTGGATTGCAGCAATTGCTGCCCCAGGAACGTCACCAGGAATAGTCCCAGTACCGAAAGAACCAGTAGGGATGCCATGATCACGCTCAGCAGCAAGCGCACTTGCATCGAGGTGTTCCAAAGGTAGCGGATCGATGCGATGGCATTGCGGGTGGTGTGCAACGGAGACCGTATGAACGCCACAATCGACGTCCATACACGGTTCCGCCCTCGGGTCCGGCGCAGCTGTTCCCGTTCTTCGGGAATCACCATCAGCTACCTGCCTTGTACCCCACACCACGTACGGTGAGGATGATTCGAGGATCGTCCGGGTCCACCTCGACTTTGGACCGTAGCCGCTGAATGTGCACGTTTACCAGACGGGTATCCGACGACTTCCGGTATCCCCACACCATTTCGAGCAATTGTTCACGACTAAACACTTCCCGTGGTCGGGATGCCAGCGCCACCAGGAGCTCAAATTCCAGAGGGGTGAGATTCAAATCCTTGCCATCCCGCATGACTTGGTGTCCGCGAACATCGATCGAAAGATCAGCAATGGTGAGCGTATCCGGTTGTTCCACCGGAGTTCGACGCAACCGTGCCCGAACACGCGCTACCAACTCTTTTGGCTTGAATGGCTTGTGCACGTAGTCATCGGCACCGGACTCCAGACCCAACACCACATCCACCGTATCGGTGCGAGCTGTGAGCATCACGATTGGTACCGATGATTCTTCGCGGATCGCTTTGCACACATCCACGCCATTCATGCTTGGCAACATCACATCGAGCAGGATCAAATCCGGTTGATACTCGCGGGCTGCTTCGACGGCCTCTGCCCCGTCGCCCACCACAATTGTCTGAAACCCTTCACCTTGCATCACGATGGTCAGCATTTCGGCGATTGCTGGGTCATCATCAACAACAAGAATCTTTGCGCTCATGGTGGGGTTTCCTTCGTCGTTTCACGATCGTTGAATATCTACTTTAGGGGATGAAGGCAAAAGGTTGAAGCGTGGAGGCTGCAACAATTGGATCTGCAATTGCAGGAAACGCGGGCAGCGGGCAGGCAGCGCCAGGTACAGCTGGCGCGACAGGTAGATGTGCCAGCTAGGTCCGTCACTGCCCTTCGAGTTCCTCAATGGAGGCGGCAATTGGAGGTTCCGCATCAACCAGGTTGGGGTTTTGCTCCGCCCAGGACTGTTCAATCCGGTCGGCCAATGCCACAGCTGTTGCTTGCACATCCGCGTGTGTGAAATCGATCCGTTCCCACTCGCAG
>JBHAQQ010000125.1:0-4482 GCA_041830435.1 Corynebacterium sp.
CGTGGATTGCGAACATGGTTTCTAACCTACCCGTTTGCGGTGAGCTTTTTCACCCGGGCGCGCCAAGTTGAAAATTCTCGTACGGACAAGGCGAATCCGGTGAGTACGACAACCACGCTGATCAGGAGGATCCAAGGGCTTTCGCCTGTGGCGAGGGAGTGCGTGACTACGACGGTGACAATGGTGTTGGGGGCAGAGCCGACGAGCGTTGCAAAGAGAAAGCCGAGTCGAGGGACGTTGGCGAGCGCGCACGCATAGTTCAGGAGGGAGAATGGCACTGCTGGAACCATCCGCAATCCAAGGGTGACGATCCATCCTCGTTCTTCGATGATTTCTTGTAGCACGTGCAGCCGTGGGTCGCGCGCTTCTTCTGTGCGGATCCATCGTTCTCCAAGTTTTCCGACGAGCTGGTGGCTGAGGAGCGCAGAAAGCGTGAGCCCGGTGAGTGCGAGTACGCTTCCTAGCACTGGTCCGAAGAGCAGTCCGGCGGCGATGGTCCAAATGGTGCGGGGGATGGGGAATTGGGTGGCGATGATCATTGCCACGAGGTAGGTGGCTGGTGCCCAGATGCCAGTGTTGCTGACGTGTTGTTGGATTTCCTCTGGTGAGGGCATCGGGGTGGCGATCGCTGTTGCCATGAGCAAACCGATGATGACCACCATGGCGGTGATCTTGAGGAGTTTCGAGTTTGTCATGCGAGTTGCCTGGGGTTTGGTCGGGGTTTGGTTGGGGGAGTTGGTGGGAGGGTTGGGTTGTTGCGTTTTGCACGATGCGAAGCAACATGCAAGAAAACACCGTGCATGGTTGTGCACGGTGTTCGTTGTGGTGTCCGGAGGGGGACTTGAACCCCCACGTCCATTAGTAGGACACTAGCACCTCAAGCTAGCGCGTCTGCCATTCCGCCACCCGGACTTGGGTTGTCTTTTCGGTGTGTACCGAAGCAACTCGCATAACTGTAGTACTCGTTGTGAGTTTTTACAAATCGCCATGGCGGTGTGTCCCATTTTTTCTCTTCGACGCCGTTACGTTAGCGCCAAATCCAATGGTTATAGAATTATTCTTAGCAAACTCTTATCTATTTTTTGCTGCTGTGTAGGCAAGCTTTTCGGTACGATATTCCTCATGACACACTCACAACCGAAGCATCATCAGCCAACTTATATTGACGATCGCTTCCCAGGCCCGGACCCATATGCCCCGCTGGCTGACTTGCCAGCACTGAAGGTCACTAGCGAAACCTTCAACGACGGCGATCGGATTCCCGAAGCGCAACTTGCGGGAAGTGATATTTCACCACAGCTGTCGTGGGAACCGGGCCCTGCAGGGACGAAAACCTATGCGGTGACGTGTTTCGATCCAGATGCACCAACAGGATCTGGTTATTGGCATTGGGCAGTGTTTAACATCCCTGCTGACGTCACCCACCTTGATCTAGGTGCTGGATCCGGTGATTTGTCCTCACTCCCAGATGGAGCGGAGGCGTTGCGAGGAGACAACCGGAGTTATGCATACTATGGCCCAAATCCACCAGCAGGCCATGGGCCTCACCGCTACTTGTTTGCGGTGCATGCAGTCAGTGAAGAATTGGACATCCCGCACTACATGACCACCACAGTGCTGGGATTCAACCTGCAATTCAAAGCCCTTGCTCGCGGCATCCTATGGGGTTGGGCCGAAAATAGCTAAGCCAACCATGGCAATCCGGAACCCACGGCCTCGGAGATATTTCCCAGGCCGTGCTTTCGTACCTGCTCCGCCAAACCAACGTGAATATCCCGAATCCACTCCGGACCGCCGTAGATGAACGGAGTATAGCCCTGGAGCAGGTGTGCACCCGCCGCGATGCGTTCCCAAGCTTGCTGTGGAGTTTCAATACCCCCCACACTGATGAGCACCAAGCGACCTTGACTCTTGGCGGCAATTCGCTCCAGCACCTCCTGTGCTCGCGCAGCCACTGGAGCACCCGAAATACCACCCGCCCCCAGTGATTGGACGTAGGTGGCATCTGTACGCAAGCCTTCGCGACTAATCGTGGTGTTCGTAGCAATCAGTCCTGTTACACCAGTTTCCAACGCCAACTCGGTTACCGCATCAATATCTTCATTTGAAAGATCCGGCGCGATCTTTACAAACAGTGGAACACTCGACTCCGCCTGAACTGCAGCAATAATCGGTCGCAGTGCATCGACGGCCTGCAAATCACGCAACCCAGGAGTGTTCGGCGAGGACACATTAATGACCAAATAGTCCGCATGATCACGAACAAAACGGGTCGATGTACGGTAATCATTAGCTGCTAACGAAGCATCGGTAAGTTTTGATTTCCCAAGGTTCACACCAATTGGTACGGAGGTTGTACGCTTCGCCAAGCGCCGTGCCGCAAGCTCCGCTCCTTCATTGTTGAAACCCATGCGATTCAGCAGTGCGCGATCTTGCTTCAAGCGGAACAACCGTGGCAAAGGGTTTCCTGGTTGTGGGATGGCCGTCAGCGTTCCAACTTCCGCATACCCAAATCCCAACGCGCCCCACGCGTCGATCTCTTGCGCATTCTTATCAAACCCGGCAGCCAAGCCCAATGGACGCTCAAAGGTAAGTCCGGCGATCTCTTGGCGCAGGACCGGATCCTGGACCGCAAATACCCGTGCCACAAGGTTCTTCGCTACCGTTGTCCCAGCAAATGCTTCGAGCGCCACACTCATCAACCCATGGATCCGTTCCGGTTGCATCCGGAACATCACCCGCAATGCGCCGTTGTATGCTGCAACGCGAAGCGCTCGAACATCAGCCATGGTCAACCGTCCTCTTTTCATCGTCAGTTCTTTTGAACATTCTTAAGCTTGAAGTTGTCAAGGTTGCAAACCCATATTCAGCGAAACGCCAAACCGGGGGACACTATTGCGTTGTAGCAACCACATTCGCAGGGAAACGTTTCGCAGCATCCGCAACTGGCACCACAGCGGCATCCACGTCCACCGCCGGAACAATCATGACCTCGCCATCTTCGGCCCAGGCGATCACATCGCCATTTGCCAAAGCGAATAATTGCCGAACATCGGCCAACGCGCCGAGTTCTGCGACCTGGACAATCGCACCCGTCGAAATATCATAGGCCCGCAGCTGAGAATCCGCAGTAGTGGAAACCCAGGCCAGATTTCGCACGCCGTCCCAGGCAACCGCATATGGTGAGGTGCCAGCTGGTGCTGCCTGGTGCAGGCGGATCAAATCATTCATGGTGTACACCATGAGCTGGCCCTGGACAGTATCCGTTGCCACAATCACACCATTTCCTGTGCCCGAAGCAGCAGCTTGGCCCACACCTTGGCCAATTCGCAACGCGGCATTACGGGCTGCATCTTCCAGCGACACATCAGTAATACTCGTCTGGGAACGGGAAATCATCGCCGGCCGGTCACCACCATGGTCTTGACGAACCAGCAGGGCAGCATCCAGACCCTTTGTGTCAAACTCGCTGCCCGCCTCGTTGCCCTCCGCATCAAAGAAGTACAGCTTGTCTCCACCCACATGCGAAAGTACTGCACGACCTTCACTGTCGAAGGTTCCCGCAGATACTTGCTCCTTGGCTTGGACCTGACGCACGGTGGTGCCATCAGCAGCCAATTCGATCAATCGATCACCGCAGGCCACAGCCACGCCTGTAAACGACGTAGCAATGCTTCGACAATCACCCTCAGGAATCGGAGTAACCCGAACCGGGATCACTTCCTCTGCAGATTCCGAGCGATTGGTTGCTCCGAAATCCGCTGCGCTTACGAACGCCACCTCCCGTTCGCCCAGGATCGCGATAGCTTCAGTTGCACTGCGCAATCCGACGGCAGCGGCGGAGCTGGCGTCGCTTACCCCCAATTGCGCCGTGCGACCCGCCACAGCTCCGTCGCCCCCATCAACCGCAGCAGCCGGGGCGGGCTGAGCAGGAAGACGCGAACCCGCTCCGGGCGCGGCACTGCTGGCAGAATCGGCACGCTCCGGCAACCCCGGCAACGCCGTGGAACACCCACCAAGCACACCCACGCTGCACACCACGGCCAGTCCGGCAAACCAACGACGGACAGGCGCATCCACAAAATCTGACGACAGTTTCATCACACACCTAACGCTACCAGTCAAACACCCTCCAAGTGGTGTAGGGTCTACACACATGACAACAGAGCTCACATGGGCACAAACAATTGTGCTATCCATCGTTCAAGGACTCACCGAATTCCTGCCGGTAAGCTCATCCGGCCACCTCCGCATCGTCTCCGAACTCTTCTGGGGACAAGACGCCGGCGCGTCCTTCACCGCAGTCATCCAACTCGGTACCGAAGCAGCTGTCCTGGTGTACTTCGCCAAAGATATCTTCACTATCGCCAAAGGTTGGTTGATCGGCCTCTTCAACAAAGAACAACGAGGCTTTGACTATCGGATGGGCTGGATGGTCATTTTCGGCACTATTCCCGTGGCGGTACTGGGCTTCCTCTTCAA
>JBHAQQ010000126.1:0-3722 GCA_041830435.1 Corynebacterium sp.
TGCGGAGGGGTTGGCGGTGGCGGCTGATCCGTGGGCTGCGGAGTTGATTGGGGGTGATGTGGTTCGGAGTCAGCAGTTGGTGTTGAGTTTGACTGCGATTGGGGAGTTGAATGGGCCGGCTGCGGCAACCACGTTGGATGCGGCTGGTGCTGGTCAGCGAGTTATTGCGCAGGGGCCGTTGGGGTGGTCGGCGGCGGGGTTGGCGATTTTGGAAGCTGCGGGCGGTCGTGCTGGGGTTCCGGAGGAGCCGCTGTTGCAGGAGTTGGTGCAGTGGCATTGTGCGCCCGCGTTGCCGGTTGGGCGGGGAATTATTGCGCGCGCTGCGGGGGTGGCTGCGCTCACTGATATTTCGGACGGGTTGATGCGGGATGTGGGTTTGATCGCTCAGCGTTCCGGGGTGTGTGTTGATCTCGACGCCAACGCCTTGAATCCCGACAAGCATCTGCTTGCTGCCGCGGATTTTGTGCGTGGGCGAGGTGGTGTGGCGGATCCTTGGCAGTGGATCTTGGGTGGTGGGGAAGACCATGCGTTGGTGGGTACGTCGGATGCGCGGGTGCCATTTGGGTATCGTCGCATTGGCGCTGTGCGTCAGGCCCGTTCGGATGGGGCGTTGGTGCTCTTGGATGGTCAACCGGCGCCTGAGGTGCAGGGTTGGGAGTCACTGTGATGGATGCTGCGCACATTGATGTGCTGGTGCGTTCGGTACATCCCGCATGGGAGTTGCCGCCGATTGCGCCGGTGTTGCGCCGCGCGGTGGAGCTTGCGGAGCAACATGGGCGGCAGTTGCTGCCGGAACCTGGAGATATCTTGCGGGTGTTTCGGATGAATCCGTTGGATGTGCAGGTGTTGATTGTTGGTCAGGACCCGTATCCCACACCCGGTGATGCGATGGGGTTGGCGTTTGCTTCGCGTGCTGTACGGATCCCCAAATCACTGGTGAACATCTACCGAGAGTTGGCTGATGATGAAGGGGTGGTTCCGCCTGGACATGCTGATCTTTCAGTGTGGGAGACTCGCGGTGTGATGTTGCTGAATCGCGTGTTGACGGTGGAGGTTGGTGCTGCTGGGTGCCATCAAGGTATTGGGTGGGAGGAAATCACCGAGGCGGCGGTGCGTCAGGTGGCGAAGAATGAACCCTTCGCTGCTGTCTTGTGGGGTGCACAGGCGCAAAGGCTGCGGGAAGTAATTGGCGAGGAACGATGCGTGTGTAGTCCCCATCCTTCGCCGTTGGCGGCGTATCGGGGTTTTTGGGGTTCGCGCCCATTTTCGCGGGTGAATCGGATTCTTGAGGGGCAGGGTGGTTCTCCTGTGAATTGGACAGTATAGGGTTATGGCTATGGGTTCTCATCTGCGGCTGGAGGCAAGCACGATCGTGCGCTGGGTTGAACGCTGCGCGGATGTGTTGGAACAGCAGCAGGAATCACTGAATCGGCTGAATGTTTTTCCTATTCCAGATGCCGATACTGGGTCGAATATGCATCTCACCGTCCGCGCTGCAACGTCCGCAATGGGAGCGTTTATTGCCGCTGAACGTTCCCAAGGCCATGTTGCTGCGGAGGATTTGCCGTCGGTTGCGGAGTTGTGTGTGTCGCTGGCTATGGGGGCTGTGCGTGGGGCACGCGGCAACTCGGGTTTGGTGTTGAGCCAAGTGTTTCGGGCGCTGGCTGAGGCTGCAAGTGAGGGGGATATCGACGCCGATATTCTCCCTGCAATGTTGCATCAAGCAGCGGGTATGGTGCGAGCCGCGTTGAGTTCGCCAGTAGAAGGCACGGTCTTGAGTGTCCTAACTGGAGCCGCAACGGGGGCTTCTGAGGCCCGGCAGTACACCGCTGACCTACTCCAGTTGGTGGAAGCAACACTGGAAGCAGCGCGGGCCGCCCTAGCGCGAACCCCAGAGCAATTGCCGGTACTGCGCGATGCAGGGGTGGTGGACGCAGGAGGTCAAGGCCTGGTGCTGATGTTGGAGTGCCTGCTGTGGGCGCTCGATGAGCATCCTGCAGACAATCAAGCTACTCATAATCTAGCTGAGCGTGAGTCGGAGTTGCCGGCAATGGACAGCCAGCAGCACCAGCGCGTTGAGCAATGCGAACTGGAAGTGATGTTTAGCATCACCGCCCCTGAGGACCAGCTCCGGGCGTTGCTCGAACGCCACGGCAATTCGATTGTGATTGCGCCGATCATGGATGGGCAATGGCGGGCACACGTCCACACCCTGCAGGCGGGGAGTGTCATTGAACAGGCATACGCGCTGGGTCCAGTGCAGGACCTTCACCTGGAAGTGCTTCCCCCACAAGACCCAAACCGCAACGAACGCCAGCGTTTTGCGCTTCCGTTCCTTGCCGTACTGCCAATCGGATCAGGGCTGCATGAACTGTTCCGAGCACAGGGAATCGCCACAATTAGCCCACATCCGACGGTGCAGGAGATGCAAACGGCGCTCGCCGACATTGGTGCTCCTCGAGTGGCGGTGCTGCTCAATGGTGCGGCGTCGAGTGGAATCAACGAAGTGCTGGCCGCGCTGCCGGCAGATACCGCAACGCGTATCGACATGCTCGACACCGCGGCCCCAGTTGGTGCCCTCGCTGCCATCGCGGTGTTTGATGTACAGGCCGAATGGGATGACAACATCGACGACATGCTGGAAGCCGTTGAACACCAACACGTCTGCACGCTGCAGGGAACCACAGTCGACACGCTACTCCCAGCCATCACCCGCCTCATTGACGCCCGTGATGCTGAATTGCTTACCCTCATCTGGGACACAACTCAGGTGCCGGCATCGACCCAAACAACACTGATCGAAACGCTCAATCGCCAATATCCAGAACTGGAAATCCAGTCCCTCGAAACCCACAACATCGGCGCCGCCGTACACGTAGGGGCGGAATAGCACCATGCTGGGATGGAACGACAAACGCCCATTGGGGATCCTCATCAGTCCTGACCGGGCTCGCTCACTTGCGCAAAAGCCCAACCTGAAAACTGTCAGCGACCTCCTCATGAACTACCCACGCACCTATGCGCGGATGGGTAACCCTAGCGCCCTAGAACCCATGGAACCCGGTGAAATGTACACCTGCATCGCCACAATCACCGGCACCAGAATCAAAGAAAACATGTCCCACCGCGGGCCACGAGAATTCCTCACATTCACCTTCACCGACGGCAATGTCACCATGACCAGTGCCCTGTTTGGCAATGTCAAATACCACGTTGGCAATCTTGTCCCCGGTTCCGTGGTGCTGCTGTACGGCAAGCTCGACGTGTTCAACGACCGCTGGCAACTCAAAAACCCCAGTTACGTCAGCATGTATCCCGCGGAAGGCGCCCGCTTTGGAGCATATGGCCCATTGCGGACCATTGTGGACATCGCCGGAAATGAAATCCAAGCAGAACTCATGCTGCGGCGACCATGGCTGCCAATGTATGGCAGGCGGCCGGGCACAACCACCGCTGAACTACTCGGTGTAACCCACCAAATCCTGGAACAACTCCCTCCAATTCCAGAACCACTGCCGGACCCAACCGCCGATCCACAGGCGCCACCTTGGCCCACCAGTGAAGAAGGTGAACCTCTCATCAGCATGGACCGGGCGATCCGGGAAATTCACCAACCGCCAGAAATCGGCCCCCACGACGCAATCTTCCGCTTGAAATTTAATGAGGCCTTGGCTCTGCAATTGGTCATGGCCCTGCGTCGGGGTGAGGCAACAACCCGTAAA
>JBHAQQ010000127.1:0-2723 GCA_041830435.1 Corynebacterium sp.
GCGCATTGGTTGGTTTGTCACTCTTTGTCCGCACCTTGGAACATTTGTTGAACACCCAACGCACACTGACTCTCGCGGTAATGATGGGGTTCATGGTTGGTTCGCTCCGCGCGCTGTGGCCTTGGCAGGATTCCGACGCCAACCTCCTCGCACCAGGCGAGCAACTGGGGTTGGCAATTGGCCTGGTGTTGCTCGGTGCCGCAGTCGTTGGATTGCTGGTGTTCGTGGAACATAAGTTCCAACCAGCAACTGAGGATGCAGCGAAGTCATAACCTGCTTTCCTGATATCAATAGGAGCCACATGTCATCGACATGTGGCTCCTATTATTTAGCTGGTTCTAGTGCCCCGCCGCATCCCAATTGACTCCCACCCCGGAGGACACCTCCAACGGCACGGACAGCTGTGCAGCTGCATCCATCTCACGTTCGAGAATTTCCCGCACCTGAGCAGTTTCTCCAGGCGCAACTTCAATCACCAATTCGTCATGCACCTGCAGCAACACCCGGGACTGCACAGCGTGCTCCACAAACGCGCGCTGCACCCGCAACATGGCAATCTTGATAATGTCCGCAGCACTACCCTGTATCGGCGCATTCAGTGCTGCACGCTCAGCGTTTTCCCGCGCCAAGCGATTCGAGGCATTGAGCTCTGGAAGGTAGCGGCGTCGACCATAAATCGTGGCGGTGTACCCCACTCCCCGAGCGGTTTCGACGACATCATCCAGATACCGCTTCACCCCACCGAAGCGCTCGAAATAGTTCTCCATGATCCCCTTCGCCTCACCACCACAAATATTCAGCTGCTGCGACAGACCAAACGCCGACAATCCATACACCAACCCATACGACAAAGCCTTCACTTTACGGCGAAGCTCCGGGGTCACCGCGTCGACAGGAACATCAAAAACCTTCGAGCCAACATAATTGTGGAGATCTTCACCCGAACGATATGCCTCAATCAAACCGGCATCCTCGGACAAATGCGCCATGACACGCATTTCAATCTGCGAATAGTCAGCAGTCAACAGCGACTCGTACCCCTCACCTACCACGAAACACGCACGGATAGCGCGCCCCGCCGCAGTGCGAACCGGAATATTCTGCAAATTCGGATCAGAAGACGACAACCGCCCAGTCGCCGCGCCGCGCTGATTAAACGTCGTATGAATGCGACCATCATCCGCGATAGCTTTCACCAGCCCCTCGATAGTGGTCTTCATCTTGGTGTACTCGCGATGCTGCATGAGGTAGGTCAAGAACGGGTGATCATTGCTGGCCGCCAATTTCTCCAATTCAGCAGCGGCTGTCGAAAACCCAGTCTTGGTCTTTTTCGTTTTCGGCAGATCCAGATCCTCAAAAAGGACCTTTTGCAATTGTTTCGGACTCGCCAAATTCAACCCTGGATCCCCGGCAATATCACGGGCCGCAGTGAGCGCTTCATCAACCAAGCGCGTATAGTGATCAGCTTGTTCTTCCAGCTTCTCACGATCCACCTGGATACCCACCACTTCCATTTCCGCCAGCATCAAGCTCAGTGGAACTTCCAGGTCATAGTAAAGCTCATCCGCCCCCGCTTCATTGAGCTTAGGAACCATGAACTTCACCAATTCAACAACTGCCTGGGACCGTTCCAGGCCAGACGCGTTCTCCGCGAGTTCACGACCCGCATAGCGTTGCAACACATCACCCAAGTCAGTTGCTCGCACATCCGGGCGCAGTAGATACGCGCCCAGAGAAATATCATGCTCCACGCCTGCCAGTGGCAAGCCCACCCGATGAAGGGCATGGTACATCGCCTTTGCGTCGTGTAGCCATTTTGCGGAATCACCCGCAAGCCATGCTTCCAACGCCGCATGGTCCTTCGGCTCCATGGCAGCCAGGTCGATGGTCACACCAATAGCTTCGCGGTTCAGGATGCTCAGTTGCTCCCCAACCATCTCCAACGCCACGCCCCCTGCAGCATGCTTTTTCAACCACGCGCCCAATTTCCCAGCTGCTGGTTGCTCTTCGGTGATTGGTGCTTGTGTGGAATCTTCGAATTCCACACCCAAGACGCGAAATGCACGAGTCCGGAGATTGGTTCCAAATTGGAGTTCCTCAAACATGGCCAAGGCCGTCGCGGCATCCACTGGAGACGGACGGAGCTGTTCCAGGTCCTCTACAAGATCTAGGTCTCGAACCATTTCCGTAATGTCACGAGCCAGCACCACATCATCGATGTGGGCACGCAGACTTTCACCAACTTTGCCCCCAATGGCATCCATATTGTCGATGACACCTTGCAGGCTCCCATATTCAGCAATCCACTTCTGGGCCGTTTTTGGCCCCACACCTGGAACACCAGGCATGTTGTCGGAGGTATCACCACGCAGCGCTGCGAGATCTGGATATTGGGTTGGTGTTACTCCGTATTTTTCCTCCACCGCAGCTGGGGTAAAACGATGCAGTTCAGATACGCCTTTCAGGGTGTAGAGAACCGTTGTTTGCGCATTGACCAATTGCAGCGAGTCGCGGTCACCCGTGCAAATAAAGGTGTCCATCCCAGCAGCATTCGCTTGGGTAGCCAGGGTTGCGATGATGTCATCAGCTTCGTAGGACTCTTTGTCGAGCGTTTGAATGCCTAGGGATTCGAGTGCTTTTCGAATGAGTTCCACTTGTCCACGAAACTCCTGTGGAACAGCTGGTCGTTGAGCCTTATATTGCGGAAAGTGAGCTGCGCGAAA
>JBHAQQ010000128.1:0-4389 GCA_041830435.1 Corynebacterium sp.
ACGTTGTTTTCGGTGCGGCCTGGTCCAGGGAACTGGGTGTGCTTCTGGTACCAAACGAGTGCCAGGTGTGCTGCGATCAGGGCCAACAGAATTGCTGGGATCAACAGTACGTGCGCGATGTACAGGCGAGGAATGATGATCATGCCTGGGAAGTCACCGGCGAACATGATCCAGTGCAACCAGGTACCGATAACTGGGAGTGCCACAACAATCGCGGACATGATGCGCAGACCAACGCCGGACAGCAGGTCATCTGGCAGGGAGTATCCGAAGAAACCTTCAGCTACAGACAAGAGCAGCAGTACTGCACCGATCACCCAGTTTGCTTCGCGCGGCTTGCGGAACGCACCAGTGAAGAAGATGCGGAACATGTGCACCATGATGGACACTGCGAACAGCAGTGCTGCCCAGTGGTGGATCTGGCGAATGAACAGACCGCCACGAACTTCAAAGGAGAGATTCAGTGCTGTCTGGTAAGCGGCGGACATTTCTACACCGTTGAGTGGTGCGTATGCGCCTTGGTAGATCACCTTGGTCATCGATGGATCGAAGAACAGGGTGAGGTACACACCGGAAAGAATCAGAATGATGAACGCGTAGAGTGCGATTTCACCAAGCATGAAGGACCAGTGCGTTGGGAATACCTTGTTGATTTGCGGGCGAATCAGGCCAGAAGCCGTGTAACGCTCGTCGATGTTGTTTGCCGCTTGTGCTGCGCGGCTAGTCTTTACGTTGCTCATGAACGACGCTCCCAGAATGCTGGGCCAACTGCTTCCGCGAAGTCAGCCTTGGCGTACAAGTAACCCTCTTCGTCCACGGAGATCGGCAGCTGTGGCAATGCACGTGCGGCTGGGCCGAAGATTGGCTTGCCGTACTGCAATGCGTCGAACTGGGACTGGTGGCATGGGCAGAGAATGCGGTTGGTTTGCTGCTCGTAGAGAGAAGTTGGGCAACCGATGTGGGTGCAGATCTTGGAGTATGCGAAGTAGTCGCCGTAGTGGAAATCTTCCTGACCCTCTCGCAGAATAGCCTTCTGCGCATCTGCGTGGCGCAGGCGAATCAACATAACTGCATTGCGAGGACCGTGAACGGAGTGCATGTGCTCTTCGTAAACGTCACGTGCTGGATCGTAGAGATCACCGTCATTGACCATGTCTTGAGTCAATGGGAATACGGTTTCCATTGCACCGGCGTCGAGATCTTCAGCGCGAACGCGAACCAAACGAGAAACGCCAGTGGTTGTCCAGTGACCGTCATGGTCTTCAGCGATTGCACCGGTATCACGACCGAGGTAAACCTTTTCACCTTCGGTAGCCAAGGTCCAGCCAGTGGTCCACAAGGTGCCGTCACCCTGAATGCCCATAGCCTTAGGCTTCCAAGGGTTTTTCACAATGCCACCCATTGGCAGAATGATGGAGATGCCAGCGAGAACCGCACCGGCGCCAGCCAAACCAGCAATAACTGGTCGACGGCCCAGCGTAGAGGTCTTCCAAGAATCATTGAGCAGTGCAACGAGGGTGCGACGATCAACTTCCTCAGAAGGTCCGTCGTGGCGAACCTGCACCGAAATCTCTTCAGGGATGAAGTTCTTGGCGTAGGCGACGATGCCCATACCCAAGAAGGTCAGGGACAGACCAGCGGTCAGACCCAGCATTGGGGTGTACAGGGTGTACCACCAGAGACCATCCTCATGGAGGCCCTTGTACTCCCATGGCCATGCCAGGTAGACAACGATGAAAGCAAGTCCAAGAAGTACGGACAGTGCCAACCAGGTTGCCACCTTCCGCTCGGCACGCTTTTCAGCAGGGTCGCCGGCAATTGGGAAGCGTTCCTTGCGATATGCAACGGTAACGCCATCGAGCTCGGTGCCGAGGCGCGCGAGCTCCTCGTTGCTCATGTTATCGAGCTCTTCGTTGGTGTACTTACGATTCACTTCACTCATTGGCGGGATCCAATCCACATTGCGAAGGCGATCATCACGATGATGCCTACAAACCACATCAACATACCTTCAGTAACTGGGCCGATTCCGCCGAGACCGAAGCCACCTGGGTTCGGGGTATCCTTGGAAGCCTTGATGAAGGCAATAATGTCCTTCTTCTCGTCCGCGGTGAGCTGACGGTCAGAGAACTTCGGCATGTTCTGAGGGCCGGTGAGCATTGCTTGGTAAATTTCCTGCTCGTTTGCAGGATCCAGTACCGGTGCGTACTTACCGGAGGACAGTGCACCACCACGGCCGGTGAAGTTGTGGCAAGATGCACAGTTCAGGCGGAACAGATCGGAACCACGTGCTACGTCAGCAGGATCGATCTGGCCATCTACGTTATTGCGACCGCGAAGAGATTCCATCGCAATGGATCCGTCCTCGTCGTACACGATGCCTGGGCCACCACCGTTAGCGTGAACATATGCTGCCAACGCCAGGGTTTGTTGCTCAGAGTAACGAGGAGTCTTACGCGGTGCTTGAGCGGAGTTGCTCAACATTGGCATGCGGCCGGAGTGTACCTGGAAGTATACGGAGCCTTCACCAACACCGATGAGGGAAGGACCGCGTCCCTCAACGCCCTGCAGGTTTGCACCGTGGCAGGTGATACACGCAACTTCGTAGATTTCCTTACCTTGTTCAACCAAGGCAGTTTCGTCTTGCTGCGCTACAGCAGTTTGTGCATCTGGGGTAATGGCGTTCGCGATGAACCCGGCACCCGTCAACGCGAGGGCCATTGCCATTGCGCCTGCGAATGCCTTACGAGTCTTACGACGACGCCGCGCCTTGGCAGCGCGCTCTTGCAGTGCCATGCGCTCTTCAGCATGTGTGGAAGTAGTATCCATCTTGTTTCCTCTGTGATTCGTCATTGGAATGTGATGGCTGTAGGCCGTGAAAGTTCCGTTTGAGTAAGAACCTCAACAGGCCCGAACGGCCTACTGGATGAAGTAAATGGTGATCCAAAGTGCAATCCAGACCACGTCAACGAAGTGCCAGTAGTAGGAAACTACTACCGCAGCCGTTGCCTGGGCTGGGGTGAACTTGGACTTGAAAGTCCTGATCAGCACCACAACGAAAGCCAAGACACCCGCGAGAACGTGGGCACCGTGGAAACCGGTGGTGATGTAGAACGCGGAACCGTAGACAGAACCTGGGATGGTGGTGCCATGGTTTACGAGGTGGAAGTACTCATAGCCCTGACCCACAAGGAACACAAGACCCATCAGAGCCGAAATTGCGTACCACTTGCGGAGGCCGAATACGTCACCTCGCTCAGCCGCGAACACACCGAACTGTGCCGTGAAGGACGATGCCACCAGGATTACCGTGATGGCTGCCGCGAACGGAACGTTCAATTCGGTTGGGTATGAAGGCCATTCGCCTCCGGAGTTGGCCTTGGACACGAAGTACATCGCGAACAGACCAGCAAAGAACATCAATTCTTGAGACAGGAACACAATCGTGCCGACACTGACCATATTTGGTCGGTTCAGTGTCGCAACACGCTGTGGTGCTGCCGTACCTGGGTTTTCAACTGCGCTCGTCACGCCTATAAGTATGGCCTTTTCTTGCGCAATAGTCGATCTAGACGGGTACATTTCTGGGTATTTTCTGGAAAAATGCAGGTAAAAGCTTGGAGAAAGCTGGCAGACACACCCTAACGGGGTTAGATCAAAAAAGTTTGAACATTCCGGGAACTTTTTTGAAATCCCGATACTTCGCAGTTGGTTCTGCCATTTCACTGCATTCGCATATCAACTACGGAGTTGCTGAACCTCATCGACACCACCGCAAACTGCGCATACTAGGATATGAAGGTATGAATATTCCGGCGCCGAATCAATCACATCTTCCACCATCATTCTTCTCAGCCAACGAGCTGACTTGGCCATCCGTACTTGCATGTGTGGGTCATGGTTGGGAATTGCCAGCGCCGCAAATGAATTGGGCTATGGATCAGATCATGTCTGGCCTTGCTACCGATGGTCAGATCGCAGCATTTGCATTCGGCATGCAAGTTAAAGGCATTACCACGGTAGAGCTAACTGCAGCCGCAGCTGCCATGCGGCGTCATGCACTGAACCTTGATCTTCCCAATATGGAGCAAGCCGTGGACATTGTCGGCACTGGCGGCGACGGACACCATACCGTCAATATCTCGACCATGTCGGCATTCGTTGTCGCAGGGGCTGGCGCACAAGTTGTGAAGCACGGTAATCGCGCGGCAAGTTCCAAGTCTGGCGGTGCAGATTTGCTAGAAGCGCTGGGCGTGGACATCGAGCGTGATCCGGAGGGATTGGCACATGACCTCGCGGCGTCGAACTTTGGGTTTCTCTTTGCCCGCACTTACCATCCAGCGATGCGTTTTGCCGGGCCAGTTCGGTCAGAGATTAAGATCCCTACCC
>JBHAQQ010000129.1:0-15109 GCA_041830435.1 Corynebacterium sp.
GGCGGGATCGACGCCAAACTTGGTTCCACCCCCACGAATGAGTTTATCAATCTGCGCCTGGAGGAACTGCGGGGACAAATCCAAACTGACCTGGAAACGCTCACCGGCTGGCCAGTCGAATGGCTTCCTGCGGAGCAAATCAATGAGCACGTTGGCGTGTTGCGCCAAATTGACGCAGCCAAGGATTTGGCACATAAGTTGGAGGCAGAGGTAGCGGCCGCTGCTCGATCCTTAGCGTTCAATCAAGCCCAAGCAGTGCTAGCGCAGACCGACATCAGTGTGCTTGACACCATCACTGAATCGCGCATCCGCTTGGGCGCCTTGCAGCACCTGTCATTGCAGGAAATTGCCCAGGCTCAACCTTCGCAGCTGATGCAGTACCAGGGCGTGGGTGAAAAAACGGCCACGCAGGCCATTGCTGCGGCACGTACGTATGTCAATGATGTGGTGGCGTCCCAGGTTCCACGTATTGATTTTCAGGATAAGGTGCCGTCCACGCCATATGTGGTGGCGTTGGCTCGTCTCATTACATTCCGGGATGGCATCCGCGATATTCCTGATCACCCGTTGGTGTTGCCGGAAATACCCACGGATCATTTGGTGGCGTTTGCCGGCAATAATGATCTGCTGCGCGCTGTAGATTTCCGTTTTGAAGCTCCTCCCCTATTCACCCCGGAGCAGGCATGGAATTTGTATGCTGTTCGCGCTGCAGATTTTCATGCATTTGCGGATTCCGGCGCTGCGACGGAAGTCCCGGAGGAAATTGCACAACGTATTGCAGACATCACGCTCGAGGGGAAGCTGCGCGCAAGTTTGCGTGGTTATCAGGCGTTTGGTGCGAAGTATGCTCTGGCGCAGGGACGGGTGCTCATTGGTGATGAGATGGGCTTGGGCAAGACAATGCAGGCGTTGGCGGTGATGGTGCATTTGGCCCATCAGGGTAAGCGTCATGCGTTGGTTGTGTGTCCTCCGTCGTTGCGGATCAACTGGGCTCGCGAAATTACGAAGTTCACCGACCTCACCCCGATTATTATCCATGGAGCCGCGAAGGATGCGGCCTATGCGGATTGGCAGAACAATGGTGGGGTGGCCATTGTTGGTTTCCCGGAGGTACGGAATAATCCTTCCCTGACGTCGGCCGAGGCCTTTCCGGTGGATATGTTGGTGGTCGATGAGGCCCATAGGGCCAAGAATCCCGAAAGTTTGCAGTCGCAGGGTGTGAAGGCTTTGGCGCAGAAAGCGTCGTTGGTGATGTTTATGTCCGGCACTCCGTTGGAGAATCGAGTGTCGGAGTTCGAGGTGTTGTTGCAGTATTTGAATCCTGAAGCGGTGCAGCAGTTGACTGAGGTCCGGGATCGGCCGAGTGAATTCAAGAAGGCAATTGCGCACGTGTACTTGCGGCGAAATCAGGCTGATGTGTTGGACGAGTTGCCGCCGTTGTTGCAGGTTGAGGAGTGGGTTGAGGCGAAGCCGGCGCAGCGTGATAGGTATAACGACGCCGTTTCCCGTGGACATTTTATGGATATGCGGCAAGCATTTGGCGGGAAGGACAGCGCCAAGATTGAACGTGTGCTGGAGTTGGTTGAGGACGGTGCGGACGCCGGTAAGACGATTGTGTTTACCTATTTCCGGGATAATTTGACGGATTTGATGGAGTCGCTCGGGTCTCGCGCAATTGGCCCTATTGCTGGTGGTGTGAGCCATGAGCTTCGCCAGGAGGCGGTCGATACGTTCACGGAAGCTGAGCCTGGTGTGGTGTTGGTTGCGCAGATTACTGCTGCGAGTGAGGGGTTGAATATTCAGGCGGCGAATCGCATTATTTTGTTCGAACCACAGTTGAATCCTCAGGTTGAGGCTCAGGCGGTGGCTCGTGCGCACCGCATGGGCCAGGTTCGGACTGTGGAGGTGCACCGTCTGCTTACCCCGGATTCTGTTGAGGAGCATTTGTCGAAGATGCTTGCGCAGAAGCGGGAACTGTTCGATGCGTATGCGCGGGAGTCGGTTGCGGCAGAGGAGAACCCTGAGGCGATGGATGTGTCCCAGCAGCAGCTGATTGCCGAGGTCATTGCTGTCGAACGGGAACGTATTGGGCTGCCGGAACAGCTTGATGAAGTGGCGGCTGAACCTGCGAAGGCTGATCCTGGCAAGGCTGAACCTGCCCAGGCGGAGGAAGCCTAGGGGACGAATCGCGGGGCGGCTAGAGTTCCTTGATGAAGTCTGCCACTGGCACTCGGGAAATTTTCACATCGAGCAAACAATTTCCTTGCGCGTGTTGGCGAAGGAATCTGTCTACTTCCCCACCGGCAACGAGTTGTGCTGGGTCTGTCACTATGAGGCTTGGCACCTGAAACGCTGCACTGATCGCGGCGTAGTCGATGTCTTCAACGAGCATCGTTTCAGCACTGATTCCCGCCCGTGTGTATTGGTGAACTTCGGCGCCATAGGCGGCGTCGTTGAGAATGATGGTGACGGAGCGCCGCGCCGTGCGGAACAACGACTCGGCATCCGCCAACCCCATCATCATGCCCCCGTCGCCGCCGATGAGGACGGTTGTGCGATCAGGGTGCGCAGCAGCCACGCCCAGGGCGCTCGCCCACCCCAATCCGATGGTCATTACGGCTGCCCCAACAATCACGGTGGCGCGTGGATCTGGCGCTTGCACATACTTTGGCACCCAACCCAAGAAGTGGCCACCATCGGTCACCAAACTGCGTTCGGCGGGCAGCAATTCGTTCAGCCGGCGCAGGACAAACCGCGGATCAAGCCAGCCTTCCTCATCTGTCTCGGCAAAGCACCCTGGGTCCAACTCTTCGGTTTCCAATGGTGGTAGCGGCACGGCCTGCTCTCGCCATGGTGTGACCGGCGTTTCCCCGCGTTGTCCGTCCGTACCGGCTTGTAGGTGTCGCAGCACTGCCCGGTGCAGCTCCGGGAGTGTTTCTGCCAGGTCCCCCAGGATTTCCTGATCGACGGCAATGGCCGTTGCGCGTGCCGGGCGGTCCGTGAGCCGCACGATGCGCGCGCTGTCGCCGAAGAGTGTGCCGCCGCGGACTTGCAGCCGGTTCAAGCTGGCGCCAAGCACCACCACAAGATCTGCTGAGCGGAAGAGCTCCAGTCGCCCTCGGTGTGCAAATCCTCCCGCGATTCCGAGGGTGAATTGTTCCTCGGTGGTGCCGCGCGCCATCACGGATGTCGCGAACAGCGCACCGGTTGCTTCGCCCAACTGTGCGACGCGTGTTTCTATTTCGGCTTCCACCACGCCACGGCCAACGATGATCAGCGGGCGTTGTGCCGCGAGCAGCGCGCTCGCTAGTGCGTCCAGGTTAGCGGCGGTCGCGGCGTTGGAAGTGTGGTCGGTGTCTGTGCTGGTCAGGTTACTGTTAGCGCCATCTTGCTCACTGTCTGGGGACACCGCTGGGGACAACACAGTGGACACTGCTGGCGACGCTGTTGGCGAGGCCACTTGCGACATCAATGGAGGAATGCGCACTGCTGCGATGGTGACGTCGTGCGGCACTGACAGCACCACCGGCGCGGCGATGTCCATCGCGGTGTCCAGCGCTTCTTCCAGCACGCCGAGCAGCTCAGCCCCGTCGCGTGTAACCACCGTCGACGCCGATACCTCTACGGTCCGCACGCCCAGGGCGCGAAGTATGGCGCGTTGGTCCACATCCATGGCGCGGATTCCGGTGCTTGGCACATCGCCCATGACGTACACCAGCGGTATCCCGGCGGATTGCGCTTCCGACAGTGGGGTGAGCGCATTGGTGAACCCTGGACCGTAGGTGGTGGTGGCGATTGTTGGCTATCCGGTGGCGCGATAGTAGGCGTCTGCGGCGGTGATGGCTCCCGCTTCGTGGCGTGCGCTGATGTATTTCCCGCCGAGTTCCCGGAAGTGACTGACGAAGTGAATATTGCCATTGCCGACAACCCCGAATACTGGCACTTCTCGTCCCAGTGCGTGAAAGGCTTGTTCGGCGAGGGCGGCGGATACAGTGTCGGCAGTCATAACGGGATTATCTTCCCATGTTCCCCATGAATTGTTCGGCGTTTTCGCAAAGATGCCCGCCGATCCGTTTGGTTGTGCAGCGTGGGTTGGTTATTTCGGCATTGCTTTTGCAATTGGGGCGAGGTCGGCGTCTTGTCGTTCCGCTGAGCCTGTGGTGAATGCTGCTGCTGACCAGTTGGTTCCGAGTGTTGCGGAGGCTACTGCGTTGGTGCCGGTATCTGACCAGCCCCATTTTGAGCCTAATGCGCCGGGGAGTTGCGCGGTTCCCCATGTTTGGTGTGTGCCGTCTGCTGCGAAGTCTGGGGCTTCTCGCATCCAGCGTTGAATGAAGCTATTCGGGCGGGCTTTGCGCACGCGGTCGATATAGACGGCGACATCGTGGGCGCTGGTGATCGAGTTTCCCCAATATCCCGCGTCGTAGGTGCTGGTGAGGTTGTGTTCTGCGGCTACGGAATCGATGGAATTTGGGTATTTGCTGTAAAGCTGGTCTGCGGCAAAGTCGTCGGAATACAGGATCATGCGTTTTGCGAGGGCGAAATCTTCGGGGCTGTGGTCCCCTTTCATGAGTGCGTAGTCCGCCACGAACATTTTCATGATGCTGAGTCCTGCGACTGGTTCTTTGGCATTGGCGGTGGCGATGATCCCGTTGGGAGTCACGATCGCAAAGTGGGTTCGTTCATCAATCTGTTTCGACGCCGTTTCCACTCCAGCCCACGCACCGCGGTTGGTGCGTGGGCTGGAGGTGGTGGTGCTGGCAGTAGCTGCGGTGCTGGTCGCAGTCGCCTTGTCCGTGGTGGTGGAATTGGTGGTGGATGCAGTTGTTGCGGCGCCGCATCCCCCCAACACCAATGCGGCGCTCAAAACGAGCGCCAATTGAGCGACCTGCCTGCGATTCATTGCTCTTATGTTACACCACTCGCACATCATCACTATGCCTGTTAGTATGGCGAGCACCGCACACAGCGGTGATGAATTTTGCAACTGAAATATACGAGAGAACATCGGGGGAAATCTCAATGCAACCAGCAAACGAACACCATGCATCTGGCGCTTCTACTGGCGGCTCGACCGGCGCCACGACCGGCTCGACTGGCTCGACGGCCGGGTCACGGGGCGGCGCCACCAGCGGTATCAGGGGTGACACAACACGGAGCACCGTCAATTTGGAAACGATACGCAGCAAAGTAGAGAAGCTGTTACGCAAGGCCGCCGACCAGGCCGGCACACCAGAGGGGGAAATTTTCGAAGCTAAGGCCTATGAGCTGATGGCGAAATATGGTGTGGAGGCATCCATTGCCACGGATAGTTCCCAAGAGGCAATTCACCGCAACGTGACATTTAGCGGCTCGTACACTGACTTGCAGGCTAGTTTGCTATCCAGTTTGGCGAAGGCGCTGCACTGCACGGTGATTAGTAATCGCAGGTACGGACGTTCCACTATCAACACCGCCTGGGTGTTTGGCATGCCGCATCACATCGACCGGGTGTTTGTCCTATTTGAAGCACTTCGTCGGCAGATGCTCGCCGGGGCGGTCGATCATGCCGAAGCACAGAAACGCACATTTGCGGCTGCGGGCTATTCCTCACCGCGAAGCATCCGTACTCTAAAACGTTCCTGGATGTTGGGCTACATCACCACGGTGTATGAACGATTGGAGACGATTGAGCAGCAACATGCCGACCAATATGCACGTCAAGGGCATGACGGTGAGTCGCTGACTGGTGCTGTGGTGCTGCTCAACGACAGGGACAAGGCAGAAGCAGCTGCGCATCGGGAGTTCCCCGATGCAGTGCCGTACCGGAAAGCTCGCCCCACAGTTGACCCGTTAGCTTACCGGGATGGCATTGCTGGTGCAGAGGCCACGGATCTTGGGCAAACGCGCCTCCGGGCCCAACCTCGGGCGATCGCTGGCTAGTTTTCGTCGGTGGACAGTGCCGCAACGAATGCTTCTTGCGGCACGGACACCGAGCCGAGGGACTTCATGCGCTTCTTGCCTTCCTTCTGCTTCTCCAGCAGCTTGCGCTTACGGGACACGTCACCGCCGTAGCACTTAGCGAGCACGTCCTTGCGCATCGCCCGAATATTTTCGCGGGCGATGACCTTGGATCCAATTGCAGCCTGGATTGGGACTTCGAATTGCTGGCGTGGGATGAGCTCTTTCAATTTCTTCGTCATCTTGTTGCCGTACCACTGTGCACTGTCCTTATGGACAATGGCGCTGAACGCATCCACTGGGTCACCATTGAGCAGAATGTCCACCTTCACGAGTGCGGCTTCCTGCTCGCCTGCTTCTTCGTAGTTCAAGGACGCATAGCCCTTGGTCCGCGATTTGAGGGCGTCGAAGAAATCAAAAATGATTTCACCCAACGGCATGGTGTAGCGCAGCTCCACGCGATCCTCGGACAGGTAGTCCATGCCGCCCATCTGGCCGCGCTTGTTCTGGCACAACTCCATGGTGGTGCCCACAAATTCACTCGGCACAATGATGGTGGTCTTGACAATCGGTTCCCACACTTCGCGCAGTTTGCCGCCTGGCCAGTCCGACGGATTGTGCACCTGAATATCCCGGCCGTCTTCCGCCACCACTCGGTAAGAAACGGACGGTGCGGTGGAGATCAGGTCGAGGCCGAATTCACGCTCCAGGCGGTCACGGGTAATTTCCATGTGCAGCAATCCCAGGAAACCGCAGCGGAAACCGAAGCCCAAAGCCACGGAAGTTTCTGGCTCATAGGTCAATGAAGCGTCGTTCAATTGCAGCTTTTCCAGCGCATCGCGAAGATCTGGGAAATCCGCCTGGGAAATTGGGAACAGGCCGGAGTACACCATTGGCTTTGGGTCTTCATAACCCTGCAATGGTTCCTCAGCACCCTTGCTTGCCCAGGTGATGGTATCGCCCACCTTGGATTGGCGAACATCCTTCACACCAGTAATCAGGTAGCCTACCTCGCCCGGACCCAGGCCATTGGTTTTTGTTGGGGTTGGGGAAACCACACCAATTTCCAGCAGCTCATGGTGTGCGCCGGAGCTCATCATCTTGATCTTTTGGCGTGGGGTGAGCTTGCCGTCAATCATGCGGATGTAAGTCACCACACCGCGATAGGTGTCGTAGACAGAGTCGAAGATCATGGCGCGGGCAGGCGCATCCATTGGCGCGTCGGTGGTTGGAGCTGGGACCAGTTCACATACGCGATCCAGCAGTTCCGCAACGCCCTCGCCCGTCTTGCCGGATACCCGCAGCACGTCTTCCGGTTCACAGCCGATGATGTGGGCAATTTCCAGGGAGTATTTCTCTGGATCGGCTGCTGGCAGGTCAATCTTGTTCAACACCGGAATGATTTCCAGGTCGTTTTCCATCGCCAAGTATAGGTTCGCGAGGGTTTGCGCTTCAATGCCTTGGGCGGCGTCAACCAACAGAATGCACCCTTCGCAAGCTTCAAGCGCGCGGGAAACCTCATAGGTGAAGTCGACGTGTCCTGGGGTGTCGATGAGGTGCATGACGAGTTGTTCACCGGCATGCTTGCCGCTTGTTGGTACCCATGGGAGACGAACGTTCTGGGCCTTGATGGTGATGCCGCGTTCCCGTTCGATGTCCATGTTGTCGAGATATTGGTCGCGCATGTCGCGGGCGTCGACCACTCCGGAGAGCTGCAGGATTCGGTCAGCGAGGGTGGACTTGCCGTGGTCGATGTGTGCGATGATGCAGAAATTCCGGATGCGCGACGGGTCGGTAAAAGTTTCCGTTGCGTAGTTGTTCTGCTTGGCGGCCATGGTGTTCCTTGATTGTTGTTACGAAGAATGGACTAAACGGGGCGATGTGCGGGCTCGTTTTAGTCGGTTTGCAGATTGTTCGGGGCTGTTGAAGCCTGCGAACGATCTAGTTCATTAGCGCTGTTTACCCTACTACATTTGTTGCTATTGTTTGAGTATGTCTATGTTGCCTGCTGTTCCTGCTGCACATGTGTGGGCGCGGTTCTTGGATCGGTTTTTCCGTCGTG
Source organism: Corynebacterium sp. (assembly GCA_041830435.1). GTDB lineage: Bacteria > Actinomycetota > Actinomycetes > Mycobacteriales > Mycobacteriaceae > Corynebacterium. The sequence goes on from JBHAQQ010000129.1 coordinate 8,003, forward strand.
GTGATCAGCTTGATCGGGCGATGTTGGAATTGGAACGGCAATTGGGGTTGTCTGCTGGGGCGGAGCAGCGCAGCAACCACCATGAGGTGACGTTGAAGCGCTTGACGAAGGACTTGGCGCGGGCGGTGTTTTATGCACCAGATATGGATGGTCAAGCAGAGCCGGGCGAGGTGGTGTTTTCACCGTTGCGCTTTAGTCGTAATGATGAAGTGGAACAGCGTGCGGTGTTGATCATTGGCCGTAATCATCACACGTTGTTGGCGTTGTTGATTTCTTCCAATCCGGACCATGCGGATGAGCAGAATTGGTTGCATATTGGCAACGGGCCGTGGGATCCGCAGCACGTCGATTCGTGGGTGAGGTTGGACAAGACGTTGTTGATTTCGGAATCGTTGATTCGACGCCAAGGCATTCGGCTTCCCGAACGCCGGTTTGAACGACTTGCCGGCAGGCTGCGTTCTGATTATGGGTGGAAGTAGTTTTCCCGCTATAGTTAGTGGTTACGTTCGCTTGCTTGTGGTTATGACCGCATCGCACAGGACCTTGGGTGTGGTGTAAGAGATCGTCATAATCCTGGTTCATTGCGTGATTGGGCTCTGTTTTAGCAGGCCGGTTGCACAGTGAGCATTGAAAACGCAGGTTTGCGAGCTTCATTTCTAAGATATTGAAAGAGGTATGTCACATGGCAAACATCAAGCAACAAAAGAAGCGCATTCTCACCAACGAGATCGCTCGTAAGCGCAACCAGGCTATCAAGTCTCGTCTGCGTACTGAGACCCGTAAGTTCATCGCTGCTGTTGAGGCTGGCGATAAGGCTGCAGCCGAGGCTCAGTTGCGAGTTGCTTCTCGCCTGTACGACAAGGCTGTAACCAAGGGCACCATTCACCGCAACAACGCGGCGAACAAGAAGTCCGGTTTGGCTGCTCGCTTCAACAAGATGGCCTAATTGCTACTTGTTTGAGCTCAAATAGCGCTGCTCCTGCTTTGCAGGGGCAGCGCTTTTGCATGTGCCTTATGCATGTGCCCGGCGGCCCGTTTGGTCTACTTGTCGGCGCTATACGCTGCAGCGAAGGAGGCTAGGAGTTCCTTCCACTCGGCCTTCCAGTAATCCACTTGTTCAACAGAGTTGAGCTTGGTGACTTCCGCCGCGAGGGCGACCTTTTGTACCCCACTGGCACTTGGTGGCTTTTGCGTGATGTTGACGCTAACAGCTGCTCCATTGTCGAGGTTGATGCGCCAGTACCGCCATTTCGGCGTTTCACTGCGTCGGGCGTCTCCAGCAAATGGCACTCCGGCGACTCCCACGAGGTTTGCAGCGAAATCACACCACGCGGCATACACGTCGTCCATTGTGCCGTTGAGGGTTTTCGTGGCGCTCGCTGCGAAGCTGCCGTCGCACCGTTCACCGGGGACGCGGGCACCTATTTCGTGTTCATAGGCAATTGCTACGGCCTGTCCCCACCAATGCAGGTTTGTGTCTGCGAGGATGCCTGCGGGGTCCTTGGCATGTTCAGCTTCCAGGTAGGCGATGGATGCTTTTGCGAGTTCCGTGTGGTTCGTTGAACCGACACCGGCAAAGAGCTTGATCCAAGTTGCGCGTGGAATGTTGAGCGCACGTTCCGCCGCGCCCCAGTTATCTACGGTTTGAGCCATACCTGCATTCTTCCTCAATTCCCTACCCTTTGCATTTCTGCATCGTAGGGGTAGCTATCGCAGTTCCTGCAGCAGTGTTTCCACGCGTCCAAGAATTTCATCGCGGATCAGGTCCATGCGTTCAGCTCCATGAATGTCGCGTTTACTTGGTTCGTCGATCTCCCAGCGTTCAATGGTGCCCTGCATCCCTTCAACTGCTTCGAGTTGCGCTTCATTGCCCAAGATGACAATACGGTCGGCTCGCTGCAGAATGTCCGGTTCTACTGCCTTTGGAAATTCCCCGTCGAATGTCGCTCCGACTGCTTCGATGCTGACGCGGGATTCTTCGTTCACTGCAGTGCCCGGCTTGGTGCCAGCGGAGTGGATCACCATGGTGTCACCAGCCAGCTTGCGTGCCAGCGCTGCCGCCATTTGGCTTTTCCCTCCGTTGCTGGAACATACAAACAGAATTTCGCTTTGTGTTTCAGCCATTGCCTTGTCCTTACTGCCTTTCAGCCTTGCTGTTTGCGTATTCCTCAATACGTAATCCTCAATATAGTGCGGAACTGGGCAAATTTGCCGATCACGGCAACAGGTTCTGTGTGGGTCTTGGCGAAAGAAGTCGCATTCACTCTTGAAGAGGAGTAAATTGGCTTAGCAAACCTGCGTATGACTAAACAGTGCCGTAACGGTGCCGTTGGGTGACAGCGCAGTGACTTATTGTCCACTACAGGAGCAGACGAAATCCATGAAGGCTCGCTTCCGCGCAGCACTACTCGGAACCGCCCTTGGCGATGCTTGGGGATACCCTTATCAACTTCCGCCTCAGCCAGAATCCACTCCCCTTCCGGAGAATCTGATCATCAGCGACGACACCCAGATGACGTTGGCACTGGCAACCGCCATGAAAACCATTGATGACCAGGATCTGGACCGGCAGGCTGGGATGAAGGCTATCGGCGAGCAATTCGTGGATTACCACAATGACCCTGACTATGATCGTTTTCCCGGCGCAGCTACCACGGAATCCTTGGAGCGGCTGGAAGAGGTCGGTTTGGATAGTTGGTGGGATGCCGCTTCGCACTCCGGTGGTGCCGGCGCAGTAATGCGGGTGGCAGCTTCGGCGCTGCTCGCCCCTGCGTGTCAAGGTGTGGGTTGGTCGGTGTTGCAGGCGATGCTCACGCATGATTCGGGTGTGGCGCGCGCCGCTAGCGCTGTTTGTGCCACTGTGATGCTCGCTGAACCAGGTTCGGATCTGTTGGAGGTCGCTTCGGGACTTGCTGGCGACGCCAACTTTGATACCGACACCCTCCTCAGTGGTGAGGAAAAATCCGATCTCATCAAGGACTTGGAAGAGGCCTTGATTCATGATCTTTCCGGAGCCGATGCACCTTTGAGCGAACTGATTAATCGCGCAATTGAAGTGCGCAAATATCTCACTCCGTTCTTGGAGCAGGGCGACTTTGAGGAACTGTACCGTTCCTCCCGGAAGTTCTTGAAGATTCTGGGTCGCGGTTGGGATGCTGGTTCCTGTACCGTCACGTCACTGTTGTTGGCACAGTTGTACCTGGACCATCAAGAACAGTACGCCCCACATGACTTCCTGCACGTGGCAGTGAATTGGTCAGGCAACCGCAACACTCGCGGTTCCCTGACCGGCGCGATGATCGGTGCGCACCTGAACGGAGGTGTGGCAGCATGGGAATCCACTCGCTGCTATGCCTTCGAAAATCGCTACAACGAGGCAGTGCACTCTGGCCATTGGCGAGGATTTAGCGCTAGTCGCTAACGACGATGGAGGGCCCCCAGGTCCTTCACTCCACGTTCCAGCGCAAACCCCACATCCACGCTCGCACCTTTCATTGCAGCTTCCAGGTCGGCAGTGATCTGCACGGCCTGCGCAATCATGGCAGGGTTCCATGAGCGTGCTTGCTTTATCAGTTTTTCCAATTGCCACGGGGCCATCCCAAACTGGGCGGCCTGGCGTCGAGGATCAATCCTGCCTGCCCCCACCACTTGCGCCAAGCCATCGACGGCTCGAATCACCGCGCTGAAAATCTTCACCGGACTTTCCCCAATCTGCAGCGCGCGCCGGGTCAACGCCAAGGCCTGAGCGGTTTGTCCCGTGACAATGAGGTCGGCAATTTCAAACCCGCTGACCTCAGCTCGACCACCGTAATAGCGACGCACCGCCTCAACATCAACACGACCACCGGTATCGCTGACCAACTGGCTCACCGCGGTAGCAAGCTCACGAAGGTCAGACCCTACCGCGTCCAGCACCACGGTCACGATCTCCGGGCTGACGCGAACACCAAATGATCGAAACTCATTGAGAACAAATTGCTGCCGATCCCGAGGATTCAGTTGCGGCGCTTCATGCACCTGCTGCACCAGCTTCGCCCACGAGTTGGAATACTTCTTATTTCTACCGCTGGCTTTGTGCGTAACCACCACCACCATGTCAGGCAATGGATCCTCCAACACATCATTGATCAGATCAATGAGTTCCTTGCTGCAATCCTCCACACCGTGCAGGTGAATCAATCGGGATTCTGCAAACAGCGAAGGACTCAATAGCTCCCGAATAATCCCGGCATCAACCTCGTTAGCTTTGAACGATTCCACCGGCAACGTCGGGTTGCCGGTGGCCTGGCGCACCGCGTCGCGGATGGAGGTCAGTGCCCGCTGGGCCAAGAATTCTTCTGGTCCTACGATGAGGTGCGTGGCGGCAACATTGCTCATGGATGCCATTCTACGTGCCTAGCAGCGTGAGTCGATCCCGGCAGGGGAAGAGCACTGGTTGCCCCCTTTGGGTAAATGTTGGTCGGGGGCTCGGTGGCCCGCACGACGTCACGACAAACACGGTGCTTGGCGGCAGGTGAAAAGATTCCCGGTGCGCCGCCTCCGTCGATTCCACAAGCACCACATGTTTGCCGGAGAGGTCGATGGTCTTACCAACCAACAGCGACACCTGTGCGCTACCAGGCTGCGTGGAGTTGACCGGCTCTAGCGAAATTGCCTTACACCCCCACAGTCCGGCCATCCCCACCATCACCAACCCCAAGAGTGCCCTTCCCCGGCGCGTGAGTAACCCCACTAACAAGCTCCCGACAAGCACAGCGGCCACAACTGCCGGAATCACCCCTTCGCCGGTACGCAGCATCGGTACATGCTGCAGGTGTTGCGCAACGTGCACCACCCACCACGTTGCAATCGCGGCAGGTAGGCCCACAATCCACAGCACCGCGTCTGCAATGCTCGACAGCGTTGTGGGAAGGAATTGCACCACGCCACCCAGTGGCGCCAATACCAACCCACTGATGGTCACCATCGGAACAACAGCGGTCACCAACAGATTTGCAAGAATGCCACTGAGCGGAACGCGACCCAACATCTGCACAATGATGGGAATGGTAACCCAATCCGCCACCACGGCTGTGGCCAGAACATGCGCTGCTTGGTACTGCCAATGGACCGGACGCGCATTTCGCTGTTCATAGAACTTCCACAGGGACCACAACAGGACACGAGCCAGCAACGGCGCAATGACCACAATGCCGATTGTTGCTACTACTGAAAGGACAAAGGCATACTCCACCGCTAGTTGTGGCCGAATGAACAGCAATACGCTCACGGCCACAGCTAGTGCCGGCCAGCAGTCCGCCCATCTGCCGCTGAGCAAAGCCACCACCCCCACCAGTCCCATTGCGGCAGCACGCAACACGCTTGGTTCCGGACCTACTAAGAACACAAACCCCACGAGTGCCGCAAGGAGCCATCCGGCCCTTTGGACACCGTGCACACCGCAGGCGGTACATACGACAATCACAGCGCCCAGGACCATGAGCACGTTGGCGCCAGATACCGCCGAGAGATGACTCAGACCGGTGTTGCGCATCGCTTCCTGCACCTGTGGCAATTGCATCGACGTGTCACCGATCGTCATCCCGGCCAGCAGCTGGGCCCCTTCCCCCGGTAACAGCTCAGCTACATACCGCAGACCGCTGCGCAGCCATGCACTGATTGCCCACACTCCCCTTGGCTCTGCAAGCACCACCACGTCGCGCGTGGCATACAGTATTGGCGTTTCTCCCAACAACATCGGCGCGGAAGCAGTCGAAGCTGTGTTCCATGCGTCTTCCCCACCCGGTACTTGGCTCATCGCTGCAGTTCGCCGTACCGATGTAGCCACGGTACTACCCGGATGCACCAACGCGGCAAACGTATCTTGTCCCTCGGGCAACAGCCGGGATGGGATCCGCACTTCCACCTCCGCGCCGCCGGAATGCCGCGCTTGGAGTCGCACGTCCCCTCGCAGTGCCACGCGAGGCACTCCCAGTACCTGCAGTTCAACCCGATCATCCGTCACCAGCCGCAATTGCCGGGAACGTAACAACGTTCGCCACCAGGCAAGCCCACTAGCCAGCGCAGCAACCAGCAACGGCAGCGCAACTTGCGCGAATTGGCGTGGCAGCACCAAACCGTCACCCATCTCGCGCCTACTGGCGGCTTGCCGCCGCCGACTCCACACTCCCACCAGCACCAGGAGCAACACACTTGCACCCAACCCTGCTGGCACCCACGCCCCGGCACCACCAACACCAACGACCATTGCTACCGCACCCCAGATACACACGGCTGTGGGAATGAGGCGGGCGTCGTGAGAGCGCCGGGCGGCCATGGCCTGCGGCGAGAACCAATCCTGTGCTGCTTCCTCCCGAGGCAGCAACCCCACCCTCGCAATTGGAGCTGCAACCCACCGTCGCAGCCGCATTACACCCGCACCTTGTCCCGCAAGGCGGCAAACTTCGCCGGGCCAATTCCTCGAACCTCCTGCAGCTGCTCAACAGTGGCAAACGGGCCATTGGCTTCGCGCCACGTAACAATCGCCTCCGCGGTAGAAGGACCCACCCCATTGAGTGTCTGCAATTCCTGAGCGCTGGCCGTGTTGATATTCACCAACCCACCATCACTCGCAGCCCCGCCGGTGGAACCTGCAGCGGTAGCACCATCCGCGCCGAGAATGCGCGAGGCTCCGCCGTCCTCCGGCCCAGCTCCCCACCCATCCTGAGGCACATTATGGGACCCATGTTGGGGCCCATCCCCCTCCCCAGGCAGCGCCTCAGACTCAGGCACCACCAACACCTGCATGCCGTCCTCCAACCGCATAGCCAAATTCAACCCGCGCAAATCTGCACCAGGCAACACCCCACCCGCCTGATCAATAGCCTCACCAACACGGGTCCCCTCCGGCACCCGCAACAATCCAGGTCGCGCGACCATTCCCTGCACACTCACCACTAACGGCGCCTCGGAACGCGCAGGCTCCGGCACTGCATTGGAACTCGAAGGTGGGACAACTGGCGCGGAGAGGGCGTCGGGTAACGGCTGCGGATCCTCAACCCGCGTCCACCGCAACCCCAACCACACCCCAATAACCACACTGATCGCCAAGGCCACAGCCACCACACC
>JBHAQQ010000130.1:0-7361 GCA_041830435.1 Corynebacterium sp.
AACCCGAACGCTGGTTCCCCAGCAGTCAATCCCGGCTACCCCACCGCCAACGCACCCGGGACGCAAGCTAACTCGACCACCCAGTCAGGCACCGGCACGAGCAACAACGCTACTACCCGAGGCATGGCCGGTGGAGGCATGTTCGGTGGCGCTGGTGCTGGGCGCGGTGGTACAACCAGCGGAGGAACCGGGACTACCAACACCGGCGGGAAGTTCACCAAGACCAGCGCTGCAGTGAGGGGCTACTTCTACCGCCAATTCATGGCAGGCGCACCGAAGCAAAAAAGGTACGCCAAATCATCACCCGCGGCTAGCGCACATGCATCAGCCACAGTCTCACCCCCAGCCACGCGACCATCAAAGTTCACGACCACCAGGCTGGGGTGTACCCCACCCGGTGCTCAAAGTCCCCTGACCACCGTCTTTAACACCAGCACCCTTACCACAAACACTGCGTTTCCCATTTCATCGAACATGGATTCACAATGCCCACAACTTAGTGCCGCAGAAGCAAACCTAGGTATTCAGTCTCCTCATCATGGTGCTTGACTGGAATGGCAAGTGCTTCAAGCAATTCAGAAAACGTCTTCGCAATGTGCTTAATCATGATCTGCTCCTCACAAAGGTGACTTCGCCATCAAGGACAAGATGTCGTACACCACTGTGGCCCCTGCAAGTGAAGTGATATCTGCGTGGTCATATGCAGGCGCTACCTCAACCACGTCGGCACCCACGATATTAAGCTTGTCCAACAGCCGAAGCATCAACAGCAGCTCACGACTAGTAAGACCTCCCATTTCTGGCGTTCCAGTCCCCGGCGCGAAGGCGGGGTCGAGGACGTCTATATCGATAGACAGATAGACTGGCAAGTCTCCCACTCGATTAATGACTTGATCGGCAGCAGCCTCTGCTCCAATTCGGTCGATATCGCTGCATCTAATCACTTTGAAACCAAAGCTCGCGTCGTCCTTCAGGTCGATGCTGTCGTAGATGGGACCTCGCGTTCCAACATGTATGGAATGGTCTTCTATGAGTAATCCTTCTTCAAAGGCTCTCCGGAAAATTGTTCCGTGTGTGACGGGTGCATTGAAATAGGTGTCCCAGGTATCGAGATGCGCGTCAAAATGAACTAAAGCAACTGGTCCATGCTTCCTAACAACCGAGCGGAGCAATGGCAGTGCAATGGTGTGATCGCCCCCGATACTCACAAGTCGGCGACCATGCTTGTCACCCAGCACCTGGCTTGCTTGCTGTTCAATCTGATCCATTGCTTCTGGGATGTTGTATGGGGTGCACGCGACGTCTCCTGCATCTACAACCTGCAATTTCCTATACGGTTCCACGTCAAGCTCTACGTGATACGCAGGTCGAAGAAGTCGAGATGCGTTTCGCACACTTACCGGTGCGAAGCGTGCACCTGGCCTGAACGAGCAACCGGTATCGAACGGTACGCCCAGCACTGCGATGTCAAAGTCCTTGACGTCTTGAATACCCGGGATCCGAGTGAAGGTGGAAGAGCCTGCATAGCGAGGCATCGTTGTTGCATCTACTGGACCAATTGGATTGCTTACGAATTCAGTCATCATGAATCTTTCTTCTTAGAAGGGGCACTATTAGGGCGGTTTAGACTTCTGACGTGCTCGTTAGACTCTTTCCGGTCGTTTCCTCTCCAAGAACGACGGTGGCGATGAGACCAACCAAGGAGACACCTGCTCCAATCAGCAACACCCAATTGATTCCGGCATCGAGCGCGAAGGGCATTGCATACGTTGCGATTGCTGCGCCGATTCTGCTTGCAGCTGTGCCCACGCCCACCGCGGTAGCGCGAACCTCGGTTGGAAAGAGTTCATTGGGCAGTACGATTTGCAAGAAGTTTGATGCGCCATTGAAGAATGCGAATGCGCACACAGCGGCGAAAACCAGCATGACGGAGCTGTTTTCGAAGAATCCAACCACACCCCAAATCAGTGCAATTGCCGCGAAGGTCCACACCAGTAAGGGTTTGCGCCCAATCTTGTCGACCAACAAGAGGCCTGGCACGCCACCAATGACGAACAATGCTGCTAGGAAAATCTCAGCACCGTTTCCAGTCAGCCCGATACTTGCGAGAATGTCGAAGGAAAACGAGTAGATGGACAGCATGGGAATGACTTGGCATAGCCAGAACAATGAAACGAACAGCGTGCGCTTTAAGTACTGGCCACGGAATAGCTCCGCAAAGGTGAGCTTCTTACCACTGTCCGGTTCTCCTAGGCTTGAAACGTCATAGCCTTCCCCAAATGCCGCACGAATTGATTCGTTCGCTTCGTCGATTCTTCCCTGGCTCACCAACCAGCGTGGAGACTCGGGTGTGCCCAGTCGCAGACCTAGTGTGATGAGGGCAAACAGTGCAGGACTCGCCAGCATCCAGCGCCAAGCATCATCTCCCGCAAGCTGCGTGCAGATGATCGCCACGAAGGGAGCCACAGCTGCTCCGAGGGCCCACACTACAAACGTTGCACCTAGCAAGCGGCCACGGTATTTAGCAGGCAGGTATTCGGCAAGCAATGACGTCGCGATCGGATAGTCAGCACCCACTGCCATTCCAATCAAGAACCGTAAGACGATCAACTGCCAAACGTCGGTAACGAAGAAGCTGATGATCGAAAGCACAGCAAGTGCTAGCAAGTCAGCGATGTACATGATGTGTCGGCCGATTTTGTCTGTAAGCCGACCGAATACCAACCCTCCAACAAAGATGCCAACCATAATGGCTGCGGCGATGAGACCTTTGTCGTTGGAATTGATGCTTAATTGGTTTCCCATGGTGGCCCATGTGAATCCGATGATGGCTACCACATAACCATCGATGAATGGTCCCCCGGAAGAGAAGATGGTGAGCTTTTTGTGAAACGAGTTCAGTGGTGCTTGGTCGATGAAGCCCACGTTCGGTGAATCTTTGCGTGCTTGTGTAATGGCGGCAGTCATGTATCGCTCCTGTTCAGGAATTGACCATCTCAAGCGCCTCTGAAGTCTTACCCGCGAGTTCGCATCCGCGAGCGCTAGTCGCGCTTTCTTACTGAGATGGCCAAGCATTGGCTGTGGTTTATGCATGTTCAACTTCCTTCAATCCACCAACCAGCGGTCCATCAGAGCCAGTCCTACCGGCTAAGCCGCCACCTCTCCGGATGGGAACATTATTCTCAACATTGCGGGCGTTAATGCACAACATTGCGTTCTCCTAGCTTCGTCAAGCGTGGATCTGTAAGACAACGCTTGAGTTGGACTTGTACTTACAAGTCAGGAGAATATTCAGCCTTTATTTCGGATATGTGTCCGTCACAGACAAAATACGTTACGTATTTTCAATGCTGGGTCTCCACACAACCCTCTACCGCAGCCCATCCACAATCCTCACGGTCTCGACCGCCACCCGTGTCACCCTCGCTACCAGATCCATGATGTACCGCGGGTTGCCAACTTCGTCTGCCCAGTCGTTCGGGTCATTCACGATGCCCGAGGCTTTGTCTTTCTTCACCTGGTATCGGTCGATGATCCACGCCAGCGCCGACCGCGACCAGCAAGTACTCGTCCCGGGACCCCGGTGGCCAGGAGCACAGAGGTTTTAACTACGCGCCCGCCTTCGCGGACTTTCATGGTCAATGCATCACACGAGACATATAGATAGGGGCCGGTATCGAGTGGTCTGGTGCGGAAATTCTCGACCATCACATCAAGGTCTTTGGCCATGTCAGATACCTGCGACTTCGACAGGTTATTGATACCTAAACTAGCCACCAGATCGTTCATTCTGCGGGTGGAAACGCCTTTAAGGTAGCAGGTGGCAATGACGGTTGTTAGTGCGCGTTCGGCCCTGGTTCGTCGTTCAAGAAGTCAATCCGGAAAGAACGATCCGGTACGTAGCTTAGACACGGCAACATCAATGGTGCCCACCCGGGTATCCAGGTCGCGGTGGCGGTATCCGTTGCGGACATTAGTACGAGACTCAGACGTGGTGGCGTAGTCCGCGCCGCAGACTTGGTCTGCTTGGGTCGAGAGGATTTGGTTAATGAAACCTTGAAGCATCTCGCGCATCAGATCAGGAGATGCTTGGGTAAGCAATTCGTCTAAGTGGGTAGTCGGGTCTATAGAACAAGGGCTAGCGGCTATCGTGGTATTTCTCTTTCGAGGAAGTGTGGATATGGAATCGAAAGGTACTACGGTGGTCGCCCACATCATTCATAGGGTCCTCACCAGTAGTCACAGATACACCACGCTTCGGGACACAACCCGTGTAGGAAGACGCCAACGCTCTCCATTTAATTTTCCCGACAGGCAATTTCAAAGCCTTGATCAATTGGCAATACAGAAGAAACCGCCATGTATGACCCACCCATCCTTGCTAATAAGGATTGTCCTGGTGTCTGATCGTAGCCAACCAAGCGAATTGGCTCAGACATGCATCTAATGTCTTTTAGATCTACAGCAACAACGGCTTGATCATGGTCGAATTCACGAGGCCTTACGACCACATAGGCTTGATCTCCATCAAAACTCATAGCCACGGGTGAGGCACCGTCTACCTTAAGCTGTTCCCGCTGCTCGACAAGCCCGCTTTCCAGGTCAATAACACTGAGAACTTGACGATGGTCAAGACTATAGAGTTTGTTATCCATCACCTCTGAAAAGCGTGCCATCGCAGCAGGTGAGAAATCCTTCAGCGGGGTCTCTTTACTAACTTGAAATTCTTCCCGGTCCACCTTCACATTAATCACAACGGTTCCACCGTCACGCCCCTCGGTAATGATTAAACCGGAATCATCCTGACATGAAAGTGCACTTTCCGAATCTGGTATAGACAGAAATTCCCAATTGATCTTTCTCTCAGTGATTTCACCAGTTTGGGTCCACGCCACAACAAACCCCACACCCGGACCACTGAGGTTATTAGCATCACTGGGCTCAAACTCAATCCATCGAGCCAGACCTGAATCACAAACCGTTAATGCTGCAACGAATCTATCTCGATCGACATGCCTAACATCACGATTGTTAGCAATTACCACCTTGCGTGCGTCAGGCGCCAGCTCCGAGCCTACGTTAAAGGTGTAGCCCACATATTTATGAGAAGCAGACGAAGTCTCTAAGGCCTGCACACCGACTCCCAACCCCGGTATGTCGAGCCGATCCTTAATTCTCAAGGACTTATCCAACACCAACAAAGAATCACGATCTGGCACTAAAAAGTCCCCTCCAACTCTATTCAGAGATGGAAAGTATGTTGGGACGATGAAGTGGACAGCAGCACCAGTACCCGAATTACCAGACCAAAAAACATTATTCCGATCTGAGGACAGCATTGCTCCTGTTGCTTCAGATGAAATTCCGATAAAGACCAATTCCCCGACTTCGCGAGGCAACGCTGAATTTTTCTTCGACACGGCCATGAACGAAATAAACCCACTGACCAGAACTAGGATCGCAGAAATTCCAAGAATTACAAACAGCTTTTTCATGATAAAACCCCGATCTTTTGCGCTTCAGTGAATCCATTCAAAATTTCTAATCCACGGTCCTCGAAGTCCTTCTTCAATTCACCATACAACTCACCTGCTACTTCATCAGTGAATTCCAAGAACTGCGCGATGCATTGGAGCTTTACCCAGAGCTGAGCGACAATCCAGGCTCAGCTCAGGTGCTGGTACGCCCCGGCGAGGCGAGCTAGCCACCAATCGCGCCGCTCGTCGGTCGCGGCGTAGCGCTCCAGCAACTCCGGATCCGGCTCCACCGGGCCGCTCAAAATGCAACCGTCCACAATCGGCCGTGGCGCCAAATCCTGCACAAACAACGACCCAGTCGCCAACCCCGCCGGCTGCGCAGGCACCCACACCCCCTCATCATCACCAGCATCAATATGCCGCGCCAACTCCGCCGCCGCCTGCAAACCCGCCCCCAAACCAACACCCGTATCCAACGCCGAACTCACCGTCACCGCCACCCCACGGCACGCAACATCCTCCGCAATCTCCAACAAACGATCCACACCACCCAACGGCGGAACCTTCAACACCACCACATCACAAGCCTGCGCACCCACCACCTCACGCACCGCCACCAGCGGATCATCCGACTTCCGAACCACCTCATCCGCAGCCACCCGCGCAAAAATCCCCTGTCGCATCAACGCCATCCGCACCGCCGCCAACTCCCCCACCGAGTGACAAGGCTGCTCCACATAATCAAACGCCCCCTCCGCAGCAACCGCAGCAACCACCTGCACCGCCTGCTCAACCGACCAACCCCCATTCGCATCCAAACGAATCTTCGGATTGTCCGTCAACACACCAGACCGCCCAGCCGCATACTCCTCAGCAAACCACTGCCGCACCGCACGCACCCGCGCCAAATCATCCTCCAACGACTGCCCCGCCTCAGCAACCTTCACCTTCACCGTCGAACACCCCGGATACCGCCCCATCAACTCCCCAATCACCGACGCCCCACGCACCGGATCAGCAAGCACATCCACAGCCGGGATCGTCGCATTTACCTCGACAAGCTGAGGGGAAGCGGCGTCGGAATCAAAAAGCGAAGAAAAATGCAACGCCGACCGCAACCACCGCGCAGCCTCCACCGCCCCATACTCAACAAACGGCGCCCACTCCGACCACACCCCAGCACCAGCCGGCTCAAACAACACCGCCTCCCGCACCTGCACACCCCGAAACGGCACCCGCAACGGCACCGCCACCACACGAGCCCGCGCCAACAAATCATCCAGTGAAGCCAACTCCATACACCCCACGCTACTATGTGCAGCATGAGCAACCCATTCAAACCAGAACTCTGGACCCCCGTCCCAGGATTCGAAAACCTCACCGACATCACCTACCACCGCCTCGCCGCCGAAGGACGCGAGAACGGCATCGTCCGCATCGCCTTCGACCGCCCCGAAGTGCGCAACGCCTTCCGCCCACACACCGTCGACGAACTGTACCGCACCCTCGACCACGCCCGCCGCACCCCCGACATCGGCACCATCCTCCTCACCGGCAACGGCCCCTCACCAAAAGACGGGGGCTGGGCCTTCTGCTCCGGCGGTGACCAACGCATCCGCGGCCGCTCCGGATACCAATACGCCACCACCCACGACAACAACGTCAGCGCCGCCGACGCCACCACCATCGACGAAGCCCGCGTCAAAACCGAAGGCGGACGCCTCCATATCCTCGAAGTGCAACGACTGATCCGCACCATGCCGAAAGTCGTCATCGCCGTAGTCAACGGGTGGGCAGCTGGCGGCGGCGCTGACGTTGTTGTCGTGGGTGGTGGCGTATTGGTATCCGGAGCGGCCGCGGATGCGTTGGTCACCGCCGGAGCAG
>JBHAQQ010000131.1:0-26549 GCA_041830435.1 Corynebacterium sp.
CGGTCCCTTGATGACTACATACACTGGTACAACCACGACCGTATCCAACAACGACTCAAGGGCCTGACCCCGATGCAATATCGAAACCAGACCCTTGAGCCTTTACCCGCCTAGAATTAAACCACTCCAACTTTCGGGGGCAAGTTCAAACATGACCAGGGGAAATGCATTTTGTGGAAGTAGAGGGATTTGAACCCCCGGTCGCTCTCACGACGCTGGTTTTCAAGACCAGTGCATTCGGCCGCTCTGCCATACTTCCAATTGTTTGAGCACAACCACGAACGGGTTCGCTTGTCATGCTCCACACACTATAGCACCTCCGAACAGCCAACTCAGAAGTATCCCAGCGAAACAGCAATTGATCCTGCTCTCAGTCACGAAGTGTCCACCCGCCGGTAGAGTATCAAGCATGAGCGATCAAGCATCCACGCATGGCAACGAACACAGCAACCAGCACAATAACCAGCATTCCTACATCCCGGCGCAATCTCACGCCATCATCCAAACTGACCCGAACAACCCTCAGGCTCTTCACTGGCAGCTGACGGATACTCCCACCCCTGCCACAGGCGAGGTACTGTTGCGGGTCACGCACGCTGGCGTGAACAGGGCGGATACGCTCCAGGCGGCTGGCCACTATCCACCGCCGAAGGGCACAACGGACATCATGGGCTTGGAAGCTGCGGGTGTGATCGTAGATCCGAATGGCGCATCCCGTCCTGATGGTTCATCGTGGCAGGTTGGTGACCAGGCATGCGTGTTGTTGTCTGGTGGCGGCTACGCAGAATATGTGGCCGTTCCCGCTGGCCAGGTCTTGCCACTTCCAGAAGGTTTTTCGCTGGAACAGGCTGCGAGCGTGATGGAAGTTGCGGCCACGTGTTGGTCGAATTTGATGATGACCGCTCGTATCAAGCAGGGTGATTTGGTGTTGTTGCATGGGGGCGGTGGCGGCATTGGTTTGTTTGGTATTCAGTTGGCGAAGTCCTTGGGTGCGCGGGTGGCGGTGACTGCTGGTAGCGCGCAGAAGCTTGCTATTTGCAAGGATTATGGGGCTGATGTGCTGATTAATTACCGTGAGCAGGATTTCGCAGAGGTTGTGCAGGCGGAGGGCGGCGCTGATGTAATTTTGGACATTATTGGGGCGAAGTATTTGGATAGCAATGTTCGGGCACTGGCTCCGGATGGGCATATTGTGATTATTGGTATGCAGGGTGGGGTGAAGGGCGAGTTGAATATCGGCCGGTTGTTGAGCAAGCGTGGGTCGGTGAGCGCCACCGGGTTGCGGTATCGGGATGTTGAGGACAAGGCGCGGATTGTGCGTGCGACGTGCGAGTTTGTGTGGCCGTTGTTGGCCAGTGGTGCGATCCGTACGCATATTGACCGTACGCTGCCTATCTCCGACGCCGCCTCCGCCCACGCTGCCCTGCTATCTGGTGAGGTCACGGGCAAGATTGTGTTGCAGGTGTAGTTCTTTGAGGTGAGTGTCCACTTGGTGGGCACCTTCCTTATTCAATGCGGGTGAGCGTGCTGGTGCGGGGCACCCAGTGGGCTGCGTATTCTGCGGTGAGTTCCCGCAGGTGTGGGGAGGTTTCTTCGTCGAGGGCGCGGAGAAATTCGGGGACGTCTTCGCGTTGGAGCCGTAGCCCGAGGGTGAGGTGGGGCGTCCAGCGGTTGCCCCGACCTTCGGGGTTGAGGGCGTTGAGTTCTCGGGCGGCAGCTTCGAGTTCGTCGGTGGTTTCGAGTAGCCAGGCGATGGTTTGTTTTCGTTTGGTGCCGAATACTACGGCGCCGCGGCGTTGAAACGTTGCGGGCAGCAGTGGCGGGAGGAGTTCTTGCGCGCGGTTGAGCACGTGGGGGTGCATGTGTTGGGCGAAGGTGAGGGTGATGTGTGGGCGTTGGTGTTGTTCGGGCAGGCCGCGGTGGTGGATGCGGGTGAGGAGGTCACGAATTTCCTGTTCTTGCTGTTTTGGGAGGTATAGCAGCAGGTTTTCGGGGGATCGTTCGCTCATGGGTTGTAAGTATAGGCGGGGTGTGTCAGCTTCCCGTGCTTGTTGTCGCGATGTGGGACACTTGTAGGTATGAGTTTGTCGCTTTCGGATTCCATTGCTGCTGTTGTTGTTACGCATAATCGTCGTGAGCTGTTGCGCGCTTCGTTGCAGCAGGTAGCGAACCAGGTTGGGGCGCGGGTGGAGCATATTATCGTGGTGGATAATGGCAATGATCCGGAGGTGCGGGCGTTGGTGGAGGAGCTCGCTGGTGAGCGCGCTGTGTATGTGGGTTCCGCGACGAATTTGGGTGGGGCTGGCGGATTCGCGTTGGGTTTCCTCACCGCATTGACCTTGGGTGTCGACGCCGTCTGGTGTGCCGATGACGATGGCCGCCCGGAGGGGCCGGATGTGTTGCGGACATTGTTGGAGTGCGCTGAGGCGCACCAGCTGGAGGAAGTATCTCCGGTGGTGTGCAATATTGATCAGCCTGAGTTGTTGGCGTTTCCTTTACGGCAGGGCTTGGTGTGGAGGCGACGTCGGGATGAGTTGGAGGGGGAGTTTTTGCCGGGGATTGCCAGCTTGTTCAATGGGGCGGTTATCAGTGCCAAGGCGATGGAGGTGATTGGGGTGCCGGATTATCGGTTGTTTATTCGTGGTGATGAGGTGGAGTATCACCGGCGGTTGGTGCGTTCGGGTATGGCGTTTGGGACGTGTTTGGTTGCGGCGTATGTGCATCCTGATGGCAGTGATGAGTTCAAGCCGATTTTGGGTGGGCGGATGCATACGCAGTATCCAGATAATGCGTTCAAGCGGCATTTTACGTACCGGAATCGTGGGTACATTATGAGTCAGCCGGGGATGCGGCGGTTGTTGCCGCAGGAGTATGCGCGGTTTGGGTGGTTTTTCTTGGTGCAGCGTCGGGATGTGGCGGGGTTCCGGGAGTGGTTGCGCTTGCATAAGCAGGGGCGGGACGAGCGCTTTACTCGCCCGTAACGGCACGGTGGCCACGTGCGAACGCCGGGTGCATGTTGAGCACCGGGCGCATGGTTGCATGCGCGCCCTGCGTAAGACAGGGCTGGCGCTGCTACTTACGGAAAATCAGGAACTTCTGGATGAGGAAGTTCAGGACGGTGGCGGTGCCTTGGGCGATGATGAAGGAGCCGACGCGCACCCACAGTTCGGATAGTCCGAAGCCTTCGAGCCATGGGATACCCACTTTGTATAGGCCTACTTGCACAACGAAGGTGAGTGCGTAGGTCAGCATGGTGATGATGAACCTGGTGGTGGAGGCTTCGGCCTGGAAGGTCCACCGGCGGTTGATCCAGTAGGCGGTGAGGGTGCCGAGGATGAAGCCGAGGGATTTCGCCACACCGTCGGTGAGTCCAAAAACAAAGGTGAAGATCAGGGTGGAGCCGAGGTCTACTACTGCGGAGAACCCACCCACCAGGATGAATTTCACGAGTTGGGATTGCAGCAGTGGGTGTTCGTTGAGTTTTTGGAGTGCTGTGCGTTCGGTCATTTAGTGTTCCTCCTGCGGTGTTGGCTCGGGGCGGGTGCTGTCGGTATTGCGTGGTGGGATGTGGACGACGGAGTCGACGTGTGGTCGGTTGCGTGCGCCGCGGAAGGTCCAGAGTTTATTGAACAGGAAGTTTGCTGGTACGGCCATGATCACGCCGATGAAGTTGCCCCAGTAGGCACGGGTGCGTAGTCCGGTACTGCCGTCGAATATGTCGGTTGGGAGTGCGAGTGGGGATTCTGGGTTGACGAGGGCGGTGGATACAACGAGGGTGATGAACAGGCCGAAGATTCCTACTGCCATGAATTGTGGGAGTTGTTTCCACCATGCGCGTTGGGGTGCGCCGCGGAAGGTCCAGAGCCGGTTGAGGGTGAAGTTCCAAATGTTTGCTACGACGAATGCCACGATGGAGAGCACGTGGTACCAGCGCACGTGAAATTGGCTGCCAAGGAGGTTAATGAAGGGGTCGAGTTCGTTGATGTCGAATCCAAGGTCCAAGACTTTTTTCGTCACCACGAATACGGCTTGGTTAACGATGAATCCTGATGCGCCGACCAGACCGAACTGCAAGAACTGCCGGAAGACGCGGATGAGGCGGCTCGGCGTTGCAGGGTTATTGGCGGTAGTCATGATTGACCTATCTTAGCCCGCGGTGTGACTGCCTTTCGCATTTCCGCCGGTTGGTATTCCGCGTGGCTGGTTGTATTTCGCCATCCCAATATCGTTGGTGGAGGCCCCGAGTTTCCGCACTCGGGTTTTGTCGAAGGTGTTCCACGCTTGGATCCATTGCAGGAGCGCTCTCGCGGAGCCCAACGCCCGACTCACCACAGCCTCCTCCCCCGCAGGGAGTTCCGTGCCTGCATGGTGACCTGCGTTTGTACTCGCATTTGTACCTGTATTGTCACCCGCATTGTCTCCCGCATTGGCACCCACAGTGGCCTGTGCCTGAGCCTGTTCAATAGCATCAGCAAGGTTTCCGAGTGCCGGCCAGGCAGATGCTTTGCGCTTCTTCCCATCGGCGGCGGTGCGCTCGGATAGGAGCTGTGCTTCATCGGCGATGGTTACTTGGCGTTCCTCGGCGGCCGCACGGTCCAGGTCAGCTGCTTCGAGCACCGGCACGTGGAGTTCTTGGGAATCCACCACGTCTTTAGCCAATGCTGCTGCCTCCGCGTCAATGGCAAGCACGGGGAAGCGCAGGAGCGTTGCCAGCATGGTGCGTCGATCCTCACGGCCTTCCAACCATTCGGCTTGCGCGGCAAATCCACGTATCCCGGAAGGATCCACAATCCAAGCGCCGCTGAGGGCGCCAAGTGCGGCGTCGGGGTCAGTTTCAACTTGCCAAATGGCCGCAACAACCCCAGCCTCGGTGCGTTGCGCGGCGAGAATCAACAACGGGTCATACATCATCGGCGCAGGTCAACTTCCGGATCAACGGCGATCATTGCGAGTGTGCCAGCCAGGCTCACCAATCCAATCGCCGTCCAAGGGAACCGAGTACGGGCACCAAAGAAACGCAACAGGCGGCGGTTTATTGCGTTGTTGAGGTAGATAGAGCCAACCACTGAACCAACGACAGCAGCAGCGAGGAAAGCACCGACCGCGATTTGTTCGGCGCGGGGAGTCTGCGCAACGGCGGCACGGAATTGCTTCCAATCGTCCCTACTCACACCACCCTCTGCGGCATAGGTCTTGAGGAACAGCGCAATCGCTGGAGCAGTAGCAGCCCAGCACAGGATTTTCGTAGCGGCGGTGTCCGGCAAGAAATCACGCGGTACATACAGCACCAAGTTCGTGGCGGTGGCACTCGCAAGTAGCGGCACATTCAATCGGGAAGGGGCATCCTTAGCCTGGTGTGTCTGGTGTGTCGTTACGGTACTCATGCTTGCGAGTATAGCCGGGAAAGGATTCACCAATCCGGGCTTTTTGCCTCCACTACACTGGAACATTATGGCGCTCTTCAACTTCCTCAAGAAAACCAACAACTCGGACTCCCCGACCAACACGGACTCCCCGATCCGCGTTGGTGGCGTTGGTGAACACACCAGCTATGAGGCATCGACCCGCACCAACTTGCCGTTGAACGAGTATATGACTCGAATGATGGCCCAGGAGTTGCCGATCTTGGACTCCACCAGCCGCCGGGCTGTGACCGATATTTTGAAGAATTACACTGGCCCGGAGATCACCAGCGTGGAGGAATTGCCGAAGGAAATCCGTGACATCATGGAGCTGTATTAGCGTCCAGCCAGGCTAATCATGATCCTGGTGCGGGGCAATACCGGGCAATGCGGGGTCATGCTGGTGATGAGAAGTTTGGTCAGGCTGGTTATTACAAGCTAAATCACAGCGCGCGTTCCACCGGCCTGCCCAGAACAGGGCTAGGCTGGTAGGCATGACCTTGGAAACGACAACCCAAACCCTCACCGGCTGGGGACGTACGCAGCCTTCCACGGCCCAGGTGCTTTCCACCCCGGATGTGGAGACGATTGCCCGTGCCGTGGCGCAGGTGGCGGATAGTAATAGTGATAAGCCGGCTCACCTGCAGCGTGGTGTGATTGCCCGTGGCATGGGCCGCTCCTATGGCGACCCGGCGATGAACGGCGGCGGCTTGGTAATTGATATGCAGCCGCTGAATACCATTCACAGCATTGACCCGGATAGTGCCATTGTGGATGTAGATGCTGGGGTGACCCTGGACCAGTTGATGAAGGCCGCGTTGCCGCATGGCCTGTGGGTGCCGGTATTGCCGGGTACTCGCCAGGTGACGATCGGTGGTGCAATTGGCCCGGATATTCATGGCAAGAATCACCACTCTGCCGGTTCGTTCGGTAACCATGTGGTTTCGATGGAACTGTTGGTTGCTGATGGTCGCGTGTTGCATTTGGAGCCGGAGGGTTCCGCCGATGACCCGTCGGGTGAGTTGTTCTGGGCCACGGTTGGTGGCATGGGCTTGACCGGCATTATTTTGCGCGCCCGTATTCGGATGACGAAGACGGAAACGGCGTATTTCATCGCTGATGGTGATCTCACTGGCAGTTTGGATGAGACGATCGCGTTCCACTCGGATGGTTCGGAGCATAATTTCACGTATTCTTCTGCCTGGTTTGATGCGATTTCTTCCGGTAAGAAGTTGGGCCGTGCCGCGATTTCTCGTGGTTCGTTGGCGACGTTGGATCAGTTGCAGGACCTTGCTCCGAAGTTGGCGAAGGAGCCGTTGAAGTTTAACGCTCCGCAGTTGATGACGGTGCCGGATATTTTCCCGAATTTCACGATGAATAAGTTGTCGATGATTGCGATCGGCGAGTTGTGGTGGTTGAAGTCCGGTACGTATAAGAACAAGGTGCAGAATCTTACGCAGTTCTACCAGCCGCTGGATCTCATTGGTGAGTGGAACCGTGGTTATGGTTCGAAGGGCTTTTTGCAGTATCAGTTTGTGGTGCCAGTGGATGCGGTGGAGCCGTTTAAGGAAATCATTCGTGATATTCAGGCTTCTGGTCATTACTCGGCGTTGAATGTGTTCAAGTTGTTTGGTGAGGGTAACCGTGCGCCGTTGTCGTTCCCGATGGCGGGTTGGAATGTGTGTGTAGATTTCCCGATCCGTCCTGGTTTGGGCGCGTTTTTGGATGATTTGGATCGCCGTGTGATGGAGTTCGGTGGTCGTTTGTATTTGGCGAAGGAGTCCCGTACGTCTGCGGAGAATTTCCACAAGATGTACCCGGGTATGGAGGGTTGGTTGCAGACCCGCCGGGAGATTGACCCTACGGGTGTGTTCGCTTCGGATATGTCCCGCCGACTGGAGCTTTAGGAGTTTTTGGCATGATTGATGCTGTTGGTAAGCCGCAACGGATTTTGTTGTTGGGTGGCGCGTCGGATATGGGTTTGGCGGTTGTGGAGGAGTTCCTCAAGCGTGGCCCTGCTGATGTGGTGTTGGCTGCTCGTGGGGGTGAGGATTTGGGTTCTGCGGAGGCGCGTTTGGTTGCGGCTGGTGCGGGTTCTGTGGAATCTGTGGAGTTCGACGCCGTCGCCTTTGACACCCATGAGTCCGTGATGGATCAGGCGTGGGCTGGTGGCGATGTGGATATCGCGATCGTTGCGTTTGGCATTTTGGGTGATAATGAGGCGCAGTGGACGAATCAGCAGTTGGCTGTGCAGGCTGCGCAGATCAATTTCACTGGTGCTGTTTCGGTTGGTGTGTTGTTGGCTGATCGTATGAAGAAGCAGGGCTTTGGCCAGATCATTGCGTTTTCTACGGTTGCTGGCGAGATGGTACGCCGCTCGAATTTTGTGTACGGTTCCACGAAGGCTGGCCTGGATGGTTTTTATCGGATGCTGGGTGAGGCACTGCGTGGTTCTGGTGTGCGCGTGTTGGTGGTTCGCCCTGGCCAGGTTCGTACGAATATGACGAAGGATCTGCCGGATGCTCCGCTGACGGTGGATAAGGAAGATGTGGCGAAGGCGATTGCTGCGGCGGTGGATAATCGCAAGACGCTGATCTGGGTGCATCCGTTGTTCCGCCCAATCATGCTGATTCTGAAGCATTTGCCGTTGGCTGTGATTCGACGCCTGCCGCTGTAGTTTTTCGTGCTGGCGCGGTGCCGTTCCGGCGCTGTTGTAGCACGTGCTTGCTGGCGTTCCGGTCCCGGTACGCAAATCGGGAGGGTTTCCACTGGTGTTGTGGAAACCCTCCCTTTTCGCTGCCCTGCGCCCTCCCCTTCATCTCACTCCTCTGCATCCTTCCCTTCATCCCACTCCCCTGAATCCTCCCTCTCCGGTGCTTCTCCCCTTCCACCACTTATCCCCCGCATCTCCCCTTCCAGCACTCCTCCTTCGTCCCCTCCCCTACATCCTCCTCTTCCAGCAATCCTCTACATCCTCTCTTGCCGAGCCTCGAGACCCCGCCGCACTTTCCCACCTCACCAACACTGCAAAATGTCACCATCCAGACATTTCAGAGCCAACTCCTCCCCCCAAATCTCCGAAATCGCAATCAACCAAATTACCCACCCTTATCCAGACATGAAAAGACGGACCTCGGCGCAATGCCCAGGCCCGTCGATATCAAGGATCCGTTAAAGAACTAGTGTCCTGCAACGTCCTCCGCTGAACTTCCCCCTGGCACATCACTTGGCACAGCACTTGGCGCAGCAGCTGGCACGGCATCCCGAGCTTCCATCCGCACCAGTACAGCAACGACAAGGCAGAACACTGCAATCACAGCACCAACGGTAAATGCCACCTCAATGCCATGTCCAAGTGCAGCTTGTGCAGCCTCCGGAGCATCCGCCCCTGCTGAACCTCCAGCACGGGATGCGTAAGAACCCGCAGCGAACGTCATAATTGCCACAAACATCGCTGTTCCAGCACCGCCAGATACCTGCTGGAACGTATTCAGGATCGCCTGGCCGTGGGAAGCCAACTGCGGCGGTACCGAAGCCAACGCGTTACTCATCAATGGTGTCATCATGAAAGACACACCAACATTCAGCAGCACAGCCAGCACAATTAGGTGCAGCAACGTCCCATTGCTACCAAGTGCGCCAAACCACGAATCCGTACGCTGCACCGCAGCGAAACCAATCATCGAAAGCAGCAACAACACCGCACCCGGAATAATCAAAGGCCGCGCACCCTTAGCGTCATAAGCCTTGCCAATCCGCGGGCCAAGCAACGCCATCATCAAACCACCCGGCATCGTTACCAAACCAGTCTGCAACTGTGACAACCCCAGCACATTCTGCGCAAGCAACGGCATCAAAATGATGAACCCGAACAAAGAAGAGAAGCTCAGCAGCAGCAAAGCCATCGACCACGAATAGTTACGATTCCGCAACGGCGAAAGGTTCAACAGCGGGGTGCCACCACTGCGCTCCAACCGCAGCTGACGAGCAAAAAATACCCACAAAATAACCACACCAACGGCCAAGATTCCAACGCGATCCCACGGAACACCATCAACAAGCTCCGCCAAACCAGCCAAACCGAACAGCGTCGCCGAGAAACCAACAACAGAAAGGAACACACTAACAACATCCAGTCGTGGACGCGAAGGCTCCTCAAAATTGCGGATATTCAAACCGCCAACAACCAACGCCACCACAACCAACGGCGCGACAAGAATAAAAATCCAGCGCCAACCCAACGTTTGCAACACCACACCAGAAAACGTAGGGCCAAGCGCCGGAGCAGCAGCAATAACAACAGTGATAAAACCAAATACCTGGCCACGCTGACTAATCGGCACCAGCCGCATAGTCGTAGTCATCAGCAAAGGAATCACCAATGCGGTACCTGCAGCTTGAACTACGCGAGCAATCAACAGCACAATAAACGTTGGAGCCGCCGCAGCAAGCAACGTACCCACCAAAAATGTGCCCAACGCCGCCAGGAATACTCCACGCATAGTGAAGCGCTGCAACACAAACCCAGTGGTTGGGATAATACTTGCCATCGTCAACAGAAACGCGGTGGTCAGCCACTGGGCGGCCTCAGCACTGATGCGGAACTCCCTCATCAATTCCGGTAACGCCACACTCAGCGTGGTTTCATTCAAAATCACCACAAACGCAGCGGCAACCAAAATGCCAATCAGCAGCTTGACATTCACACCTTCGGGAATCGTTTGCTCACCTGGAGCACTGGCAGCAACAGCCATGAGGGGTATTACACTTTCTCTTCACGTCAAACGGGGCAGCCTCACGACTGCCCCGATCGTTACAACTCTAATTCGCAACGCTGCACCAACAGCGCAGCATTACTTGAGGAGATTACTCGCCCTGTTCTGCTTGAGCTTGCTGCTCAGCAACTTGGCGTCGAACCTCATCCATATCCAAAGCCTGCGCCTCACGAACCAAATCAGACAAAGCCGCCTCCGGCAACAAACCAGCCTGACGTGCCAGCAGAATGCCATCACGGAACACCATCAGCGTTGGAATCGACTGAATCTGCAATGCACCAGCAAGTTCTTGCTGATCTTCAGTGTCAATCTTGCCAAATGTTACATCATCAAATTGCTCAGAGACACTTTCAAAAATAGGGCTGAACCGCTTGCATGGCCCACACCACTCAGCCCAGAAATCCAACACGGTAATACCGTCTTGCGTAATAGTGGACTGAAAATTATCCTTCGTGATTTCAACCGTAGCCACAATAAACTCCTCAAAATTATAGAAACTCGTACTTCACACGCACTCACGCTTGCCGATCAAGCGACCGCACCAAAACTGAAAAACAGGTACAGCTAGCGCATACTCTTGCACCAACCGTACCCGTTGAACATTTATTCCAGGAATCGAAATCCCGGATAGAAAAATACTAGGCAGACTTCACAGCGGAGATATCAAAGTTCAGCGTTACCTTGTCGGAAACCAACAAGCCGCCACCGTCCAACGCGGTCTGCCAAGTCAAACCGAAATCCTTACGGTTGATCGTCGTAGAGCCAGTGAAACCTACGCGGGTCTGACCCCACGGGTCAACAGCCTCACCTTCGAAATCGAAATCAATCGTTACCTGGCGAGTCTCACCCTTGATGGTCAGGTCACCAGTTACAGCAAGCACGTCACCCTTAGCCTCAATTGCCGTGGAAGCAAAGGTGATGTTTGGGAATGCCTCGGTTTCGAAGAAGTCCGCATTACGCAGGTGCGCATCGCGGTCAGCGTTACGAGTGTCGATGGAATTCGCGTCAATGCTGACGTTGATGCTGGCATCCGCGAGATTTTCAGCAGTCGTTGCAGAGCCTTCAAACTGAGTGAAAGAGCCACGTACAGTGGTGACCATAGCGTGGCGCACCGAGAAGCCAATCTCCGAGTGGGTTGGGTCGATGGTGAAGGTGCCAGCGTAGGTGTTGAGGTTAGACATTGTTGTTCCTTTCGGTTCCGCAAGTGCATCGCTGCGATTCAGAGGTAATTCTCAAACAAGAATCCCACAATCCGCATTTAATGCAATTGCATGTTTTTTGTTGATGCTCGCAACACTACGCCGACATGATTGATGTGTCAATTCTTTTTGTTGAAACGTCAATTAGTTGCCTCCGTTTGGGTGTCATGTCAATGATGTTGGTTTGTGGTTGTGCTGGTTGTGTCATAATTGTTGCCATGTCGAATGCTTCTGGTGGTTGGTTGTCTGGTGATCAGCAACGGGTGTGGCGTCGTTGGTTATCGACTCATGTGGATATTAATTCGGCTACTGCTCGGCAGTTGGCTGCGGATAATGAGTTGAGTTTGCCGGAGTATCAGGTGATGGTGGTGCTTTCGGAGGCGGAGGATCGTCGCATGCGGATGGCTGCGTTGGCGGATGCGATCCGTTGGGATCGTTCGCGGTTGACGCATCAGATTAATCGTATGGAGAAGCGGGGGCTGGTGGCGAAGATGGTGTGTTCGGAGGATCGTCGGGGGGCGTATGTGACGTTGACGGATGAGGGGTTTGCGACGATTCGTGCTGCCGCTCCTGGGCATGTGGAGCAGGTGCGTTCGGTGTTTTTTGAGGCGTTGTCTGCGGATGAGGTGGCAGCACTGGGCAGCATTTTGGATAAGCTCCACGCACATCTAAACCCTGATCAGGAGTAGCACACCTTACCCATAGTGCACGCCCTTACCCATCGTGCACGCTCCTTCCCACAGTGCGCACCCTGCAAATCTGCGGGTTTTCCCTTCGCGTACCCTGTGTCTCTGCGCCGCGGTGAACCAACACCGCGGCGCGTTGTTGGTTATGGCATCGGCTCGGCGGAGCGGGCGAAGTTGCTGAACTTGGAGTATTGCAGCTGGTTCACTACGGTGACGGTGCCGATTGGGCCGCCACGGTGCTTGGCGAGGATAATGTCCGCTTCGCCTTGGCGTTCATGGTCGCGGTTTTGGGCGTCTGGGCGGTGAATCAGCATCACCATGTCGGCATCTTGCTCCAGGGAACCGGATTCACGCAGGTCAGACACGCGCGGGAGGGCGTCTTCGCCACGGTTTTCCACGCCACGGTTGAGCTGGGAGATGGCGATGACGGGTACGTCGATTTCTTTGGCGAGGAGCTTCAGTTGGCGGGAGAATTCGGAGACTTCCTGTTGGCGGGATTCTACGCGCTTGCCGGAGCTCATCAGCTGCAGGTAGTCCACTACTACGAGTTGGAGGTCTACTTGTTGTTTCAAGCGCCGAGCTTTGGAGCGGATTTCCATCATCGTGAGGTTTGGCGAGTCATCGATGTAGATCGGGCAGTTTTCGATTTCTCCGACGCGGCGGGTGAGCCGGTCCCAGTCGTCTTCTTTGAGTTTGCCGCCGCGCATCGCCGCGAGCCCCACTTCCGCTTCTGCGGAGAAGATGCGCATCATCACTTCTGATTTGCTCATTTCGAGGCTGAATAGCACGCTGGCTTTGTTTTGTTTGATCGACGCCGACCGCATGAAGTCCAACGCCAACGTGGACTTACCCACACCTGGGCGAGCTGCGACGATAATCATCTGTCCGCCGCGCAGTCCGTTGGTGAGGTCGTCCAGGTCATGGAACCCGGTCTTCACCCCTGCTTGTTGCTCGTCCCGGTTTTCGTAGGCGTTGACTTCGTCAAGGGTGGATTCCAACAGTTGGGCGAATACTTCATAGTCTTCGCTGGATTGTTGGTTGGTGAGGGCGAACATTTCTTGTTGGGCGGTGTCCACCACTGCGGAAACATCTGCGCCTTCGATGCCGGAGTAGCCGAGTTGCACGATGTGGGTGCCGGCTTCCACGAGCTTACGGAGGGTGGATTTTTCCTTGACGAGGTCTGCGTAGTAGCTGACGTTCGCCGAGGTTGGGGTCTTTTGGGTGATCGTGTGGATATATGCGGCACCGCCAACTGCTTGGAGTTTGTCGTCGCGATCAAGACGTCCGGCGAGGATCACTGGGTCAACTTCTTTACCTTCGCCGTAAAGGCGCAAGATCGTGTCGAAGATGATGGCGTGCGCTGGGCGGTAGAAGTCCTCTTCGCGGAGGATTTCCACCACGTCAGCAATGGCGTTCTTGTTGAGCATCATGCCGCCGAGCACACCCATTTCGGCTTCTTCGTTCTGCGGCATTTGGCGGAGGTTGTCTTCTAGTTCCGGGTAGCGCTTGCGGCTGTTGGTGGTGCGGCGATTGCCGGAGAACTGGCCGGAGCCACGGTCGGCGCGCTGGTTGGAGTAGCCGTCCGAAGGGCCATCGGTCGGGCCTTCCGGCAGTGGGATGTCCTGCGGTGGGATGTCTTGCGGTTCGGTCGGTAGCGGCACTTCAGATTCCGCGAATGAGTTTTGTACATATGCCGAATCATCGGCAAATGATGCCTGTACTTCTCCTGACATTTCCCCTCCTGGGTGGTGACTTCATTGTTCATAGTAGTGACAACACCCAACACGCTTCGAACAGAGCAACCGAAGTTTTCCACAGGGGGAATGTGGAAAACTTGTGGATTTTGTGTGGGTAACTTGTTTATCCACAGTTCGCACTGTTGATAACTTGTGGAAAAGATTTCTTGCGACCTGCAGGTTTGCATATTCATCGCAGGTCAGCATAGCTTTCACAGCGAACTGGGAAAATGGAAAACACGTGGAAAACTTCACACCACCCCCATAGCTTCAAGCCGAGGATTAACTTGTTCTTATTCTTCCTGGTTAAGAAAATTCAGGAACCTGTAATGTTCCCCAACCGCGTACGCTGTGGCTTTTCCACAGGCCCAACAACTTAACAACAGTTACCTCCCCACCATCGGTGCATGCCTTGCCCGCTTTTCCACCGAACGCAACAAAGAGTTGCAGTAAAGATTTGCAGCGAATTTCCCCTGTGGAGCACAACCGTGACGAGTAGCATTTACTAGCAAACGAGCTACCGCGAAACGGAGGAGTGTCATATGGCCGAGATTGACTTTGATGTTCTAGAGTTCGCTGGGCACTTGGCTCGCCTTAAACGACATTTGCCCATTTCAGATGAATTTGAGTTGGCAATACTCAAGGGCAAACCGTCTCTGTGGTCTTCTCAACAGGATCATATGGTGGGTTGGTTTAGCGGACAATCCACCACTGGATTTGGAGCATATTCCCGTAATACCCCCAACTTTTCGGCAAAAAGGACATACAACCGGCTGCAAAGCCCTGAAGGGATGCTGTGGATTGCCGAAGCCCTTGGCGTTGATCCCGCATTAGTTAAGCGCGTTGCCGACAAGACGTTGACATTGCCTCGACGCAGCCAGTGCGCCTACATTCGCTCCGAAATTCCGTGGAGCGTCATAGCGGAGCATGTAAAGCCCTACCCAAAGTGGTGGGAAGGTTTTTTCATCGCTGACAGGAACACCTAGCCCACCAAGGCCGGCAGCGCGGATCCGCCCCACGCCCCGCTCCCAACCACAGGCAGATAACCGAAAGTGGGCTAGAAGGTTTGTCCTTCTAGCCCACTTTCGTTGGGTGTTATCGCAAGTGCTTAGGAGCGCTTTTTCTTAACTGCGAATGCAGCCAATGCACCCAAGGCGATCAACAGCATACCGATGAGCATTGGCATTGCGGCTGTTGCACCAGTGTTTGCCAACTTGCGTGCAGGTTCGTTCGCCTGCTGGGTGGTGCGGGATTGCACTCCAGACTGTGGCGCGGTCTGCTGTGGCACAGAAGATTGGTTTGTGGCCGTTGCCGTGGCGGTGGCTGTGGTTTGAGCTGGGGTCGTCGTAACGGCGCCTGTTGGTTCACCTAGTGCTGGCGGCACGATCACAATTGGGATGATTGGGATCAGTGGAGGCACTGGAACAACAGGTGTCGTGGTTGTCGGCACAACTGGCGTGGTGGTCGGCTCGACTGGCGTGGTAGTGGTCGGCGCAGTAGTAGTCGGTTCAGCTGGCGTGGTGGTCGCCGGCTCGGTGGTCGGCTCGGTGGTCGGCTCCGTAGTTGGTTCGGTGGTCGGCTCCGTCGTTGGCTCGGTCGTCGGCTCCGTCGACGGCTCTGTGGTCGGTTCAGTGGTTGGCTCGGTTGTTGGCTCCGTTGTTGGTTCGGTTGGCGTCGGCTCAACTGGAGCGGTCGTCGTCGGTTCCGTTGTCACCGGCGTGCAGGCTTCGATTTCAGCTTCTGTCTTTGGTCGGGTTTGCGTTTCCGTTTCAACGATTGCCTCCCCGAGTTCAAACGTGTTGCTCACGGGGGACCAAACGTACTCGCGCGCGGTCTTGGTACGAGTTTGGGTTACTTCTTCATCTTCACAGGTGAATTGTTGATCTTCCCACTCTGTGTACTCGATGACTGGTTCTGGCTTCGCACATCCTGGGAAGAACCCGGACATGTGGTGGTTCACCACCATGATGCCTTCAAGTTCTGGGTTGGTGTTCACTACCAGGGTGCCATTGACGTTGAACGACAGCGAGCCGTTTGCTGGGAACTTCGAAATTGCTACGGTGATGGTTCCATCTGGGTTTTGTGCGATGGTGTAGCTGCTTGGATCCAGCGGAGTGGTGTAGCCGTTGTTTTGCAGCTGTCCAGCTGCCGGTGTGGTGATTCCGGAAATAGCGCCAAGGGTGATGCCATCGTATGGGGTGATTGTCCACACAACGTTTTCTAGTTCTTCCTTGGAGGCGATGTACATCCGCATCGTGCGGGATGCTCCATCGGTGGATACGACATCACCTTGGATCACTGCTCCCCAACCGTCGCTGTTGACCTCGCCGATGCTATCGTCGCGAACGACGACGAGATTTCCTTGGTCATCCTGCCTCCAGGCCAGTTTGACGCGATCGGTAATGTCCCGGTCGTACTTCGACCACACGGTTTGGCCACCAAGAACGAGCTGGCATTCCAATGGGGTGTCCAAGGCTGGGCGTGGGATGTCTGGCATGTCACAACCACCGGACACGCCTGGTGCGTATTCGCCGGTGAGGGTCATGGAGGTGATGAAGCGATCGGCTTGGGTCATGCCCGGCGCCAGCGGAAGGTTGAACTGCAATACGGTTGCATCTCCGGCTTCGATGGTGCCGAAGTTGATCGTAATAGTTCCGTCACCGTTGTTAATCACCTGATCTAGCGACAATGGTGACCATGTGAACTTTGCGTACGATGGTCCCCATGTTGCGATCCTGTCATTCACAGAGGCAGTGTCGATGGTGACTGGTTGACCTGCCATTTCAGGCGGAAGGGTGAAGGTAGCGGTCGCATTCAGGATCGTCCGGTCCGATGCAATTGCCGGACGCCAAACCTGAGTACTATTTGGATCCCTTCCGAGGTAGAAGTGTTGAATTTCCAACATGCCTGGGTGACCCAATCCCGGACTTACTTCCTTGATGTATCCACCATTGGAGAAGTGGACAGGGTTACCGCTCAGGTCCACCATCAGCCCAGGGTATTCCGCATCATCGTTTTGCAGTACTGAGGACATGATGGTTGCTGCATCCCAGGAAACGGTACAGGTTCCTGGGTTTTCATTGACACCTGGAATGGTGCCGGTGTTTGTTGCTGAAGCGCTCTGGGCTGCAAGCACAAAGAGCACGACGCTGGAAAACATCAAAACAAGGATGTCTTTAAGCTTTTTCATCTTCTACCGATCGTCAGGGATTTGGAACAGTGTTGTGCTGAGACGTGCACAGCACAGTGAACTGTTAGATCACTCTACGGCATATTGGTATCAGATTTGTGGCTCAGCCGGCACCCCGCTTCTGATTGGCCTTTTCCGCACATCCGCCCCCGAGCACCGACAAATCCGGACGGGTCAGAGGGCACACTGGTGTGTGAACGTACCGATGGATCCGCGCCCCCGCTCTTGCCTCGGCGTCATCAACCAGGTACCTTTCTAGTCAACATGACCGGTTCCGCTGCCCGCCTCGGCGGGAGTCCAGGGCCGGTCTTTGCTTTTCGTTTCAAACAGGGGTGTGCATGGAGCAGATGAAGCAGTTCAAGACCTACGGTGAACAGGTCGAATTGCTTCGTCAGCGTGGGATGCGAGTGAATGATCCCCAGCATGCTGTGACGCTGCTGGCGCGATTGAACTACTACCGCTTGTCCGGATACTGGTACCTGGCTGACCTCCTTCACTAACGCTTCACGTTCGGGTCAAGTTCTCTTGAGTGGTGTTTCTGTTCCTTTTGAATCTGGGGTTTGTGGGGTCTAGTTGTGGGGTCTGGTGTGGGTCGTTAGGCGGCGTCTTTTCTGCAGTGTTCACCTGTGTCGACGGTGTTGCAGTGATGAGCGCTCTGGTTTGTTCAAGGCTGCTCAGTGACATGTAGTGCTTTTGCTGGATCCAGTCGTCATGCTGTTCGGCGAGTACCGCTCCGAACAGGGTTCTTGTATCCATCGTGCAAGCTTGTGCGATCCATGTTGTGGTTGCTGCCATTTTCTACCTTTTTCTACCTTTGTAGGACTTATGATGTCCTTTGTGACTGCCAACCAAGATTCTGCTGTTTCGAATTTAACTCTTGCCCAGCGTGATGAACTCCACCGCACGATTTGGAAGATCGCGGAGGATCTCCGCGGCAGTGTGGATGGCTGGGAGTTCAAGAACTTCGTGCTGGGCATGTTGTTCTACCGTTTCATTTCGGAAAACCTTACTGCGGATGTAAACGCTGTTGAACATAAGTCAGGGGACCCAGATTTCCGGTATCAGGACATTTCTGATGAAGAAGCAGAACAGATCCGGGATCAGGTTGTGGAGGAGAAGGGGTATTTCATGACCCCGTCGCAGCTGTTCAGCAATGTGTTACGACGCCTCGAGCTGGACCGCGCGCTTACCTTGGAGACGTTGAATGTGGACTTGTTGAACACCTTCCGTGCGGTGGAGGCTTCGGCGGTTGGTACCAGCAGTGAAAGTGATCTGAAGGGACTGTTTGACGATATTGATGTGAACTCTGCCCGCTTGGGTTCGACCGTGTTGAAGCGCAATGAGACCTTGGCGAAGCTGATGCAGAATATCGGTTCGTTGAATTTGGGGCGTTTTGAGGACAACACCATTGATCTGTTTGGTGATGCCTATGAGTTTCTCATGGGCATGTATGCCTCTTCGGCGGGTAAGTCCGGTGGTGAGTATTTCACTCCGCAGGAAGTTTCGGAATTGCTGGCACGCATCACGGTTGTGGGTAAGACACAGGTGAATAAGGTTTATGATCCGTGTTGTGGTTCTGGTTCGTTGTTGTTGAAGTTCCGGAAGGTCCTTGGCCCCGATGCGGTGAAGGGGAAGTACTGTGGCCAGGAGATTAATCTCACGACGTATAACTTGGCCCGCATCAATATGTTTTTGCACAATGTTCCGTTTAATGAGTTCGACATTGCGCATGGGGATACGCTGCTGGAGCCTGCGCATGGGGATGAGGAGCCGTTCGAGGCGATTGTGAGTAATCCGCCGTATTCCACGAAGTGGGTGGGTAGCGACAATAAGGTGTTGATTAACGATCCGCGGTTTGCACCGGCTGGGGTGTTGGCGCCGAAGTCGAAGGCGGATTTGGCGTTTACGATGCACATGCTGAGCTATTTGGCGACGAATGGCACGGCTGCAATTGTTGAGTTTCCGGGTGTGCTCTACCGGGGTGGTGCGGAGCAGAAGATCCGGAAGTACCTGGTGGATAACAATTTTGTGGATGCGGTGATTCAGCTTCCACCGGATTTGTTCTTCGGTACCACTATCGGCACGTGCATTATTGTGTTGAAGAAGGCGAAGAAGGATTCGAACATTCTGTTTATTGATGCTTCGAAGGAGTTTGTTCGTTCGGGGAACAAGAACAAGTTAGGGCCTTCGCATCAGGAGCGTATTTTGAGGGTCTTTTCGGATCGTGTGGAGGAGGAGTTTTTCTCTGCGTTGGTTTCGAATGATGCGATTGCTGAGCTTGATTACAATCTTGCGGTTTCTTCGCATGTGCAGCCTGAGGATACGCGCGAGAAGGTGGATATTGAGAAGCTCAACGCCGAACTGAAGGAGATCGTTGCCCGGCAGTCAAAGCTGCGTGCGTCTATTGATCAGATCGTTGCGGAGTTGGAGGCTGATGGTTTCGGTGCAGTTTCGGGGGGTTCCCGATGAGTAAGCTTCAGCAGCTCATTGATGAGCTTTGCCCAGACGGGGTGGAGTATCATCCCATCGGCATGGAATCGGTGAGCAAAGACATCATTGCTGGCGCCACTCCTTCCAAAAGTGTCGCAAGTTACTGGGAGGGCGGAACGATTCCATGGATGAGTTCGGGTGAGGTAAATAATGGCACGATTTATGAAACCACGACTCGCATAACCCAGGAAGCATACGACTCTTGCAGTACCAAATTGGTGCCAAAGAATTCCATCGTTGTCGCACTGGCTGGCCAAGGAAAGACTCGTGGAAAAGTAGCTCGCACCAGGATTCCCCTTTGTACAAATCAGTCTTTGGCGACAATTATTCCGTCCGAGCAAATGAGTTGCGATTTCCTGTTTCACTATCTGAACAGTAAGTATGCAGAGTTACGTTCAATCTCGTCTGGCGACGGAAATCGCGGTGGACTTACCCTATCCATGATTCGTTCCTTCAAAATCCCCGTCCCGCCTCTTCCTGTGCAGGAAGAGATCGTTAGAATCTTGGACACATTCACGGAGCTGGAAGCGGAGCTGGAAGCGGAGCTGGTTCGCCGTAAGCAACAGTACGCTTACTACCGTGAGCAGTTGCTGACCTTCGATAATGGCGTCGAGGGGGGGGCAAGCAGTGAGTGGGTTAAGCTCGGGCAGGTTGGAGAATTTAGGCGCGGAAGCACCATCACAAAAGCTGACTTTACAAACGACGGAGTGCCATGCTTCCACTACGGTCAAGTATTTACTCGCTACAGCGTCAAGACTCACAAGACCTTTGCGTTTGTTGACGTGGAATTCGCAAAGAAAAAGCGCATGATACAACCTGGAGAACTCTTTATTGCAACTACGAGCGAAAACGATGACGATGTTGCTAAGGCCGTTGCCTGGCTGGGATCTAAACCTGCCGTTGCAGGTTCCGACGCAGTAGTTTTCCAACACAACCTAGAACCACGTTACGCTTCTTACCTCTTCACAACACAGCATTTTCACAAGCAAAAGACCCGTTTCTTGACTGGTACAAAGGTTCGACGAATTTCTGCGCAGTCCCTTGCAATGATCAAGGTTTTAGTCCCACCGCTCGAAGTGCAGAAGGACATCGCGGATAAGCTTGATGCGTTTGATGCGCTGGTAAATGACCTCACGGCTGGTTTGCCTGCTGAAATTGCCGCGCGTAGGAAGCAATACGAGTACTACCGTGAGCAACTCCTCACATTCCCTGAAAAGAAAACCCCCGCTTAGAACACGAAAGCGCCCCGCCGTTGAACACCTTTGAACACCCACACAACCCGGAAAAGCCACAACGCAACGAAGTTGTAGCTTCCACCTCCGACGCAACTGTTGTCGCCAGGTTTGAATTCAAAGCTGACAACGAAAGCTCCTACCAGTCCGAAGCGCAGCTTGAAGAAGAGTTCATCAAACTCCTCGAAGGGCAAGCCTACGAACGGCTCCGCATCACCACCGAAGCTGACATGCTCATCAACCTCCGGAAACAACTGGAAAAACTCAACCGAGTTCAATTCACCGACAGTGAATGGAACGAAGTTCTCACCAAGCACCTATGCCGCACTGGGGAGACCTGGCAAGACAAGACCCGGCGCGTTCACGAAGACCACATTTTCACCTTCACCTTCGAAGATGGCACCGCCCGCAACCTCAACATCATCGACAAACGCAATATCCACAACAACACCCTCCAAGTCATCAACCAATACGAAATCAACCGTGGTGAGGGTGGTGCGAAGCAAAGCAACCGCTACGACGTCACCGTGCTGGTCAACGGCCTGCCGATGGTCCACATTGAGCTGAAACGTCGCGGTGTGGAACTCAAAGAAGCGTTCAACCAAATCAAACGCTACGACCGGGAATCCTTCTGGGCTGGCAGTGGACTATTCGACTACGTCCAATTGTTCGTCATCTCCAACGGAACACTCACCAAGTACTACTCCAACTCCGTCCGCAGCCAACACATCAATCAACAAAACGGCGTCCGGAGAAGCAAAGCCGCGAATTCCTACGAGTTCACCTCCTGGTGGGCAGATGCCAACAACCGCCGTATCAATGACCTCATCAGCTTCGGCAAAACCTTCTTCGCCAAGCACTCCCTGTTGAACATCCTCACCCGCTACTGTGTGCTCACCGTCGACCGGGTACTGCTGGTGATGCGCCCCTACCAAATCGTGGCCACGGAACGCATCATCGACCAAATCCGCATCGCCCAAAACTACAAAACCCTCGGCACCATCGAAGCAGGCGGATACATCTGGCACACCACCGGCTCCGGCAAAACACTCACCTCATTCAAAACTGCCCAACTTGCCACCCAATTGCCCGGAGTGGACAAAGTGCTGTTCGTGGTGGACCGACAGGACTTGGACTACCAAACCATGCGGGAATACAACAAGTTCCAAGAAGGTGCCGCGAACTCCAACAACTCCACTGCGGTGCTCACCCGCCAGCTGGAAGACCCGGAAGCACGGATCATCATCACCACCATTCAGAAGCTGTCCAACTTCATCGCCGGTAACGCTTCACACCCTGTGTTCCGCAAGCACGTGGTGATCATCTTCGACGAATGCCACCGCAGCCAATTCGGCGACATGCACAAAGCCATCACCAAAGCCTTCAAACAGTACAACCTCTTTGGATTCACCGGCACCCCAATTTTTGACATGGGCTACTCCCCTACGAACGCCACTGTCACCCGCCAAAGCAGCCGCAACCGTGCTGTGCAAACTACTGGCGATACGTTCGGTAAGCGCCTCCACACGTACACCATTGTGGACGCCATCGAAGACAAAAACGTGCTCCCATTCCGCATCGACTATGTGGATACCGTCCAGGTTGGCGAGGTCACCGACAGTCAGGTTTCCGCGATCGACAAAGAACGTGCACTGTTGGCTCCGCAGCGTATCGAGAAGATCGTGGAGTACATCCTGGAAAACTATGCGTCCAAAACCCGCCGCACGGATTCCTATTCCCACAAGCAAGTGCAAAACGTTGCCGAGGTGACGCGTAAACGTAACCGGCAGGAAGCGATCACAAGTACGGCACAAGTGCATGGTTTCAATTCGCTCATGGCCACCGCCAGCGTGGAAGCGGCAAAGGCTTACTATGCGGAGTTCAAACGTCAACAGGCAGACTTGCCAGAGCAGCAGCGGTTAAAGGTTGCTCTGATTTATTCCTTCGCACCAAACGAGGCGAGCGGCGGTATTGACGAAGAAGGATTCGACGCTACCCACATCAACAACCTCGACACTTCCTCCCGTGATTTCCTGGAGGCAGCGATCGAGGACTACAACCACATGTTCGCCTCCTCTTACGATACGTCTGGGGACAATTTCGGCAATTATTACCGCGATTTGTCGCAGCGAATGAAGAACCGCGAAGTGGATATCACCATTGTGGTGAACATGTTCCTCACTGGGTTCGACGCCACAACCATGAACACCCTCTGGGTAGATAAGAACCTGCGTGCACATGGGTTGATCCAGGCCTATTCACGTACGAACCGCATCCTGAATTCTGTGAAGGCTTACGGCAACATTGTGTGTTTCCGTGATTTGCAGGAGGCCACGAATGATGCCATTGAGATGTTTGGCAATTCTGAGCGCAGTGATGCGGGCCGGGTGATTGTGCTGCCTCCATTTTCGGAGCTTTATGCGAATTATGCGCAGCTTGTGGAGGAATTGTTGCAGACATTCCCGCTTGGTGAGCCAATGGTTGGTGAGGCTGCTAAGGAGGCATTCGCGAAGCTGTATGGGCAGGTGTTGCGTGCCCGTAACCTGATTGAGTCCCATGATGAGTTTGTAGGTAATGAGATCTTAAGTGCCCGGGAGCACCAGGATTATCAGTCAATCTACTTGGAAATTTACGAGCAACGCCGTGCCCTTACCGAGGCTGAAGCTGCGGATATTGTGGATGATTTGCAGTTTGAGATTGCTTTGATTCAGCAGGTGGAAGTCAATGTGGACTACATCTTGATGCTGATTGAGAAATATCAGCAATCCGCAGGCCAGACGACTGAGCAGGTGAAAGAAGATCGCGATCAGATCACCCGTGCTATTGAATCTTCCCCCTCACTACGCAACAAGCGTGACCTCATTGAGGACTTCGTGGATGGTGTGAGTATCAACACGAAGGTCACGGAGGAGTGGAATGCTTATGTTGAGGCCGCGTTTCAGCGGGAAGTGCAGCAACTCATTGCGGTTGAGCGGCTCCAAGAAGAGAGTACGCTGCGGTTCATCCGGGATGGTTTCCAGGCTGGCCAGTTGGATTTTTCGGGGCAGCGCTTTGCAAATCTGCTGCCACCGATGTCTCGCTTCTCTCGCAGTTCGGGGGAACCTCGTGCGGTAAAGAAACAGCGGGTCATGGTTGCTTTGCAGGCCCTGTTCGACCGCTTCAAGGGCCTCGCTGGCAACGTAGGGGACTAGTCCATCAGGTTGGAATGGGAGTTATCCCAGTTCGGTGTCGAAATAGTCCTCATCTACCTGGTACAGCGTCAGGACTTTTTGGGGTTGTACGCCTACCTTGTACTCCAGCATCAACTTGGTTAAGCGGATGCCGTCAATGAGGACAATGGTTCTATAGTTATCCGCCTGATTCTTGGCTTCTTCCGTAAATTTAGAAGTTGTGATGAACACGCCACGGTCGGCACCGTGGTCAGCTAGTGATCCATAGAACTGCTGGATAGCAGGCCGGCCCACCTTATTATCATCTGCATAGCGCTTTGCCTGGATATATACCTTGTTCAAGCCCAGCGCGTCCTGGCGGATCACCCCGTCAATACCACCATCACCAGATCGGCCAACATGCTCACGTTCACCATGTGCGCCACCGTAACCCATGGCCCACAGCAAATCGACAACTGCCTTTTCAAAGAACGCTGGGGTTCCGTCTTGCAGCTTGCGGCGCAGTTCTGTCTCAATAGTGGCATTATGCATGCGTGTGAGCTCGAGAGTCTGCTCGATTGGGTCTATCTCCACCTCACTATCGAGTTCATCAACCACAGGTGCCTTACTCGCACCCTTCCTGCGTTCGGCGATTTCTAGCTGGTGCTCCCTCCACATTGGCCATTCCAGGAGGTCTTTCTCCGTCATGGAATCTAGGTCTCTCAAGTCCACTTCGCGACCAATCGAAGTGATTTGGTATGTAGCGCGCTCGGGACGGGTTACCAATCCGGCCTTCACCAGCGAAGAACAAGCCCAGTTCGCGCGGTTTCGGTACCGGAATTCTCCACTCGGCAATGTTTCCTCACGCGCCGCTTCACTTAGGTTCAGCACGTCCGCTGCGGAGAGACACAGCTCAGAACTGGTCAGCACCTTCCCATCCGCCAGTGCCCGGAGAACGGCAGGTCGAAAACAATCGGTAGTCGGCACAAAATCAATTGTCACGACACATTCCTTCCTCAACTGATCAACGGAATCTACTCTAGTTGGCACCCGTATCGGATTCGCTATTTCGTCGAACAATTGGTCGATGCATTAACCCGATAGAATCCGCGCGCCGGCAAGCTCAGCTCCACCAACACCAACCCAAACA
The DNA here is from genome assembly GCA_041830435.1 of Corynebacterium sp. Taxonomy (GTDB): domain Bacteria; phylum Actinomycetota; class Actinomycetes; order Mycobacteriales; family Mycobacteriaceae; genus Corynebacterium. Next base: position 25,010 of record JBHAQQ010000131.1, read on the forward strand.
GCGCAATCCTCACCAGACCTGGGAAAATCGGCAGGCAGGCATAAAAAACTCCCTTCGTGGTGTTCACGAAGGGAGTGTGTGGTGGGCGAAGGGGGACTTGAACCCCCACGTCCCGAAGGACACTGGCACCTGAAGCCAGCGCGTCTGCCATTCCGCCACTCGCCCGAGTAACGATTGCTATCGCTAGGGTGCGCACCACAACAGCAGTGCAACAGGCAAAACACTAGCACGCACGCCACAGCATCACCAAATTCACTCCCCTACCTGCTGATTCGCCAGAACTCCACAACATGCACCTATACTTATTCCTTTAATGTCCCCTAATCAGGATCATGTCAGCATTATTCTGAGGGCATTAGGGCACTACCCTCGGGATCCTCAAGGATTGGCCTCAAGGCTACCTGTAGGCTCCACTCTTCAAGGCCCGCCACTGTCGGCGGCACCAAGGAAGGCATCCATGGACTTATTCGGTCGGATCAAGAACTTCGACAACTCTCTCCAGCGCGGGCTCGACAACGGCTTCGCGCGCGTTTTCGGCGGCAAAGTAGTGCCAACGGAAATCGACGAACTGTTGAAGCAGCAGGCCGAAGAAACCCTCATGTCCGATCAGCACGGTAACCTGCTCGCGCCAAACGTGTTCGATGTGGAGGTTGCGGACAAGGATCTCAAGTCCATGTTGGAGGAGCGTCCGCAGCTTGCTGAGGACTTGGCGAGCCGTTTGAGTCGTTACATCCGCAACCAGGGTTGGAGCACTTCCGGCCCGGTGACGGTGAATATTGCCGCCAAGGAGCAGCTCCACACGGGGCAGATTACGTTGCAGTCCCGTTTTGAGACGGCAAGCGCAGCTGCAGGTTCCGCGTCGCCAGCAGGGAATGCGGGCCAAGCACAACTGCACCGGGAGGGTGCGGGCCACGAAGCCCAAGGCCAGCAAGCGGCGGACCAAGCACCAGCCACACCAGGAGTGAAGGAAACTGCGGGAACGGCGTCGAGCTTGGGCTGGGGCGATGTGGTGAACCCGGAGCGAGCCGAACCGACCAACCACAGTCAACCGGTATCCTCCCCACCGACCAGCTACCCCGGCACCGAGGTGATTGCGCAAGTCGAGGGCGATCCCGCAACGGGTGGTTTCGGCTACCGCAGCAACGGCCAGGAAACCCGCGTAGACCTGGTGCTGCGCGACGGCTCCGACCGCACCTACACGCTGCGCACCGGCGCCAATATCATCGGCCGCGGTAATGGTGTTGACCTGCGCATTCCGGACACAGGTGTGTCGCGGCAGCATGCAGAAATTCAGTGGGATGGGTTCGACGCCGTCCTCACCGACCTCAACTCCACCAACGGAACGCAAGTGAACAATGCGCCTGTGGAGAATTGGTTGCTTGCCCATGGCGATGTGATTTCCCTCGGCCACTCCGAAATCGAAGTGTTGTTTCGCTAACCATTTGCGCTCCACTCAAGTAGGCTAGGAAACCAAGCTGAAAGGAGCCGCCCTATGCAATCAACCTTGCTATTTGTTGGCAAGATTGCCCTGCTTGTCCTC
>JBHAQQ010000132.1:0-3380 GCA_041830435.1 Corynebacterium sp.
ATTGTGTTGGTGATCGACGCCGTCTCCTCGCAGCCGCAGAACCTGACGCTTGAGCAGGGCGTGGAGCGTATGGCTACATTGATCGAAGCGGGGGCGAGGGTGAAGGATGCGGCTGGGGAAGTGGCGCGGGAGAGTGGGTTGAACAAGAAGGATTTGTATAACGCATTTGTGAAGTAGATTGCATTGTGGATGCGGATGTGAATAGTTCGACGTTGTTATAATTTGTCGAATTTTTTAATCCTGCTGGTTACGGGCTGTTTTTTGGGGGATTGGTGTGCATATTTTTAGGGTTTTAGGTTGAAATTATGCACATTTTTATGCACGGTGGTTATATGACGACTGCTCAAGAACGATCTCATCAAGACCTACAAGTGTCGAGTTATCAACCGCCGGAGAATAATCCTGACGACGCGAAAGTCGACCTTTCCGTCACCATCCCAGCCGCCGGATTGGTGCTCGCAGTAGTGCTCTGGAGCCTTGCTGCTCCAGAGAGCTTCGGTAATTTCGCCTCCTCCGCCCTGGACTACATCGTGACGGGCTGGGGCTGGCTGTTCGTGCTGTTTGGCTCCGTGTTTGTGGCCTTCATTTTGTTCATGGCGTTTAGCCGCTTCGGCCACATCCGGCTTGGTAAGGACACGGAGGAACCAGAGTTTTCCAATGTCTCCTGGATAGCCATGATGTTCGCTGCAGGCATGGGCATCGGTTTGATGTTCTACGGCGCAGCGGAGCCACTCACACACTTCCGTGGCGGGGTTCCAGGTCGCAGCGATAACGACGTCAGCACCTCCATGGCGGTGACGTTGTTCCACTGGGGTCTGCACCCATGGTCGTTGTACGGCATCATCGCACTGGCGATCGCATACTCCACGTATCGTCTGGGGCGTAAGCAGCTGCTGAGTTCGGCCTTTATCCCGCTCATCGGTGAAAAGCGTGCTGCTGGTGGACTGGGCAAGGCCATCGATGTGCTGGCCATTTTCGCGACAGTATTCGGTACGGCGGCTTCCCTGGGTGTGGGTGCTTCCCAAATTAGTTCTGGCCTCGACGCGGTTGGCCTGATTAAGAACCCTGGTACCTGGGTGCTGGTTGGCATCATCGTGGTACTCGGTGTGGCATTCCTGGCTTCCGCAGCCTCTGGTGTTGGTAAGGGCATTCAGTATGTGTCCAATGCAAACATGGTGATGGCCGGCTTGCTGGCACTGTTTGTGTTGATCCTCGGCCCAACCGTGGTGATCCTGAATCTCATTCCAACCACCTTGGGTACCTATCTGCATGAGTTCTTCCGCAACGCGGCCCGCACCGCGAATTCCAGCGCTGATGCGGCGGATTGGTTGTCCGGTTGGACGATCTTCTACTGGGCATGGTGGACTTCCTGGTCCCCATTTGTGGGTATGTTCCTGGCGCGCATCTCCCGTGGCCGTACAGTTCGTGAATTTGTCCTCGTGGTACTGACGGTTCCGCTGATTGTCACCGTTGTGTGGTTCTCCATCTTTGGTGGTACGGCCATTGAACGGGAACAGTCCGGCAATTCGATCTGGGGCGATGGTGATGCCACTAAGCAATTGTTCACGCTCTTCGAAACCTTGCCTGCTGGTCAAATCACTTCCGTCCTGGCGATGATTTTGTTGGCTACCTTCTTTATTACGTCGGCAGACTCGGCGGCGACCGTGATGGGCACCATGTACCAGAACGGTGCTGAAGAAGCACGGACCCGTGTGGTAATCCTGTGGGGATTGCTCACCGCGGTTATCGCGATCGTGCTGCTCACCTCGGGTGGCGACAACTCCTTGTCGAATCTGCAAACCGTGACAATCGTGGCCGCATCGCCGTTTACGTTGGTACTGATCGCTTTGATGTTCGCCATCGTGAAGGCATTTAGCGACGACACGATGTATCAGGACCAGAAGATTTCTCGTGCGCTCGCCCTGAAGGCTGCTCGGGAACGTCGATTGGCGCATGCGCGCCGGGCGCACCGTCGTTGCTTGGGTAAGCATGTGTCGCCAATTCCGGTGAGCCCAGCTGTGACAACCATTGCTGAGGGTGAAGAAGTGGTGGAAGTGGTGAAGGTCGCCGATATTGAGCACATCGTGGAAGCAGCTCAGCAAGCCGCGCGGGATGCTCAAGAGGCGAGTGAAGCTGCTTTGGCATCGCAAGAGGCAGCGGAAGGCGCACAAGAAGCAGCCGAAGGTGCGCAAGAGGCAGCAGTAGAAGCATCCGATGCTGCACAAGAGGCGCAAGAAGCTGCGGAAGAAGCACAAGAAACGGCACAGGAGTTCGCACAGGATGCCGAGTTGCAAGCACGTGGCAACCGATCAGAGAATCCGGATACTGATAACAAGCCGCAAAGCTAAGCGCCCCGCGCTTCTGTAGGCGTTCCGCACAATTGATCCCGGCGACGCTTAAAGCGTCGCCCTATACGAGGCCAACCATGGGTGAATATGCACCCTGGTTGGCCTTTTTCTATTCCCATCTAATACGCTAGGAAGCATGTCTCAACGCATTTTGACTTCAGTTGCTTGGCCATATGCAAACGGCCCGCGTCATATTGGCCACGTCGCCGGTTTTGGTGTGCCGTCCGATGTATTTGCTCGTTTCCAACGAATGCGCGGCAATGAAGTCTTGATGGTATCGGGAACCGATGAACACGGAACCCCATTGCTGGTACAGGCTGAGAAAGAGGGCTTGAGCGTCCAGGAACTCGCCGACCGTTACAACCGGATTATCGTTGAGGATTTGGTGGGGCTGGGCCTGTCCTATGACCTGTTCACCCGTACCACCACGCGAAATCACTACGCGGTGGTTCAGGAGTTGTTCCTTGGCTTGTACAACAATGGCTACATGGTTACCCAGACCACTCGTGGCGCGATTAGCCCTTCAACTGGCCGTACCTTGCCGGACCGTTATATCGAGGGAACATGCCCAATTTGTGGCGCTCACGATGCACGCGGCGACCAATGCGATACCTGTGGCAACCAGCTGGATCCAGAAGATCTCATCGATCCACGTTCGAAGATCAATGGGGAAACCCCAAATTTTGTCGACACTGAACACTTCATGCTGGATCTGCCTGCACTGGCAGCGGCGCTGACTGAGTGGCTGCAGGGTCGCCAGGATTGGCGTCCTAATGTGTTGAAGTTCTCGTTGAACCTGCTGGAGGACATCCGTCCGCGAGCTATGAGCCGCGACATTGACTGGGGTGTGCCAATCCCAATCGAGGGTTGGCAAGATAACAACGCCAAGAAGCTCTACGTCTGGTTTGATGCAGTGGTTGGCTACTTGTCGGCGTCGATTGAATGGGCGCATCGCATTGGCGATCCGGAAGCCTGGCGTAAGTGGTGGAATGACCCTGAGGCGGTTTCCTACTACTTCATGGGCAAGGACAA
>JBHAQQ010000133.1:0-10068 GCA_041830435.1 Corynebacterium sp.
CAAGGAACTACGTGCTCTCAAAGAAATACTCCTCACTAGTAGAAAACTGATTTCTCAGTCCAACTAATGGGGAGCAGTTCATCGTCACAAGTCATCGGGTGGGGTTCTTGCATGCAAAACAACAAGTACGAGGTTGTGGAGAGAACTGCTGTGAATTCATTTCATTCGCAATTGAGCGTTGAGCACTGGCGGGACGGTGGCCGGTGCTTCTCCAAGAAATTGTGCAACCAGGTAGTCGCGGGGTTCGGGGACGCTAACTACGCGCGCCAGGCCACTGCGTCCACCTCGTGTGGGGCGGGGAGTGAGGATGTGTGCTTCGATAGGCTGTTCTGGGTTGATATCTTGCATGGATGGTTCCTTGTCGTTGGTTGTGCATGTTGGTGTTGCTAGCTGCAGGTGCGGGAGTTATCCCGTGGGGCGAAAGTAGCCCTTGAATTGCATGCCAACATTGGTTTCCCGGATGGGATTCATTTGTACCGGGTCGCCTGCTTCGATCATGATGTGTTGGTCGATCACCATGGCTACATGTCCGTCCCACACCACGAGGTCGCCAGGAAGTACTTGGTCTCTGGAAACTTGGCTGCCCACCGTTTGCGCTTCGGCTACGCGGGGAATGTCGACACCTGCTTGTTGGTATGCCCAGTACGTCAGTCCGCTGCAGTCCAGTCCCACACCTGGGGTGTTTCCTCCCCACACGTAGGGCGTTCCCAATGCTTGCTTTGCAGCGTGCACTGCGGCTTGTGCCTGTGGCGTGGGCGCTGTTGCGGTGGAAGCATCGGCACTACTCGCCAACTCCTGTGCATACTCCGTTGCGGGGGCCGCACTGGGGTGAGTTGAGGAACCCAAAGCGTGGGGTTCGTCGCCTGCTTGCACTCCTGTCAGTGACGACCGTGCGCCAACTTCATCCGACGCACGCGTGTGGACCTGCTCCAGGCTGGTTGCAATGTCCATGAGCTGACCATCGGCTCTGCTGAGGTGCGTTTGGGCTTGTTCGTAATAGCGTTGTGCGATTGCAAACGCGCGTGCTTGCATTCCAATCAGTCCAGCACCGAAGCCTTGGGTGAGCGCCGTGTCAGTTACTGCCTGTAGGATTTCTGCAGCACATTGGTGGGCTAATTGGAGGAGCTGTCCACGCAGTTCGTCCAGGACCGACCACCCCGCAGATTCCAATTGGCAAACGTGCCGGGTGTCTGCGACGAGTCGTTGTGCTGCGGCAACAGTGCGTTCCACCCGGGCGGTCAGGGCAACCCCCGCTTCGCCCGTGAGTGCAGCTGCAGCGAGGGGAGTGAGCTCCGTAGTCCAGTGCAGAATCGTGGCGTCCACATCGCGAGTCTGGTGTGCACTGGCGGCTTGCAATGCGGCATCAGCCAATTGGGGAAGCTCTCCAGGAAGTTGGGACAGAATTGGGGCCACCAACGGGGCGATCAATGCAGGAATGGCAAGCCCGTTGGCGTCTGTGGCGCCGAATGTCTGGATAGGTGCGGAATCAAGGAGTGCACTCATGCTATCGGCCCTGTCTGGTGGGCGAGTTCAGTGTTTCGCAACGCGCCACCGTTGGTTTGATCGGTGTGCTCCACCGCGTGGGCAAACTCGAGTACCGATGCTCCAAGCGTGCTGGTGGTTTGTCCAAATACTTGGCAGCGGCTCGCCAGTTGTGCATGTGTTGTACTGGCGGCTTGGCAAAATCGCCGTGCGCCCGCCCCCACTGGGCTGAGCAAGGCCCATTGGTGCCATGCAGGTTCGGGTGGCGGTGGCGGTACGGCGTGCACCTGCTGCGTCAGCTCAAGCAGTTGCTCCGATAGTTCTTGCAGCTGGTCTAGGTGCGTGTGCATGGATACCCCCTGGTTGTTGCGGTGTTGCATGATTGTTGTGGACTATTACACTCCGGGCACGTCCTGGTGGTTCATGGCCACTGGTATTTCCCCTGTAGTATCGGAGCTATGGAAATTATTGTGGCGGATCACCCGTTGGTTGCTTCTCGTTTGACTCGCATGCGTGATGAGCGCAGCAATAATGAGGAGTTTCGCGCTGCGCTCGCTGACTTGGGCGCTATGTTGGTCTACGAAGCTGCTCGGGATGCGAAGTTGGAGCAGTTCACGGTCCAAACTCCGATCACTGCTGCGCCGGGTTTCCGGTTGGCTGTGCCGCCAATTATCGTTCCGGTTATTCGCGCCGGGCTGGGGATGGTGGATCCGGCGTTGAAGATGATTCCAGATGCGCAGGTGGGCTTTATCGGTTTGGCTCGGGATGAGCAGACGCATGAACCTGTGCCGTATTTGGAGGCGTTGCCACAAGATTTGGCTGGTCAGCCGGTGATGTTGGTGGATCCGATGTTGGCGACTGGTGGTTCGTTGCTGCATGCGATTCGGTTGTTGGTGGATCGTGGCGCCGATGATATTACGGTGGTGTGCATGCTCGCTGCGCAGCGTGGCGTGGATGCGTTGGTTGAGTCTGGTCTGCCGATCCGCAAGTTGGTGGTTGGGGCGGTTGATCCGGATTTGAATGATGATGCGTATATCGTTCCGGGTTTGGGCGATGCGGGCGATCGCTTGTACGGCCCGCGCAATATTGATATTGATGCCCTGTAGGGGGTCATCGCCGGAGGTCGTTGGCTGCTCGTTGTAGGAGCGCTGCGACCTCCTTTGCTATGTCAGGACTATTCGACGCCGATGCCTGTACCTCAATGTAGCTCTTGAGCTTTGGTTCAGTGCCCGATGGCCGAATGACCACCCGCAAGTGCAGTTGAGGGGTTGTGACGTGGGCGGTTTCGGTAGTGGTGATGCTGCCGGTGAGTCGGATGCCTTCTTCGAGGCTCAGGCCTGGTTGGAGTGGGGTAGCAGTGACCGGGACGCCTGCAACGGTGGTCGGTGGTTGATTCACCAGATCACGGAACGCTTGGTGAGCATGCGAAGTGGTTGCGAATCGCGTGGATACTTGGGTTGTGCGACAGATGCCGAGTTCGGTGTCGAGATCGTCGAGGCGTTGCTGGATGCTTGTGCCGTCGTCCTTGCAGGCTGCTGCCAAGTGGGCAGCAAGGAGGGCGGTTGCTATTCCGTCCTTGTCTGCTACCACGTGGGGGAACGGGCAGGTACCGATTGCTTCTTCATAGGCAAACTGCGGCAGTGCGCCATCGTTAGCACGGGCAAGATGTTTGAAGCCCGTGAGCGTTTCTTTATGCTGCCAGCCACGAGCTTCGGCCAAGCGAGCAAGCCGTGAGGAACTCACGACGGTGGTGGCAACCACCGGGGTGGCCGCAGCAGCACCCTGCCGGGTGTCTGGGAGCAGAAAGTCCGCCAGGAGCGGCCCGGTCTCATCACCGCTAAGCATACGAAACGCTGGTTCCGCAGGGGCGCCGGTGGGGATTCCAATGGCGCAGCGGTCAGCATCGGGATCGAGAGCAATGAGAAGATCCGCGTCGCAGGCAGCAGCCAGATCCAGGAGCGCATCGCATGCGCCTGCTTCCTCAGGGTTCGGGAATTGCACAGTGGGGAACTCTGGGTCTGGCCAACGCTGGGAAGCAACAGGGTGGAGATCATGGAAACCGGCTGATCGCAGTAGCAATTCCAAGGTTTCGGCACCCACCCCATGCAGGGCAGTGTAGGCGATGCGGATCTCGCGCCGGGCAGCCGAGTGGCCCGCTACCGGTACGTCAATAGGCGCCTGAACTCGTGTGCACTGGCTAGCTGCTGCCAGCACCGCATCCACATACCCTTCCTGAAACGACAGCATTTCCACACTGCCGGCGGCGGTGCGTTCCCCACCTTCGCACTGATCATCCATCGCATAGTCGGACGACGGGACTGCGCCCATCAACTCCTCAATCTCTTTATCCGCAGGGCTCAACAGCTGCATTCCCCCAGCAAGGTACAGCTTTAAGCCATTATCCGATCTAGGGTTATGGGAGGCGGTGATTTGCACGCCGGCGTCGAATTCAAAATGGCGAACAGCCCAAGCCAACACCGGAGTGGGCGAGGGACGATCTACCAACGCCACCGCAAACCCCGCAGCGCGAAACTCCCGCACCGCAGCCAAAGCAAAAGCCTGCGAACCAAACCGTGCATCATAACCAACCACAACCCGCACCGGCTGCGTACGCTGCGGACCGCCAGCTTGCAGCAACCACCGCGCCATCGCCGCACCTGCCAACGTGACAGTCGAAACATTCATCTTGTCAGGACCAACCCCCACCGGAGCCCGCAGACCAGCCGTTCCAAAGTGCAACGCAATGCCCGTCATAGCAGCACCACATCAACCATCAAACGACCCATATCCTGCGCCGCCGCAACACCAGCCTCCAACACTTCCTCATGATTCAACGCCTCGCCTGTCATCCCCGCAGCCAGATTCGTCACCAAGGAAATGCCCAACACCTCCAACCCGGCTTCCCGCGCCGCAATGGTTTCATACACGGTTGACATCCCCACCAAGCCAGCGCCCAACACCCGCAGCATATGAATCTCAGCCGGGGTTTCGTATTGCGGACCCGGCATCATCGCGTACACCGCCTCCCGCAATCCTGGACGCAATTGCTGAACCTTCGCCCGAAGCTCAGGCGAATAAGCATCAACCAAATTGACAAACCGTGCCCCCACCAGCGGCGTTTTGCCTGTCATATTGATATGGTCGCGAATCACCACAGGCTCACCAATCTGCATCCCCTCGACCAGTCCACCCGCCGCATTCGTCAGCACTACCGAGCGCGCCCCGGCAGCCGCCACCGTCCGCACAGCATGCGCCGTCCGCCACAATGCATGCCCCTCATAAGCGTGGGTACGGCCCAAACACACCGCAACCGTCCTGCTGCCGTCTGAAGTCGCAACTCGCAGCACACGAATCGTCCCGCCATGCCCTTCGGCGGTTGGTGGGACAAAACCTGGAAGGTCAGCCATTGGCAGTTCCAGCAGCTGTGTTACACGCGAATCCTCCGCCATCACATCGGCCGCGGCCCGCCAACCTGAACCCAACACCACCGCAACATCAATGTCCGATCCCACTGCGTTCCGAAGCGCAGCACCAGCCTCAGCGGCCAGCATGTATGGGTCTTGGGACTCGGCTTCACCAGAATTTGCAGCTACCACGATACTCATGCGTACCACGCTACCCCGTGGGCGTATCATAAAGAACAACTATCGCCCCAAAACACAACAATTATGCCGGGAGGAATGCGCGCCGTGACGGAACAAACTTGCGTGGACTTCGCCAACGCTTGGTTGGAGGAACACCAGCAGCAGTTCATCGCCTGGCGTCGGCATCTCCATCAGCATCCGGAACTCTCTCACCAGGAAAGCTCCACCACTGAGTTCCTCGCGTCCACATTGGAGGCCGCAGGTCTGCAACCGCGGGTGCTGCCTTGCAAGGGGGTCAGTGTGGATATCGGTGATCCGACTCTGCCTCTCATCGCATTTCGGGGGGATATCGACGCCCTCCCCGTGGCGGAGGAATCCGGCCTGGCGTTCGCTTCCGTCAATCCGGGTGTGATGCACGCTTGCGGGCACGATATGCACACGGCCATTGTGCTGGCGTTGGCCGTGATGCTGCATGCGTATTGCGAGCAGCATGGTCAAGATGCGTTGGGGATGCGTGTGCGTTGCATCTTCCAGCCAGCGGAAGAAGTTATGGATGGCGGGGCAGTGGATGCTATTGCCGCTGGGGTGCTCCAGGATGTGCTGCATATCTTTGCGGTGCACTGCGAACCCAAGCTGCGTACAGGGCAGATTGGTGTACGTGCTGGGGCGATTACCTCTGCGGCTGATGTGTTGGACATTTACCTCCATGGCAGGGGTGGACATACGTCCCGTCCGCATCTCACTGAGGACTTGCCGTATGCGGCTGGGTTGTTGCTGACCCAATTGCCGATGCTGGCATCTCGACGCACGGCTCCTGGTAGTGGCACCGTGGTGGCTTTTGGTGCTGTGAATGGTGGTCAAACATTCAATGCCATTCCTCGCACCATGCATCTTCAAGGCACTTTCCGTACGCAGGACGTGCAGGCTTGGCGTAATGGGGAGTCAATGTTCCGGGAGATGATTTCAGACATTGTTGCACCGACGGGGGCCGGGGTGGAGCTGGAGTACACGAAGGGTGTGCCACCGGTGCATAATGCTGATCTCTCGACAGCGTTGTTGGCGCAGGCGGTGCGGGCGGTCGATCCGCATGCGTTGGTTGAAGCGCCACAGTCCAGTGGCGGCGAGGATTTTTCGTGGTACCTCGAGCATGTGCCGGGGTCCATGGCTCGGTTGGGCTGTTGGAATGGGGAGGGCGACCACCGGCCTGATTTGCATCAGGCGGATATCGTGTTTGACGAGCGTGCCTTGCTGGTCGGGTTGCGGCTGTTTGCTTCGATTGTGGATCAGGTGAGAACTGGTTTGACGGTGACGTCCTAGCTGACGTTGCCAGTCGGCTGGCCCAGTGGATCAGCCCAGCGGACCCGGAGTTCGCGCGGAAAACCTAAAACTTACGGAGTTTCTTGCTCGCGAAGCGCAGCGCATTTTCCGTAAGGTCGCTGGTCATTTCCCGACGCACCGCCCGGCGGTTCTGCCGTTGAATTTCCTGCTGCATCTTCATCTTCTTGATCCGCTGGCGATCCAACTGCGCCTGGCTAGGACGATGCCAGGAATCCGGGCCTACGCGGAACAAATACAACAACACAAACGTGAATGCCGGCAGCAGAATGGACATCGGCCCAATAATCGTACTTTGTGGACCCATGGCGATCGCGATCGCAAACATGAGGAGGATTGAGGTTGCCATGAAGCCAGCACGCACCCGCTTGCCTTGACGTGCAAATTGCTCAATTTCGCGTGCGGAGTACATCCCCTCAGGCGTATGGGACATATCCGGGGAAAGCGCAGGCAGATCGACAAACAATGCATTCAAATCCGCAATAGTCACCGCTTCGATGGCGCGGGCCGTGCGTTCGTCGTAGTCATGAACACGCAGACGACCTTCGGCAAAATGGGCGCCCAGTGTGTTGATGGCATCGGTCCTGTCCGCATCGCTGGCCAACACGTTGTTCTGGGCGTCATTGGCAGGGGCAGGCTGGGACACCGGCGCAGGTTGCATAGGCACAGCAGCATTGGCGGCATTGGTCACAGTGCCAGCATTACCGGCACTATCTTGGGGTTGCTGCACCGGCGGAGTCATTGCCTGCGCCACGTCACTGACCAAAGGATGCTTCAGAAACCCTTGCAGGGAACCACGAACGCCTCGCGCATCCGAGCGGCCCTGCGGATACTGCGATCCATACGGATTATTTGGGTGCGTCATAACCGACCTTTCCACGAGTAATGGAGGCTATTCTACCCAATCAAACGTGCGCTCGACGGCCTTGCCCCACACCGCAAATTGTGCATCCGCTTCCTTCGGATCCATCGACGGCATGTAGGTTTGCCGCTCTTGCCAAAGATCCCGAATGGCCTCCAAATCCTCGAAAAACCCAACCGCCAAACCGGCAGCAAACGCCGCCCCCAGCGCAGTGGTCTCCGAAACTTTCGGAACAATCACCGGCACACCAAGCTGATCGGCTTGGAATTGCATCAACAACCCATTCGCAACCATCCCACCGTCAACTTTGAGGCTCTTCAGTGGCACACCGGCGTCGAGATTCATGGCATCGACAACCTCACGAGTCTGAAACGCCGTGGCCTCCAGCGCCGCGCGAGCCAAGTGCGCCTTCGTAATAAAACGCGTCAAACCAGTAATTGCACCGCGCGCCTCCGGCCTCCAATGCGGCGCCAACAGGCCCGAAAACGCCGGAACGATATAGCACCCACCATTGTCCTCGACCGAAGCAGCCAAATCCTCAATCTCATGGGCAGAGGAGAAGAACCCCAAATTATCCCGCAGCCACTGCACCAAAGAACCCGTCACCGCAATAGAACCTTCCAGGGCGTACACCGCCGGCTGATGCCCAATGCGGTACGCCACCGTGGTCAACAAACCATGTTCAGAACGCTGCGGGGAAGTACCCGTGTTCATCAACAAGAAATTGCCTGTGCCGTAGGTGTTCTTCGCTTCCCCCGGGTGATGGCAGGCCTGGCCAAAACACGCCGCCTGCTGATCCCCAAGAATCCCGCCGATCGGCACCCCGTGAAGCGGGCCAGGGCGTTGAACTCTGCCCACAACCTCCGAAGAAGAAACAATTGTTGGCAGCATCGACAATGGAATATTGAGCGCTGCACACAGCTCTGGATCCCATTGCAATGTTTCCAAATTCATCAGCATGGTGCGTGAAGCATTGGTCACATCCGTGACGTGCACGTGCTTGTGCTTCTTCCGCGTCAGCTCCCACACGATCCAGGAATCAATCGTGCCGAACACCAATTCGCCCCGCTCAGCGCGTTCACGTGCGTCGGGAACGTTGTCCAAGATCCAGGCAATTTTCGGGCCGGCGAAGTACGTCGACGCGGGCACACCGGTGCGTTGCACGATCGTTTCCTTCACCTCCTCGCTGAGTGAATTGACGATCTTGTCCGTGCGCGTATCCTGCCAAACGATGGCATTGTAGACAGGTTCGCCGGTGGTGCGATCCCACACGATGGTGGTTTCGCGCTGGTTCGTGATGCCGACGGCGGCGATGTCTTCGGAGGATATATCCGCTTGTGTCACAGCATCTGCCATGACGCGCCGTACATTGCGACGGATTTCTTCAGGATCGTGCTCGACCCAGCCTGGCTGCGGGAAAATTTGCTGGTGTTCCAGTTGGGCGGTGGTGACAACTTCGCCCGCTGCGTTGAAGACAATGCAGCGCGTGGAGGTGGTGCCTTGATCAATTGCCACGACATAGCCGCGACGGGATTTCGTCCACCGGGCAAATTGGGATGTTAATTGATTGGTGAATGAGTCCATGACCAGGCACCTTTGGGGTTAGTTTTCGTCGGAAATGATGTCGAGCAGCGGCTGGTTTTTGGTGACACCTTCGCCGGCAGATACCTTAAGCCCGGTAACCACACCGGACTTGTGGGCCTTGACCGGGTTTTCCATCTTCATGGCTTCCAGAATTGCCAGGGTATCGCCTTCCGCGACGGTTTGACCCTCGGCAACTTCAACCTTGATAACGGTGCCCTGCATCTGTGCGACCACGGTGTCGCCGGAGACAACCACTCCGCCTGTTGCACTTCGACGCCGAGGTGCGCGCTGCACTCCCTGCGTAGCCACCAATTCTCCCGGTACCTTGACTTCAACGCGACGGCCGTCGACTTCCACCACGATGATTGCGGGTGGCAGGGCGGTACTGTCAGCAGCCGCTGGGGTGGATGGATCTTCGTATGGTGGGAGCTGGTTGTCCCATTCCTCTTCAATCCAGCGGGTGTACACCTGATAGTCGCCGTTTGGAGCGGTGAATGCTGGGTCCTGCAGGATTGCCTGGTGGAATGGGATGACGGTTGGGATGCCTTCAATCTGGTATTCGTCCAGCGCACGGAGGGACCGGGCAATTGCTTGTGCACGGGAATCGCCAGTGACGATCAGCTTTGCGAGCATCGAGTCGAACTGGCCACCTATGACTGCGCCTTCCTCCAGTCCGGAGTCCATGCGGATGCCTGGGCCTGCAGGTTCACGGTAGGTGGTGATGCGGCCAGGGGCAGGCATGAAGTTATTGGCTGCGTCCTCACCATTAATGCGGAATTCAATGGAATGTCCACGAAGCTCTGGATCTTCCGTGGTGCTCAATGGCAAGCCATTTGCAATGCGGAATTGTTCACTGACCAGGTCCATGCCGGTAATTTGCTCGGTCACTGGGTGTTCCACCTGGAGGCGGGTATTAACTTCCAAGAAGGAAATCAGACCGTCGGCTCCTACAAGGTATTCCACGGTTCCTGCGCCGTAGTATCCGGCTTCACGGCAGATAGCCTTGGCGGATTCGTAGATGCGTGCGTTCTGCTCATCTGTCAAGAATGGTGCTGGTGCTTCCTCTACAAGTTTTTGGAATCGGCGTTGCAGGGAGCAGTCGCGGGTGGAGGTGACGATGATATTGCCGTGGGTATCGGCCAAGACTTGCGCTTCCACGTGGCGTGCGCGGTGCAGGTAGCGTTCCACAAAGCACTCGCCGCGACCAAATGCGGTGATGGC
>JBHAQQ010000134.1:0-4845 GCA_041830435.1 Corynebacterium sp.
ACGTGGAGATCGAATCTTCGAGCATCAGTGTAGATCTGACGGATGGTTCCGCAGCTACCAATCTTCCGGGCAATGTCGAAGTTGTAGGAAACACGGTGAGCGTACTGGACAACCTTAACGCTGATCTGGATAAGGCGGGGGCAACGCTCACTATTTCCCAGGTGGATGACGTGCAGATCTCCTTGGTAGGCAAGCAAGCTGGTGTGATCGAGGCACGTACGGGTGAGACGCTGGTACAGTCCAGGGCGCTCGCAACGGCAGCTGCTGTAGGTGATACTGCTGCTGTGGATGTCACCTGCACCACTGATCCGGGTCAGGTACTGAAGTCAGTGACGGTTACCGAGAATGCTGCGCCGGAACCAACTGTTGCACCAGAACCAACTGCAGAGCCAACCACCACTGCTCCTACCACTGAGCCGACTGCAGAGCCGACGACTCCTGCTCCAACCACTGAGCCTACTGCTGAGCCAACCGCTCCTGCACCTACCACCACGAAGCCAACCACCACTGCACCAACCACAACCAAGCCAACCACCACGGCTCCAACCACCACCAAGCCAACCACCACCAAGCCAACTACCACGAAGCCAACCACGGCTGCGCCAACCACCACCGCTCCAGCAACTGAGCCAGGCATTGAAGACGAGAAGACCACCGACAAGTCCACCGAAGCGGGCAACATCATCGGCTTCATCATCGCCCTCCTGTCGCTCGGCGGCGGCCTCGCAGCACTCATCGCGGGAGTCTGGGCGCTGACCTCCCCAGGAGGCCTGCGCATCCTGTCCCAAATTCGCTAATCCAACAGGATCGGCAACCGGAGACGGCGTCGAATACAGGGCGTGGCAAACACGCCCACCCACCAACCATGCCGGGGAGCAAACACTCCCCGGCATTCGCATTGCGTACACCACCCAGCTAAGATAAACAACCGTTAAAAACACCACACAAGATAAGGCCCAACATGGCAGCAATCATCGTTGTCGGCGCCCAATGGGGCGACGAAGGTAAAGGCAAAGCCACCGACATCCTCGGTGGAAAAGTTGACTACGTAGTCAAGCCAAACGGCGGCAACAACGCCGGCCACACCGTCGTAGTCGGCGGAGAAAAATACGAACTCAAACTCCTGCCAGCAGGCGTGCTCTCCGAAAACGCCACCCCAATCATCGGCAACGGCTGTGTGGTGAACCTCGAAGCGCTCTTCGAAGAAATCGACGGCCTCGAAGCCCGCGGTGCAAACGCCTCCCGCCTGCGCGTATCCGCAAACGCCCAACTGGTAGCCCCTTACCACATCGCAATCGACCGAGTAGCGGAACGCTTCCTCGGCAAGCGCGCAATCGGCACCACCGGCCGGGGCATCGGGCCAACCTACCAAGACAAAGTAGGCCGCGTCGGCATCCGCGCACAAGACGTGCTGGACGAGTCCATCCTGCGGCAAAAAATTGAATCCGCCCTGGAACAGAAAAACCAAATCCTGGTCAAAATCTACAACCGGCGCCCAGTGGACGTAGAAGAAGTAGTCCAATACTTCCTGTCCTACGCCGACCGCCTCCGCCCAATGATCATTGACTCCGCACTGGAGCTCAACCAAGCCCTCGACGCAGGTAAGCATGTACTGATGGAAGGTGGCCAAGCCACCATGCTGGATGTCGACCACGGCACCTACCCATTCGTTACCTCCTCGAATCCAACCACCGGCGGAGCGTGCGTGGGTGCTGGCATTGGCCCAACCCGCATCACCGCCTCATTGGGCATCATCAAGGCCTACACCACCCGCGTAGGTGCCGGCCCATTCCCAACCGAGCTTTTCGACAAGTGGGGCGAATTCCTACAGGTAACCGGCGGCGAAGTTGGTGTGAACACCGGCCGTAAGCGCCGTACTGGCTGGTATGACTCCGTCATCGCCCGCTACGCCTCCCGGGTAAATGGATTTACCGACCTATTCCTCACCAAGCTGGACGTGCTCACCGGCATTGGCGAGATCCCAATTTGCGTGGCATACGATGTGGACGGTGTACGTCACGACGAAATGCCAATGACGCAAACCGAATTCCACCACGCCACCCCAATCTACGAAACCATGCCAGCATGGGATGAGGACATTACGGGCTGCACCACCTTTGAAGAGCTGCCAGAAAAGGCGCAAGCGTATGTTCGCCGCTTAGAGGAGCTGTCCGGGTGCCGTATTTCCTACATTGGTGTGGGTCCTGGCCGCGACCAAACCATTGTGTTGCATGATGTCATGGAAAGCTAAATAGCGGGGATCAGCGGTGGGTCAATCCTCATCAAGAGGACCACCGCTGTAGCGATAGGTGATCAACGCCAATAAGATAAGCGCGAATGCCTGGAGTGTTCCCAGGCTAATGGCCAGCACAGCGCTGCGAAATAGGATAAAAAGTACGGTGGCAAGGATGAGTCCACTGATGGGGGCAATGATTACTGCGAACTTTTTCAGGCTGTGATGTTGGCAGTCCTGCGGGGTGGTGGTGAGAAACTCACGCAGCGTCATGTTCGGTGGGGGATTCGAATTCGATGTGTTCATGGTGATCAAGACTGGGTCCTTGGTTGTGCTTTGGATGAGCGCTTGTAGCGGGGAGGTTGCAGGGGGAATGTTGATGGTGTTCGACGGTGGGGGATTTTTTGTTGATTTTCCTGCGAGCCCACGCCGCATTCGTTAGACTCACTTTAACACCAATCAAGGTGACAGGCATCACATTGAGTGAATGTTATTGCTTTATATGCAATTGCGTCAATAAATATATATTTGTCAGCAAATCAATATATTGGCAGCAATTGCGCACTTGAACGACTTGCAATTCTTGCAACCCTAACCCCATCCGCTCGGGCCATGTTCGCCAGAAAGGAACCTGCAATGCCGATCTCCAGCACACGTCCCACAATCACCATTCCAGAGCAATCCCTCTTCGATGCAATCTTTGCTGATCTCACACCAGAAGAATCGCAACTCACAGCTGTCATTGACGGACTCAATGGGCAGGCAACCACCTATGGCGAGTTGAAGTTGCGCGCCGAGGCCTTTGCTGGAGCGCTCGCCGCCCGCGGAGTGAAACCTGGTGAAATCGTGGCACTGCACTGCCCGAACTCACCTGCATTCATCATTGCCTACTTCGGCATTCTGCGTTGCGGTGCCACGGTCACCACCATCGGAAGCCTCGCCAACGCCGCTGACATCACTAAGCAGCTCGCAAATTCCGACACGGTACTGGTCTTCACCACGGATCTGTTGGGCGACGCCGGGTTCACCGGAGCGGCCGAAGCCGGTGTTCCAACGGACAACATCATCAACCTCACCGACCCAGAACACGGCCTGTTGGCGATGCTGCAGGAAGGACACACCCCACCGGAAGTGCACATCAATCCGAAGACCGATGTAGCAGTTCTGCCGTACTCATCCGGCACCACCGGCGTGCCAAAGGGTGTGATGCTGAGCCACTACAACCTCGTTGCCAACCTCCACCAGATGCGCCCAAGCTTCGCAGATAACGGCATGGGGCCAGGTTCAGTAGCAATGGCGGTGTTGCCGTTCTTCCACATCTACGGCATGAACTGCCTGGTGGGCGGTGTGCTGTTCACCAGGGGCACACTCGTGACTCTGCCAAAATTCGACCTGGAACTCTTCCTGCGCGTCCACGAGCAGTTCTCGATCGACTTTTCCTTCATTGCCCCACCAATTGCCGTGGCCCTCGCAAAGCATCCTATGGTCGATAATTTCAACCTCAACAGCCTCAAGGGCGTGCAATCCGGTGCTGCAGCACTCGACAAGCAGCTGGCCATGGCCGTCGAGGAACGCCTGGGAGTACAAATGCTCCAGGGCTACGGCATGACCGAGACCGGGCCAGTTACCCACAACTCGATCAAGGGTGTGACACCGCTGGATTCCGTTGGGCCACCACTCGTCAACACTGAGTTCAAGGTCGTAGATCTCACGGACGATGCACTGCCAGAAATTGACCCGCCAACCGAACCCGGCGAACGTTCCGCCCCGGGCGAAATGTGGGTCCGTGGCCCACAGGTCATGCTCGGCTACTACAAGAACGACGAAGCCACTGCCGCCACAATTACCGAAGACGGCTGGCTACGCACCGGCGACATCGTAGTCCTGGACCACCTCGCGAACCCATACGTGGTTGACCGCGCCAAGGAACTCATCAAGTACAAGGGCTACCAGGTAGCGCCAGCGGAACTGGAAGCACTGATTCTCACCCGCGAAGACATCTCCGATGTGGCAGTAGTGGGATATGTCCGTGAGGAAGATGGTGAAGAAATCCCACGAGCATTCGTGGTTCCGCAGGTATCTGCGGATGGCTCACCGGCACACATCGACCCAGAGGAGTTGATGGCGTGGATCGCTGACCGAGTCACCCCATACAAGAAGGTGCGAATTGTGGAAATGATTGACGCAATTCCTAAGTCCGCAACAGGCAAGATCTTGCGCAAGGACTTGCGGCTACTGCCATTAGGTAGCTAGCTGCCTGTAGCATGTGGGGCATGGAAGCGCCGCTAATTGTTGCTGATGTAGATACTGGCATCGATGATGCACTCGCATTGGCAGTATTAGCGGCGCTTCATCGTGCCGGAACGATACGCCTGGCAATCACAACTGCTGCGGGTAATTGCACCGCACAACAAGCCGCAGTCAATAGTGCAGAAGTGCTACGGGCATTTGGAGTTCCAGTAGGCGGACACCAGGCAGCAACAGCAGCATCGGATTCGACGCCCGTTCCGATCGTCGTTGGATGTACACAACCGCGGAACGTGCCGTTGACCACCACTCCAGAGACGCATGGCGAATGGGGATTGGGCTATTGGAAACCAGCCGAAGCTGGC